>CAVCBH010000064.1:0-4429 GCA_963600375.1 bacterium | reverse complement strand
TATTAATATTGAATACAAAGATGCAAGCAATCTATTTGTTCCGGCATCCCAGCTTGAACTCATTCAAAAATATTCGAATTTAAGCGCAAGAAAACCAAAATTGAATAAGCTTGGCGGTACAGAATGGGAGAAAACAAAAAGCAGGGTCCGATCACAGGTACAGATTGCGGCACAAGATTTGGTGAAGCTTTATGCGGAGCGGCAGGCAAAAGAAGGCTATGCTTATGGAAAAGATACCGTATGGCAAAAAGAATTTGAAGAATTATTTCCTTATGAGGAGACAGAAGATCAGTTAAGTGCGATCGAAGATACGAAACGTGACATGGAAAGTCACCGCATCATGGATCGTCTTATTTGTGGAGATGTTGGATATGGAAAGACCGAAGTTGCAATCCGTGCAGCATTTAAGGCAGTTATGGACAGCAAACAGGTAGTTTATCTTGTTCCGACAACCATTTTAGCACAACAGCATTACAATTCTTTTAAAGAAAGGATGGAACATTACCCAGTCGAAATCGCTATGCTTTCTCGCTTTTGCACGCCAAAGGAACAGAAACGCATTTTTGACGGGCTGAAAAATGGAACGATTGATATTGTGATTGGAACCCATAAAGTTCTCTCAAAAAGCATTAAATATAAGAATCTTGGATTGCTTATCATCGATGAGGAACAGCGTTTTGGTGTAAAACAGAAAGAAAAAATTAAGCAGTTAAAAAAAGATGTTGACGTTCTGGCATTATCTGCAACTCCGATTCCTCGAACGCTGCATATGAGCCTTGCCGGCATCCGGGATATGAGCGTTCTTGAAGTTCCACCGGTAGACCGCCGCGCAATCCAGACTTATGTTATGGAGTACAATGAAGAACTTGTCCGTGAAGCAATCGAACGAGAGCTTGCCAGAGGCGGGCAGGTGTACTATGTATATAATCGAGTTAACAATATAGACGAAGTAGTAGCAGGACTGCAAAGACTTTTGCCAAATGCCACCGTAGAATATGCACACGGGCAAATGGGCGAGCGCCAGCTAGAGACAATTATGTCCGGCTTTATCAACAAAGAAATTGATGTGTTAGTTTCTACAACCATCATCGAAACCGGACTCGACATCCCAAATGTAAACACAATGATCATTCAGGATGCACAGTTATTTGGACTTTCCCAGCTCTACCAGTTAAGAGGACGTGTTGGCCGTTCTAACCGTACCGCCTATGCGTTCTTGATGTACAGAAGAAACTCTATTTTAAAAGAAGAAGCTGAAAAACGATTAAAAGCTATCCGCGAATTTACCGACTTGGGAAGCGGTTTCAAAATCGCCATGCGAGATCTGGAAATCCGTGGAGCCGGAAATCTTCTCGGTGCAGAACAATCCGGACATATGGAATCCGTGGGATACGACCTTTACTGCAAAATGCTTAACGAAGCCGTATTAACAATGAAAGGTGAACAACAGGAAGTTGACACATTTACCACTTCCATTGATCTCTCCATCGATGCCTACATTCCGGAAACCTATATCAAGAGCGAATCCGAAAAACTCTCATGGTATAAACGAATCGCCACCATCGAGACAGGGGAAGAATACGAGGATATGATTGAGGAAATGACCGATCGTTACGGCGATACTCCAGCCCCACTCATTCGTCTTATGGACGTAGCCCTTCTCAGAGAAGAAGCCCATCAGGCATGGCTGCTTTCCATCGAGCAAAAAGGAAGCAAGATTCTGTTTACCATGAACCCACGCGCTAAAGTTGATGTTGAAAGAATTGATGACTTCCTCAAACAGTACCGCAATAAGATGAAAATAAAACCAGAGGCGAATCCGGTGTTTGTGTTCGAATCCACCGGAACACCGAAGAAAGACCTGCTTGCGAAAGTTAGAGAAATCATTGGAGAAATTCAAAAACTACAGGACAATCCTGGGTTGTGAGGCTGTGGAACAGACGCCGCTACAGAGGAATTTGTGGACGGATTGCCAGAAGGATTATTGAGAAGATCCCCTAAAAAATTTATTGATTTTGTTCCGTTGTGCTAAACGCTCCATTTTGCCCAATAAAACAGAAACTTCGCAGAAACGAATGCGAAGTTTCTATGGTCAAAATTCCGCAGCACAAAGTCACAAAATTCAATAAATTTTTTAGGGGTTCTTCCTAATAATTTTCGAGCAATCCGATAAAAATTTTTGTAGCGGCTGATTTATCCAAATACTGTAAATCAGTTAAAAAAGATTTGAGGATGGAGACAGAAGGAATAGAAACTCTGGTATATACTGCTTTTCAAAGGACTGACATTGAGACTGATAAGAAAGAACTATATTCAGTTATATTACACCAAAACCAGTATCTTCAACTTCTTCAAAGGATAAGAGATTAAGCATTCATCGCTTGAAACCTGTCTTATTATTGTAAAATTGCCGTAATATTATAATGATAGTTTATGTGTCAATCTTTAATATCACGTTTCCTGGGTAGTCACGAATTTCTGGGAAATTCCCAAATTCTTTCAAACATAAATTCTAACTTTACATGGGTTACCAACGAACAGCTTATGCAAAATGAGAATTTCTAAGTCTACTGATGTCATCTCCAAATTTTTTTACTGTTTTGTAGAAGTTAGAACAACCAGCCGCTAAGATATATCCTTTATCAGGTTGCTCAAAAAATCAAATAGAAGGAGTATTCTAAGCTTGAATTTTGTGACTTTGCGCTGTGGAATTTTGACTGTAACCTTGCGAGCTCGTTTTCGAGCAAGGTTGTTTTATCAGGCAAAATGGAACGTTTAGCGCAACGGAACAAAATTAAGCTTAGAATACTCCTTCTATTTGATTTTTTGAGCAACCGATTACGAGATCCCTGGTAGCGGCGTCTGTTTAGTTCTACAAACCAGAATTTACTTGTTGTATTCCTTTTTTTGTACTATAATAAAAAAACGTAGTGTAAAATTATAGGAGGTTAAAATGAAAGCAAAATTAACAAAAGTTCTTTCACTCGTTCTTGTAGTAATCATGGTCATGGGTCTTATGACTGGCTGTTCTACATCAAGCAGTGGAAAAGGAACAAAAACACAGGATGGAAATAAAGTTTTATTCAGCTATGACGGAACAGATGTAACATTAAAGGAAGCATGGCTGTACGCAAAGATGCTTGGCGCACAGTATGAGCAGACTTACAGCAGCTATTACGGAAGTGACTTCTGGAGCATGTCCATGGGACAGGATGATGATGGAAATGACCAGACATTTGAAGAATATGTAAAGAAACAGGTTATTTCTCAGATAAAACAGAACATCATCCTTATCAAAAAGGCAGATAAGTATGATTGCAAGTTAACACATGAGGAAAAACAGCAGTGTAGCGATTCCGCACTTTCTTATTACCAGGATAAAGCCGGTAAGAAGGCAATGAAAGAGTGTGGAGCAACTCGTGAAGATGTAGAGAAGATTTACGAGGACAGCACACTTGCTTCTAAGGTTCAGGACAAAGTTGAAAGCAAAGAAAAAGTAACTGTAACAGACGATGAAGCAAGAAAGTCTACCATTTACAGAGTTGTATTTGCCACAACAAAGACAGATGACAATGGTCAGACTGTTGATATGAGTAAGAAAGAGAAAAAGGCTGTAAAAGCAAAGGCTGAAGCAGCACTCAAAGAAATCCAGAGTGGCAAGAAGACCATCAAGAAAGTTGCCAAAGAGCAGGATTATTCCAACACAGATGAATCTTACGCAGCAGGCGAATCCGAAGAGGGTGAAGCTTTCGAAACAACAATGAAAAGTCTGAAAGACGGTGACATTGCAGATAAAGTATTAGAATGTGACAACGGATATGTTATCGCTAAACTTGTAGCTTACACAGATAAAGAAGAAACAGCAAGCAACAAGAAGACTTTAAAAGAACAGAAACAGTCCGAAGCTTTCCAGAAGAGATATGACAAATGGACTAAAAAGCTCGAAAAGAAATGGGATTACAGTAAAGATGTAGATCAGAAACTTTGGGCTCAGTTATCCTTAAAGAGCGCTGATTCCACATCTACAGAGGCCGCAACAGAGACAACAGCGGCTTCCAGTGAGGCTACGACAGAAGCTTCCAGTGAAGCTACAACAGCTAAATCTAAATAGGAATTTGCCGTAGGCAAAACAGACGCTCCCAAAGAGAGAAGCCATCCTATATTTGTGACTCTATCACTGTGGGTTGAATGTTCGCTTAAGCGCTCGCATTCAATCCTCGTTCCAAGGGCACAAATATAGGATGGCTTCTCTCTTCCGGGGCTGGCTTCGTCTGTAGTTTACTTAATGAATTAAATAGTAAAAAAAACTCTGGTATTTTCTCTAAAATGAGATACAATAGGGGAAGGAAAATACCTAGTGCGCCGATAATCGGCACACTAGAGCGTGTCTGAAAAATGCTTTCTGCAAGATGTGCATCACAATTTGCGG
>CAVCBH010000063.1:0-6323 GCA_963600375.1 bacterium | reverse complement strand
CTCTTAAAAAGTCTTCACCAGCAACAAAACAGATGCTCTCAGACGCATCCGATGCTGTATCCCAGGCAGTACGCTGGATTATCAACTTTGCACCATTTGGTATTTTAGGTTTAGTATTTAATGCGGTATCCACAAGTGGTATTTCCATTTTCACACAGTACGGAAAACTTATCATTTTACTTGTAGGATGTATGTTATTCCAGGAATTTATCACAAATGGTATTATTGTAGGATTTTGCCTTAAGAAAAATCCTTATCCATTAATTTCACGTTGTGCAAGAGAAAGTGGATTAACAGCATTCTTCACAAGAAGTTCTGCTGCAAACATTCCTGTAAATATGGAACTTTGCGAAAAAATGGGCTTAGATAAAGATAACTATTCTGTATCTATTCCACTTGGTTCTACAATCAACATGGACGGAGCGGCTATCACAATCACAGTAATGACATTAGCAGCCGCACATACACTGGGAATCAGCGTAAGCATTCCAACAGCCATTATATTAAGTATCCTGGCAACACTTTCCGCATGTGGAGCATCAGGAATCGCCGGAGGTTCCCTTCTGTTAATCCCTGTAGCATGTTCCCTTTTCGGAATTTCCAATGACATCGCCATGCAGGTAGTAGGTGTAGGATTTATCATCGGAGTAATTCAGGACTCCTGTGAGACAGCACTGAACTCTTCATCTGATGTACTGCTTACTGCAACAGCAGAATTTATGCAGTGGAGAAAAGAGGGAAAAGAATTACCATTTTAAATTCTGAATTTGCCGCAGGCAAAGACGCTCCGAAATAGAAAAGATACCCTATATTTGTGACTCTGTCACTGTGGGTTGAATACTCGCTTAACGGCTCGCATTCAATCCTCGATCTAAGGCCACAAATATAGGGTATCTTTTCTATTTCGGAGCTGTTTGTTGGCTGTTGGAGCAAACGCAGAATTTATAATTAGGAGGATTTGAGAGGGCTGAATTTAGATATTATACAAAGGACAGTATTTTCTCTCTTTGGGAGCGTCCCTCTTGCCTGCGGCAAATCAGAAGTCAATTCCCTCTTGACTAGCACACTTCTTTCTGCCATAATACCCTTTGAAAGTTTAATTATACTAAACTTTAAGTTTATTATTGTATAAATAGAAAGGTGTGAAGTTATGCCCTATGGAGCTTGGAGAGAAGATTAGAGAATTGAGAAATAAGCAGGGCCTTACCCAGGAAGAACTTGCCGACCGGGCGGAGCTTAGTAAGGGATTTATTTCCCAGTTAGAAAGAGATATGACTTCTCCTTCCATCGCAACGTTAGAAGACTTACTGCAATGCCTCGGAACAACTCTGGGAGAGTTTTTCAGGGAAGAGCGGGAAGAGGAACAGATTGTGTTTACGGAGGAGGATTTTTTTGTAAAAAAAGATGAAGAGTACAGAAATCAGATTAAGTGGATTATTCCAAATGCACAGAAGAACTGCATGGAGCCGATTCATTTGATTTTGGAAAAAGGGGGAGAGACCTGCCCCGATAACCCACATGAGGGAGAGGAATTTGGCTATGTCCTAAAGGGTAAAGTAGAAATACATCTTGGAAAGAGAATCTGTATTGCGAAAAAAGGAGATGCTTTTTACTACAAGGCAGATAAGACACATTATTTAAAAGGTATTGAGCGGACAGAATTAATCTGGGTGACTTCGCCACCAAGTTTTTAGACAAAGATTTTATAAGATTTATTGAGGAAATGGGAATGAAGAATAAGTTAGTTGAATTGGTGAATATTTCAAAGTCTTTTGGTTCAACCAAGGTATTAGATGAGCTGTGTTTAGAGGTAAAGGAGAATGAGTTTTTGACATTGCTTGGTCCGTCCGGCTGTGGAAAGACAACAACGCTTCGCATTATTGGTGGTTTTGAGAAACCAGATAGTGGAAAGGTCTTTTTTGATGGGGCAGATATTACAAATGTTCCGGCAAATAAGCGAAATCTGAACACGGTTTTCCAGAAGTATGCGCTGTTTGGGCATATGACGATTGAGGAAAATATTGCATTTGGGTTAAAGATTAAAAATAAATCTGAATCCTACATTAAGGATAAGATTAAATATGCGCTAAAGCTTGTGAATCTGGAAGGTTTTGAGAAGAGAAAGCCGACTTCTTTAAGTGGAGGACAGCAGCAGCGGATCGCGATTGCAAGGGCGATTGTAAATGAACCCAAAGTCCTTTTATTAGATGAGCCGCTCGGTGCGCTTGACTTAAAGCTTCGTCAGGATATGCAGTATGAGCTGATGCGATTAAAGGAAGAACTGGGGATTACCTTTATTTATATCACACACGACCAGGAAGAAGCGCTTACGATGTCCGATAAGATTATCGTTATGAATAAAGGCTACATTCAGCAGATGGGAACGCCGGAAGACATTTATAATGAGCCGGAAAATGCATTTGTGGCCGACTTTATAGGTGACAGTAATATTATTGACGGTGTTATGTTAGAAGATCGTTTGGTGGAGATTCTTGGAACAAAGTTTGAATGTGTGGATGAAGGCTTTGGAAAGAATCGCCCAGTTGACGTAGTGATTCGCCCGGAGGATGTAGTTCTTGATGAGGAAGGACAGGGAATCCTTGATGGTATAGTTACTTCCCTTATTTTCAAGGGCGTGCATTATGAGATGGAAGTAGAGGCGAATGGATATGAGTGGCTTGTTCACAGCACAAACTGTTATCCGGTAGGTTCTAAAGTAAGTATTTCCGTCATCCCATTTAATATTCAGATTATGCATAAACCAGAATCCGAAGATGAAAAGGCGGTGGCGATAGATGAGTAGAAAAGTTCTTACGATTCCTTATATTGTATGGGGAGCGGCATTTATTATCTTACCATTATTTATGGTGCTGTATTATGGCTGTACAGGAAGTGACGGAAGTTTTACACTTTCAAATATTACGGCCATGGCTGATCCTGTTCACTATAAAGCATTCTGGAATTCGGTATGGATTGCGTTGGCGAGTACGATTATCTGTCTCGTTATTTCCTACCCGTTAGCATACATTTTAAGCAAAGGAAAGCATCGGGGTTCTGGCATCGTCATTATGTTGTTTATTTTGCCGATGTGGATTAACTTTCTGCTTCGCGTGCTGGCATTGCAGGTTATTTTATCAAAAACAGGAATCTTAAATGCGATTCTTGGATTTTTGGGACTGCCTTTGCAGAAATTGATGTATACAAAGGGAGCAGTACTGGTCGGAATGGTTTACGATTACATCCCATTTATGATTTTGCCGATTTACAATGCCCTCTGCAAAATTGACAAAGACGTTATCGAGGCAGCGCATGATTTGGGTGCAAGTGCCAGAGTGACTTTTCAGAAGATTATTATTCCATTGTCTCTGCCAGGAGTCATCAGCGGAATTATCATGGTATTTATCCCGAGCATTTCCGAGTTCGTTGTGGCCGACATTTTAGGCGGCTCCAAGGTACTCTTATTTGGAAATGTCATCGATCAGGAATTTAACGTGGCAAATAACTGGAATTTAGGTTCCGGGCTTTCTATCGTGCTTATGATATTTATTTTTATCAGTATGGCAATTATGAACCGCAATGCATCAGAGGAAGGAGACAATATGCTATGGTAAAAGCAAAAAGTTTTATAGAAAAATTCTACGTGGCATTTATCGGCTTTCTTCTGTATGCGCCACTGCTCGTGCTGTTTGTCTGCTCTTTTAATGATTCCAAATCAAGAACGGTATGGGGCGGCTTCACCTTGCACTGGTACACCGATTTATTTCAGAACGAGGAAGTTTTATCTGCTGTAAGAACATCCCTCCTGCTTACAACATCGGCAGCCTTAATTGCTACATTGATAGGAACCCTTGCCTGTATCGGAATGACAGCGATGCAGATCAGCATCCAGAAAGTGATGGAAGGACTTTCCAATATCCCCTTGTTAAATGCCGATATCGTAACTGGTGTAGCTATCATGCTTTTATTTGTGCATTTTATGTCACTGGGATTTACCTCAATGTTGATAGCCCATGTAACTTTGGGACTGCCCTACATCATTTTGAATGTCATGCCGAGATTTCAGCAGCTTGATAAAAATGTATACGAGGCGGCACAGGATTTAGGTGCTTCTGCTGTATACGCCTTCGTCAAAGTTGTCCTGCCGGAAATTATCCCGGGAATTATTTCTGGATTTTTCTTCGCATTCACCGTATCAATGGATGACTTTGTTGTAACGTACTTCACAAAAGGAGCAGGAATTAATACCATTTCCACAATGCTTTATCAGCAGCTCAGGAGAGGAATCAACCCACAGATGTACGCACTTTCCACCCTCTTATTCTTAACGATTCTTATTTTACTCGGACTCATTAACCACATGTCCGCAACAAAACAGAAAAAAGCAGACAGGGAGGAAGAACGATGAATTTACTGGAAAAATATTATCTGCAGGGAAAAGGCAAGCTGATGGCAGGTATTTTTGCCCTTGTAGTATTCCTGATTATCGCAACCATTGCCTTCACCGGCTGTTTTTCTTCTGGCAAAAAGAGCGATGATGAAAATACGGTCACAGTATTTAACTATGGAGATTACATTGATGTAAGTGTGATAAAAACTTTTGAGAAAGAAACAGGAATCAAAGTAAAATACGAAGAATATGTCACCCCGGAAGATATGTATACAAAATATAAATCTGGTGTCATTAATTACGATGTCATTTGTACATCTGACTACATGGTAGAAAAAATGATGCAGGAGGGCGAGGCGCAGAAAATTGATACATCCTCTATGGAATATTATAAAAATATCGATCAAAAATATCTTGACTTCTGCAAGGCATTTGACCCAACCAATGAATATGCAGTTCCTTATCTCTGGGGAACCGTTGGAATCATCTACAATAAAAAAGTAGTAAAAGAAAAGGTGGA
This sequence comes from bacterium, assembly GCA_963600375.1. Taxonomy (GTDB): domain Bacteria; phylum Bacillota; class Clostridia; order Lachnospirales; family Lachnospiraceae; genus Anaerobutyricum. The sequence goes on along the minus strand of CAVCBH010000063.1, from coordinate 1,416 downwards.
TAGCTGGAGCATTTTGTGGAATAAAAAGTACAGCGATCAGATCGTTATGCAAAACAGTATGCGAGATGCCTTTATGGTTCCACTCAAATGGAAAGACCTTTCCTTAAATACGACAAAGAAAAATGAATTGCAGCAGGCACAGAGTCTTTTGATAAAACAAAAACCAATTGTAGAAGCCTATCTCGTTGACGAGGCAAGAGATGCCATGATTTCCGGCGATGCATCGATGGCTGTCATCTATTCCGGCGATGCCACCGTTGCCATGGAAGAAAATCACGACCTGGACTACGTCGTGCCAAAAGAAGGCTCCAATGTCTGGTTCGACTGTTTTTTAATTCCAAAAACAGCCCAGCATAAAGAAGCTGCCGAGAAATTCATCGACTACATGAACCGTGAAGATATTGCCCAGAAAAATTTTGATTACATTTACTACGGAACACCAAACAAAGCCGTATATGATGCATTAGACGACGAAACTAAAGAAGATTACACCATCTTCCCAGAAGAAGCCACATTAGATAAATGCGAAGTATACAAATACCTTGGAGAAAAGACCGATCAGTATTATAACCGGTTGTGGAAGGAATTGAAATCATATTAATTTATCTTTAACCAAGTAGATAAAACAGAGAGAAGGATATAATCATAATGATTTATATTTTTAAAGAGTACTTTTTGTAATAGAATCGATTGTATCTAGGTAACAGAATAGATATAATTGATGGTAATGCAAAAAATAAAAAACATAATACGAAAATATATCAGAAAGGGGAATTATCATGAAACATAAATTAACCCGGCAAGATGTAGACAAAATGAAAGCAGAAATCGAACACCGTAAAGTCGAAGTAAGACCAGAACTGCTCGAACACGTAAAAGAAGCCAGAGCACACGGCGACTTAAGCGAAAACTTCGAATACCACGCTGCCAAAAAAGAAAAAAACAGAAACGAAAGCCGCATCCGCTATCTCGAAAGAATGATTCGAACCTGTGAAATCGTAGAAGACCACTCCGATGCCGACCAGGTAGGATTAAACAAAACCGTAACCCTCTACTTTGAAGAAGATGACGAAACCGATACATTCTCCTTCGTAACTACCGTGCTCGTAGACACTATGCAAAACCGTGTCAGCATCGAATCTCCGTTAGGCAAGGCACTCCTTGGACATAAAAAAGGAGAGAGAGTGTATATTCCGGTGAATGCACAGTATGGGTATTATGTTGAAATCAGGGAAATTGAACCCTTTGATGAAGATGTACCGTTGAATGAATACTGATTTGCCGCAGGCAATGGTAAAGCTGACGCCGCCACAAAAGGCTCTGTAGCCGGATTACTACAGGCGACCGAAAAAAGAAAGGGGATTCTAAGCTTGATTTTGTTCCGTTGCGCTAAACGTTCCATTCTGCCTGATAGGA
>CAVCBH010000062.1:0-3178 GCA_963600375.1 bacterium | reverse complement strand
GCATCCTTCCGGATGCCCCGCAACAATATAATTATACCACCAGAAAAATTTAAATTTAAGACTGTTCTTTATTTTTTTTTAATATATTATTTAGTTAAGATAAAGAGAGGAAATGAAAAAGGAATCCGAAGAAGGGATACCCAATAGCTTCAAAAAGCTTAGGTTAGATATAGTAGGATATATCTTAGAAAACTTCAGAAATGGAGGATAGTCCAATGGGTAATATTATCAGATAAGACGAATCTATAAAACGTCAGTCGCAGAAATGCAGAAACAGGAGGGCAGACCAAAGGAAGTATTTAGCAGATCGGTTAATCTGAAACATAGCCAATAGCGATAAGCAGAAACTGGAGGATGGACCAAAAGAAACTTTTAACAGATCGGTTAATCTGAAAATATAACCAATTGCGTTAGCAGAAGAGGAGGATAGTCCAATGGGTCAGGAAGAGCGCAGAATCCGTTAGTGATAATCTATAAATCAGGGCTGATTAAGTCAAGAAGAACTAGGGTTAAAGATAGAAGTCGCCAGACGGATAGAAGAGAAGGAACCAAAAATGAGTAAGATTAATTAAGAAGCCAAGCGATGAAGTGGAAATCGCTTGGCTCTGTTTTTATTTCTTAATATCATCGGATGCCGTTCATCAGAGAAGATATTTGTATTACAAGAAGATAATCGCCCGTACCGGACAGACTGGAGCACAGTAACCACAGCGGACACATTTTGACGAATCGATTTCGGCTAAGCCGTTTTCATTCCAGAAAATCGCATGGCTGACACATCTGCTTTTACAAGTACCGCACCCCTCACAATCTGATTGATCAACCATAAGTCGTTTTCCAGAAATATCTGGAACGTAATCAGAGGAAAGTTTATTTTCAAAATATTCTACAGCACGGTCAACTTGATCTTTGTTTGCCATTCCAATCATGACAGAAGAATTGCCGTAGAGATTGGAAGCGTAATCGAGGCAATCGCGGTAATCCTCAATAAGATTTCCACCGCCAAATGCCTTCATTGTGAATACACCGATTCCAGCATCCGCACAAGAACGAATCGCATCTTCCATTTCAAGACGAGTTCCAGGTGCAGCGCCATTTCGAATTCCCAGTCCCGCGCGGTTAATGAGCGGAAATACGACATCGCATTCTTTGTGCGATGCCATTTCTTTACAAGCATCAACGTGATGCGTTGAGATGCCAATGGCACGAACGAGTCCGTTTTGTTTACATTCCTGCAAAGCACGCCAAGCGTCTTTTCTATTTGTAAAGTCATCGATTCCACGAACTTCATGTAGTAGAAAAACATCCACTACATCAAGCTTTAATTCTGTGAGACATTCTTTTACGGCATTGATGGTTTCATCATATGTAGTTTCTAATGTCTTGCTGCATATGATTGGAAGCATTATTTGATGTTCTCGCAAATAATCTAATGCAGGACGCATATAGCGATATGTGTCGTAATATTGAGCGGTATCTAAGAAACGAATACCGGATTTGACTGCGTGAATAATTACTTCAGCGCCGTCTTCAATGGGAAGATTTTTCTGTGAGAATCCCATTGTCAGTGTACCCATGCCAACAGGAGATATTAAAATTCCGGTGTTCCCAAGTTCAATTTCTTTCATATTTATCCTTCTATATTATTTTATTCAGCATTCTTATTATAGCATGAGGATTGCTGTGTTCCTGGAAAATTATTTGAAAAAATAATATCCGAGAATCTGTAATGCTCAACTTGCAATTGGTATTCTATTTGCGAATAGATTATCATGTTATAGTATTTATGTTTAGAGAAAGGGTTGATAATTCATGTCAAAATTTAAAAGATTGATTCTAGCAGTGATGCTTTTACTTATTGGGATTCCAGTGATAAATGGATTTCCGAACGGAACTGCATTCGCTTATGGTACGACATCTATACCGAAATATCACGAGATTCCAGCTTATCAGATGAAAGATATCTATTCGACGCAGATGGTGACAATTGGACCACTTGATGTAAAAGATGGAGAGAAGAGCTCGAGTCTTGTATCCGATGAAATTACTTTTACCATCTACAATAGCACGCTTCAGAAAGTGGAACGTGAACTAACTACCGTAAATGGAGAGCTTCCAACGTTCGAATTGACAGAGGATTTCAATTATATTTTCATGGTGCTCAATAATGATGTGCGGCGCATGAATAATTTGTATGTGTGGGTACATGATGGCAAGCTATATAATATTAAGAGCTATGAGAAAAATCTGGCGCAGTTAAAAAAAGATAAGGGCGATAAATATACGCCAACGGAGGCGGAGCGGATTCGCTGCTATGATGAGATTACAAGCTTGAAAGTCTTTAACTCGAACGGTACCGAGGATACCAGCCGAATTGATGCGAGCCAAAATTACAAATATATCAGCGAACAAAATGTCGATAAAGCTGGAAATATTTACGTCTGCTACGATGGAAAACCCGTAGAATCAGGAGTTGAGATTGTTTTTACAAGCGATCGCGAGACGGTGACTGCCAAGACCGATGATTGCGGACGCGTACAACCAACCTTGCTGGAAGATGTAAATTACATGGTTTCAACCACCGATTCGAGGTACAAAATCGATCCATTTCCAATTGCTGGTAAAGATAAGAGTGAATATGACGCTGGAAGGTACTTCTATGATCACAGTTCTTGCCATCGCGTTGGCCTTCGCTACGAAGTACGAAATGGTGATACGATAAGCGTTGAGGATGAGTCGAACCCAATTGTGCTTGTCGATAAAGGTGAAGCACACAAGAACGATACAACGATTACGAGCATTTCTGGACGAACGACTGCAAAAGGAATGAACTTCAAGGATATTATTTTGATGGATCGTACCGTGGACATGGCCTTCGATAATTTTTCGGACAAAGATTATCAGGTGCTGGACATCACACCCGTTAATCCGCATCGTGGTGAAATTTGTAAGTTAGCAACGGGGAATTACGAAATCACAGAATCGGCTTATAGTCGAAAGGTGAATGCTGTATATGAAGCGGACAACAATGGACAGTTACTCCATAAACTCAACTTTGAACAGCGTGGTAACAAAGTGACATTCCAGATGTCTTCCCTGGGAATTTATCGTATCGTGCTAGTCTACGATTCCGCCGTCACACCAAGTCTATCGATTTCATCAAAGTCCTATACATACG
>CAVCBH010000061.1:0-4572 GCA_963600375.1 bacterium | reverse complement strand
GCCGGTATACCAATGTATGGTTCACACTGATAATCCGCTTTTCGAAATCCACGTCATCCCATCGAAGTCCGATGCATTCTCCAATTCTCATTCCAGTTCCCAAAAGGACTGTAATAATCGGAACCCATCCCTGATATTCTCGATGCGCTTTCAGATAATCCATAAAGGCTTTCTGCTGGGGAATCGTAAGGGCATGTCTTGGATCATGTTCCCAGATATGACTTTTCTTTATTTCCCTCATCACACCTTCTGTCGGATTCTGCCGGATCAGTCCATCTCTTACAGCCATCTGGAATGCCGGATGAAGCTGCGTATGAATACCATCCAGAGTTTTTGCTTTCATTTCATTATTCAGAATCATCTGGTAATAGAATTTTTTCACATCAGAATACTTGATCTTTCCGATAAATCTTTTCCCAAATGTCGGTCTGACAAAACGATTGTACATATACAGATAATTTACCCTGGTAGACTGTTTTAAATCATACTTCTGCTCAATATATTTGTCATATAACTGATTCAGTGTCATCCGATCTGCCAGCTGTGGATCCAGTCCGTCTTCCTTGTCACGGATAATCTTTCTTTCTATTTTTCTCAGTTCAACTAATGTTTTTGCGTAGACGGTCCGTCTGTTTCTTTCCAGATCTGTATAAGAATAGGAATAACGGCCATCCTTTCTTTCACTCTCGCCGGTCCGCAACACATAGCCCCGGCTGTCTTTTCTTGAATTTGCCATTCTTTCACCTCACAAATAATATGAGGAGCATCTGAATTGTACTTATCCTGCCTGCATAATAGCTGCAAGTCCTTCTTAAGCACCTGCTTTTTGTAATTCATTCCTTGCTCTTCTATTATACAATTTATCTATCGATAAGTCAGCAACTTTCTGCTCCTCAACGTATTTCATAGATTGTCTTTACAATTCATCTCGAAAGTTCTCAAGATACTCGTCAATCAGTTCCGTATTGATCAGAACGATCCGCTTCACATGGTAGACGGCCTTTGCGTCTTTCGCTAATTCCTGAAACGTATGAACTCCCATGGAATATAGTTTCGTGCCTTCCTCATACCGGACAAATTTCTTCCTTCCGGTCTGCACCAGTTTCTCCAGTTCTGGAATTTCTTTTCTTACTTTAGGCATAAAAAATCCTCCTTCTCTTGTACATAAAAAATTATCTTTCATATATACAAAAGAAGAAGGGTAAAAATACAGCCTCTGATATGCAATTTTTTATTTTAACAAATCAAGCAGAGTATATTCCCCTTTCGGAATCTTAGCTGTTCTATGATACTCTTTTATTGCCGCTACAAGAATTCTGGAATCAGAAAAGTAATCCAACACATAATCATAAGACTTTACATCGGGCATTTTAAGATTTTCCTTGCAAAAATCACTTGGTTTTTTCCCTGACTTTTTAAATTCTTTATACTGATTTTCGGCAAAGATAATCAACATTTCAATTTCCGGTGCAGTAATCACATTGATGACATCTATTTTATGTTCGTATGCTTTACCAATTTTAAAATTTTCTCTTCTTGAATCCAGTATTCTGATTACTGATATCTTCTCCGCAAATCCTTTTCTCAAATACTTCTGTTCAAATTTCTTACCATCCCTGCATCGAATTACCGACTCCTCTAACATCTCTTCTCTCGAAAACACGAGTAAATCTTCATCCAGAAGAATATCCATAATAGCATTTTCTGCCACACCTTCACATATACATGCTTTATATTTTGCCAATTTCATAATGCGCCTCCTATTTCAGAGATGCAGCTATGCTTTTCTTCAACTGCATATAAGCTTCGTAAGTAGGTGTCGTCCCTTCAAGAAATCCACTCTGATAAGCATCACTTTTCTTGATATCATTTCTTCCTAAAATATGGGAAAGATTTTCCGCTGTAATTCCATCTCTATTTCTGATAATAAAAATACTGTCGTTACGATCATATTCATCTAAAAGTTCCGGATAATGAGTAGAAAAAATTAGCATTCCACCATTTTTATTTAATTTCCCGTCCATAAAGAAACGGATCAAAGTACTTACTATTTCTTTGTTAAAATGATTTTCTATCTCATCTACAATCAGACATCCTCCATCTCTCAGAACTTCCTGCGCCAATGTAAACGTAATCATTCCTTTTACAGTTCCTGACGAAAGATAATTATTTAATTCTATTGCATTGTTCAATACAATCTCTTCTTTGCCTTTAAATTTTAAATGAATAATTGGTTTCTCATTTTTTTCTTCAAAAAACAAATTTTCAATTGTTGGATCCAGATAAGAAATTACCTCAGCCGGAATTCCTTCAGAAAATGGTAACACATTAATATTGGTAAAGAGCAACATACTGACTGCTTTGATATGCTCACCAGTTTTCTTATTGTAAGCAATCATAATACTTACATCATCAGATAAAAAACTTTCCTGTTCATCCCGAACAATGATTGGTTCTCTCCCATCAAAATCCAGCATAGCTTTACGAGTTGTTACTTCTTCAACCTTCTTTGACCATAGTGATTCTGAATCAATGCGATACACTGTTCCTTCTACTTTCGTATTTTTAGATGTGATAACTGTTTCCAGTCTGCATATTTCTTTGGTAGTCTCTGAATAAAAATATACATTCAAAACAGCTTTCTCTGTATTTCCCAATATTTCCTTCGTATTGATATGATTGATTGGTTCGTTATTTATAATTCCCAATGCCAGAAGAAGAACCTTTAACACTGATGTCTTTCCAGAGGCATTAATTCCTATAAATGCGTTAGCCGGATTTAAATATATATTTGAAAACAAGGAATACAAATTTATTTTATCTTCTTCTGCAACTCTTTGCTGTGCATAAAAAGGTAAATCCAGTTTTTCTTTAAATAATGGCAAGCCTTGTACAGTAACTCTCAATAACTTCATATAGCGCCTCCAAATTAAAAACAGATTTCACGTAGTTAATTTTCTTTTACTGCTATTATATCCATATTTTTATTTTTTATCAACGGAAAATTCGTTTTTATTTTTCAAAAAAGCTACTCTTTCTTGTTCTATTAGATTTTGAAGCATCTGATAAGATATGTGAACTTCCAGTAAATTTACGACTAAATTTGCTCACCCTGCATAAATACTGGATTTTTTACAAAAATGTAGGTGAACTAATAGTCGTAAATACGCATTGGGAAAATCTCTTTAAATCTTCCAAAATGCTTGTAAATCCGCGCTTTTCTTTATTTAGTTGTAAAAAGCAGTGGAAGTTCACAAAGATATACCTTTCTTTGTAGTTTCGCAAGTACACATTATTCCGCCATATCGTCCAAATATTGATTCATAATTCATAACCGTATTCATGCACATCACCTCAAATAACTTCATACAATTTCTCGATACTTTTTGTACCAAGTTCTAAAAGAAATCTAGGTCAATGCAATCGTCCTACTTCTCCGTATGGATATGCCGCTGCTTTGCTAACTTTTGCCATATTACATTTATCTGTAATTATTTTTCAGATTATTTTTCACTCACACCCTGTATTTTCCCCCTCCATCTTTTGTATATGTGAGAGGGTTCGTAGACACAGAGCAAGATCCACCCATGTTTAACAGTATTGCCGTTTGGCATCCTGTTGCTCTATGGGTTTTATCTTGATGGGGATCTCCCCATACCCTTTCAATACCAGACGTTTCATTTGTCTGGTGGTTCCGCCCGAAGGCGTTCACAGCACTATTTCTAATATCGGAAGGGACAGCCGATATTGAAATAAGTGGACTCCCGGAGGGAGAAATACTCTCAGCGGAAGGAGGAGTATGAGAACAGAAAACAAAGATAAAGAATTAAATCACAGACATTTTATAGGAGTACGTCTTACAGATGTCGAACTAAATTTATTAGATCAGGGAGCTTCATGTTTTTCAATCAGTCGCTCGGAATATGTAAGGAAGCTTCTTTTAGAAAAGCAAATCTATCATCAGGTGGAAGTCGTTGCAGACATGAATGATCTCAAAAAACTGGTCAGCGAATATGGAAAGATTGGATCGAATCTCAATCAGATTGCCAGATATTTTAACACTGGCGGCTCCCGGTCTCTTGCTGTAGAAAATGAAATCCATCAGTGCATTGCTGATTTATTCCAGCTAAGAAAAGAAGTGCTGAAACTGGCAGGTGGTAAGAATGGCAATCGTAAAACATATTAAAAGCAGAAATGCAAATTACTCAGATGCCATCAACTATCTTCTGTTTGAACACGATGAAAAAACCGGGAAAAAGATTGTCGATGAATCTGGCCGGAGCATCCTTCGAAAAGAATTTTATATGGATGGACTGAACTGTGATCCGATGTCTTTTGATAAAGAATGTGAGCTGACAAATGTGTATTTTCATAAAAATCAAAAACGCTCTGATATCAAAAGTCATCACTACATCATCAGCTACGATCCTGCCGATGTTACGGAAAATGGTCTTACCGGAGAAAGAGCACAGGCTATCAGTATGAAGCTTGCAAAACAGATGTTTCCAGGATACCAAGCACTAGAGCGTGTCTGAAAAATCATTCCTGCAATCTGCACACCTCAATTTACGG
>CAVCBH010000060.1:0-7712 GCA_963600375.1 bacterium | reverse complement strand
GTTCCGTATCCCTGCGCTTTTAATGCTAGACCGCATTAAAAGCTTGCTCCAAGTCACAATTTATATATATTCCCAATGCCAGGGTTCTGTGTTCTGGTAGCTCTACAAATCATTGAAAAGATTTAGAATAGAAGGTTGGAAGGATTGATCTCCAGCAGTCAAAAAACAGCTCCCAAAGAGAGAAGACACCTTATATTTGTGGCCTTAGAACGAGGATTGAATGCGAGCGCGGAGGCGAACATTCAACCCGCAAGTGATAGAGTCACAAATATAAGGTGTCTTCTCTCTTTGGGTGCGTCTCCCTTCCTACGTCAACCCAGAATTTCATTTCAAATATTCATTGACTTTTCTGTCAAATTATGTATATAATAGTCATATAGTAACCATTGACATATCATAACGGAGGTAGCGTAAATGAAGAATCCCACGATCTTACAACAAGAAACCTTAGAAGAACGCTACGAAAGATATAAAGAAAAGATAAAACACTTTACGATAATGAATGACATCTTCATGCGAAATGTATTAAAAGAAACGGCATGTACAGAATATATTCTGCAAGTCATCATGAATATGAAAGAACTAAAAGTAATCGACCAGACCTTACAAAAAGATTATAAAAATCTTCAGGGACGTTCCGCTGTCTTAGACTGTGTAGCAAGAGACGCTGAGAATAATCATTTTAATGTGGAGATTCAAGGTGAAAACGATGGTGCTTCTCCAAAAAGAGCCAGATATCACAGCGGTCTATTAGATATGAATCTTCTTAATCCAGGCGAACCATTCGATAGCTTGCCAGAAACCTATGTCATTTTTATTACCAAAAATGATATTCTCGGATATAACCTGCCAATCAACCACATAAGAAGACGAAGCAACGAAACCGGAGAAATATTTGAAGATGGACAGCATATTTTATATGTAAATTCTAAGAAACAGGATGATACTGAATTAGGCCGACTAATGCATGACCTACATTGCAAAGAAGCGGATAAGATGTATAGTACTATCCTGTCTGCCAGAGTACATCAACTAAAGGAAACAGAGGAAGGAGTGAAAACAATGTGTCAGGAATTAGAAGAAATTTATAATGAGGGCGAACAATCCGGATTTCTCCGAGGGGAGCAGTCTGGAGAATTGAAAAAAGCCAGAGAAACTACTCTTGCCCTCCTCGAAATGGGAATGTCTGTGAAACAAATCGCAAAAGCAGTAAACCTATCTATAGAAACTGTTCAGAATTGGGTATCGGAATCATAGTTTTAATTTGTAAAGTAAACCAACATAAAAACAAAGGCGAAGTAAAAATCACCAAAGAATCAAAAGAAAAGGGGACATAATGGGAGAAGGTATTGGACGTGCAATATTGCAGAGAATGTTAGAAGATGCCTGGGATAAGGGAGTAGAACAAGAACGCAGAAATACGGAAAAGGAACGAAAAAATACCCAAAGGGAACGGGAACACGCAATTGCTGCATTAATTTCTTTTGGAATACCAAAAGAAAAAATATTGGAACAAGGATACACGGAAGAAGAATATACGAAAGTGGAAAAAAAGCTGCTCTCTTAATATTTTATCTTATGATTTACCATAGGTAAGTTAACAAAATTGACGAAGCACAGATTCTGATTTCACTTCAACAACCAAAGACAGTCCCGAAAGAGAGCAAATACCCTATATTTGTGGCCTTAGAACGAGGATTGAATGCGAGCGCTTCAGCGAACATTCAACCCGCAAGTGATAGAGTCACAAATATAGGGTATTTGCTCTCTTTCGGAACGTCTGTTTTGCTTTACAAATCAGATAATTATCCCTTCGCAGTGATCCACCTCATGCTGTATAATCTGCGCCACCCAGCCTTTATATTTCTGATGCTGTTTTTTAAAGTGAATATCTTCATACTCCACTTCTATCTCCTGATATCGAGTCGTTTTTCTAACTCCTTTTAAAGATAAACAGCCTTCTTCCGCTTCGTATGGTTCTTTTTTACTTACAATCACCGGATTTAACATCGCAATATTCGCAAATCCCATATTCACCGCAATAATTCTTTTGTTTACCCCAATCATATTTGCTGCCATTCCAACACAACCAGCTTCATTGGCTTTTAATGTATCAAGTAAATCCTGCACCACCTGCATATCATCTTTTGTCGCAGGAACTGCTTTCTTTTTAAGAAACAAAACATCTCTCATAATTGGTCGAATCATAATATCCTCCTATTGAAATTCTGATTTGCCGCAGGCAAGAAGACGCTCACAAAGAGAGAGCATACCTTATATCTGTGACTCTATCACTTGCGGGTTGAATGTTCGCTTGCCCGCTCGCATTCAATCCTCGTTCTAAGGCCACAGATATAAGGTATGCTCTCTCTTTGTGAGCTGTTTTTTGGCTGTCCATGCAAAGTCAGAATTTATAGTTGGGAGCTTTGGGGAAGAGAACAGGAAAGATTGAATATCCAGGAAATTAGATTCCATGGAGCTGACACAGAAATTGATTTAATATCTCATCTCCTAAACAGCCACAGCTTTCTAGTAAATCCTCAAATTCTCCAACATGAATTCTGTTTTTACTTCTACAGCCAAAGACAGCTCGCAAAGAGAGAAGCCAACCTATATCTGTGGCCTTAGAGCGAGGATTGAATGTGAGCCGTTAGCGAACATTCAACCCGCAGTGATAGAGTCACAGATATAGGTTGGCTTCTCTCTTTGTGAGCGTCTACTTTGCCTGCGGCAAACCAGAATTTATAATTGTTCTTTTGCGATTTCTACAGCTTTTGCCAAAGCAGCTTCAATTCCCGCAGGATTCTTTCCACCAGCCTGAGCCATATTTGGTCGTCCACCGCCGCCGCCACCGACTAAGGCTGCTGCTTCTTTAATAATCTTTCCTGCATGTGCGCCTGCTTTTACCGCATCGTCTGTTGCAGTTATGATTAAGTTAACCTTTCCACCCATATCGGAAGCAAGGATAACCACACCGCTGCCAATCTTACCTTTGAGATCATCTCCTAAAGTACGAAGTGCGTTCATGTCAACGTCTTTTACGGATACTGGAAGTACTTTGTAGTCACCTGCTTCTACTACCTGATCCATTACGTCAGCAACTTCGCTCTTGGCAATCTGGTCTTTTAATTTTTCATTTTCTGCAGAAAGTGCCTTGATTTCGTCAAGCATGGACTGAATCTTTTCTGCTAACTTGTGAGGCTCTGCCTTTGCTGCTTTTGCTGCTTCGTGAAGAGTTTTTTCCTCGTCAAGATAGTATTTCATTACACCGTCGCCAGTTAATGCTTCGATACGTCTTACGCCTGCTGCAACACCTGTCTCAGAAATAATCTTAAATGCTTTGATTACGCCTGTATGTGGTACATGAGTACCTGCACAGAACTCTTTGGAGAAGTCTCCCATAGTAACAACTCGTACTTTGTCACCATATTTCTCTCCGAATAATGCCATCGCACCAGTCTTTTTCGCTTCATCAACGCTCATGATCTCTGTAGTTACAGGAAGATCTTCTGCGATTTTTTCATTTACCATCTTTTCAACTTCTGCAAGTTCTTCTGCAGTTAATGCCTGGAAATGAGAGAAGTCAAAACGAAGTCTGTCTTTATCTACATAAGAACCGGACTGCTCTACATGATTTCCAAGAACGGTACGTAAAGATTTCTGAAGAAGATGTGTTGCACTGTGGCCTTTTGCTGTATCTGCTCTCTGTGCTTTATTTACAGATAATGTTACCGTATCTCCAACTTTGAACATTCCCTTTGTTACATGTCCGATATGGCCAATCTTTCCACCGAGCATCTTTACAACGTCTTCCACAACAAATTCACCATCTTTACATGTGATAACACCGCTGTCTGCGTGCTGTCCACCACCTGTCGCATAAAATGGTGTCTCGTCTACGAAGATTGTTCCAGCCTGACCATCCGTTAATGCTTCTGTAAGCTCTGTATCTGTTGTCATAACAGTAATCTTAGAATCGCATTCCTGTGTCTCATATCCAACGAAAGTACTTGTTACAGATGGGTCGATGGATTCATAAACTGTAACGTCAGCACCCATGTAGTTTGTTGTCTTTCTTGCACTTCTTGCCTTTTCTTTCTGTTCGTTCATGCAAGCCTGGAACGCTTCTTCATTTACAGTGTATCCTTTTTCTTCAAGAATTTCTTTTGTAAGGTCTAATGGGAATCCGTAAGTATCGTAAAGTTTGAAAGCATCCTGACCATCAAGTTCTTTTACGCCTTTTTCCTTCATGGATTCTTCTAAATCAGCAAGGATAGCAAGTCCCTGATCAATTGTCTTATTGAACTTACCCTCTTCCTGGATGATAACATTATAAATGAAATCTTTCTTTTCTTCTAATTCTGGATAACCATCTTTAGAACCCTCGATAACGGTCTTGCTAAGCTCTGCTAAGAACTTGCCTTCGATTCCGAGTAAACGTCCGTGACGGGCTGCTCTTCTGATAATACGACGAAGAACGTATCCACGGCCTTCATTACTTGGCATGATACCATCGGAAATCATAAATGTAGCGGAACGGATATGGTCTGTGATCAGACGGATAGAAATATCATCCTGCTCATTTTCTTTGTAGTTTTTCTTTGCTACTTCACAGATCTTATCACGAAGAGAACGGATTGTATCTACATCAAAGATAGATCCTACGTCCTGAACGATAACGGCAAGACGCTCTAATCCCATACCTGTATCAATATTTTTCTGTTTTAATGTTGTGTAGTTATTATGTCCGTCATTCTCAAACTGAGTAAATACATTGTTCCATACTTCCATGTAGCGGTCGCAGTCACAACCTACTGTACAGTCTGGTTTACCACAGCCGTATTTTTCTCCACGGTCATAATAAATCTCGGAACAAGGACCGCAAGGACCAGCACCATGCTCCCAGAAGTTATCTTCTTTTCCAAACTTGAAAATGCGTTCTGGAATGATTCCAATCTCATCTCTCCAAATGGCAAATGCCTCATCATCTTCTAAGTATACAGATGGGTATAATCTGTCTGGATCAAGTCCTACAACTTCTGTAAGGAACTCCCATGACCATGCGATTGCCTCATGTTTAAAATAATCTCCAAAGGAGAAGTTACCAAGCATCTCAAAGAATGTACCGTGACGGTCTGTCTTACCAACGTTTTCGATATCACCTGTACGAATACACTTCTGGCAGGTTGTTACTCTCTTTCTTGGTGGAATCTCCTGTCCTGTAAAATAAGGTTTCAGTGGTGCCATACCTGCGTTGATCAGCAATAAACTGTTGTCGTTATGTGGAACCAGTGAGAAACTCTTCATTGCAAGATGTCCCTTGCTCTCAAAAAACTCCAGATACATTTTTCGAAGTTCATTTACTCCATACTTTTTCAAAATTCTGTCCTCCTGTAGTATCTCATATATTAATGCCGGTATACCGACATGAAAGGGTGCTGCCAGAAAACAATTGGTTCTCCGTCAGCACCCTGAAATATATCGCTATATAAATTATTTACCTGATGTATTTCCAGTACCAGCCATGTTGCTTTCCATGTTCTTCTTCGTTCTTAACTTCTTTCCACAAAAAATACCTCCGGCCGCGGCTGCTACCAGCAAAATAAACGTTATGATATATTGAACAAATGCACTTAATACAGCCGACATAGTAAGGCCCTCCTTTTTATACTGAAAATGGTTTCCGGTTACATGAAGTTAGTATACCATATTTCATAAAAAACTGTAAACCTTTTTCTGATTTAATTCGTTGAAATGAACAGACGAATCTTGTAAAGGAAAGAACTTGAGGATGAGGGTGGTAGACTTCTATTTCCGTCTGTCAGTCATACATTTCCTACGCCAGTACCTCGTTCATGCTTCCTGTTCGGTAGCCTTCCAGGTCGAGGGAAACGTAGGTAAATCCGTATCTTTTGAGTTTATCTGCGATTTCTTTTCGAAGTTCTGCATCCAGCATTTTTGGAATGTCTTCTGGCAGGAGTTCGATTCTGGCGATGGTTCCGTGGATGCGGACGCGGAATTGCAGGAATCCGTTGCTACGGAGAAGATCTTCAGCACGTTCTACCATGGAAAGTTTTTCGGCAGTGATGGTCTCACCGTATACGAAGCGGGAGGCAAGACAGGCAAAGGATGGTTTGCTCCAGGTTGGTAGTCCCATTTGTCTGGAGAGTTCCCTTATTTCTGCTTTGGTAAGCTCGGCAACACGGAGTGGACTTTTTATGCCAAGTTCTGTGATTGCCTGCATACCTGGACGATAGTCTCCTAAATCATCCATGTTGGAACCTTCTGCGATATACGCTATCTGATATTCTTTTGCTTTTTCTAAAAATTTTTCAAATAAGCCTTTTTTGCAGATATAACAGCGATTTGGTGGATTGTGTTTAAATGCTGGAAGTTCGGTATCTCCCAGGTCGAGGACAATCTGTTCTACACCAAGATTTTTACAAAAATCTTCCGCTTCTCCGGATTCTCTTTCAGGGAAAAGGCAGGATTTTGCCGTAAGTGCGATGACTTTATCCCCTAATGCTTCTTTTGCGGCTGCAAGAAGGAATGTCGAATCCACCCCGCCGGAAAATGCAATCGCTACGGAATCCATTTCTTTTAAATAGCTTAGTAATTTCTGATATTTTTCCTGTAATTTATTCATATCCATTTCTTTTTATTTCTTATCTTTACTCTTTTTATTCTTTCCTTATCTGTATTTTTTATTCTTCTTCTGCAAGTCGTGTAAAGAAACAGGTTCGATTTCCTGTATGGCAGGCCGCCCCAATCTGCTCAACTTTTGCTAAAATAGTATCTTTATCGCAGTCAATATCTAAAGACTTTACATACTGGTAGTGACCGGAAGTATCTCCCTTTGTCCAAAGTTCCTGACGACTGCGGCTAAAGTAGGTCATTTTTCCTGTCTCTAATGTTTTTTCGAAGGATTCCTTTGTCATATAGGCAAGCATCAGAACTTCATTCGTCTTATAATCCTGTGTGATAACCGGAATCATTCCATCACTGTTTAATTTAAATTCATCAAAAGAAAGTGTGCTTTTCATTTATAAATCCTTTCATTTACTATCGGCAACTACTAATCTCTAACGTATTTTGAAAAATACTTTCTGTAAGACACACTTTACACTTTGTAACGCATAGACTGCAGAAATATTTTTTAACACGCTTTAGAAAAATTTTTACTTTTTAATAAAAATATTTCTTTTTTATTTATAAAGCTCCTTTTGTAGAGAGCACATCCGTAATTCTAGGGTCGTAAGAGCAGGCTTCATCTAAAGCCTTTGCAAATGCCTTAAATGCAGCTTCCATAATATGATGGTTATTGTTTCCATGCATTAATTTCAAATGAAGGTTCATTGCTGCACTGTATGAAACGGCATAAAAGAATTCCTGTACCATCTCTGTGTCAAATCCACCGACTCTCTCTACAGTAAATGGCAGATCACACACGCAATATGGTCTGCCGGATAAGTCTACTGCACCAAGTACAAGTGTCTCATCCATTGGAAGCAGGAAGTTTCCGAAGCGGCGAATTCCTTTTTTATCTCCGACTGCTTCACGGATTGCCTGTCCAAGTACGATTCCGGTATCTTCAATCGTGTGATGACAGTCTACCTCTAAGTCTCCATCTACTTTACAGGTCAGATCAAAAAAACCGTGTTTGGCAAAGCTATTTAACATATGGTCAAAAAAGCCGATTCCCGTATCAATAT
>CAVCBH010000059.1:0-2587 GCA_963600375.1 bacterium | reverse complement strand
AGATGGCACTTCCCGAGCAACAGTGTCATAATCTTGCGATAGCGGGGATGTTGCATGATATAGGAAAATTGCGCCTTCGTTCGTATGTATATGAGGAAAAAGAAGCAAAATTAAACATAGATGAACTTAGATATGTAAGACTGCATCCTTCTTTGGGTTATGCGATATTAAAAGAGCATGGATATCCGGAAGATATTTTGTCAGCAGTCTTATATCATCATGAAAATGCAGATGGAAGCGGTTATCCGAATAACCTTAAGGGAGATCAGATACCGGTAGGAGCACGCATACTTCGTGTGTGTGATGCTTTTGGTGCCTTGATAGCGAACCGTCCATATAGAAGTGCATTCGATATTGAAACTGCAATATCTATTATGATTGAAGAAGTGAAAAACTTTGATATGAGAGTTTTTTTAACTTTTCAAAAAGTAACTCAGTCGAAAGACATGAAAAATATGTTGGCAAGATTGGGGATATCTTAATATATTATTTACTATTTTTTAGGAGGAAAACAAAATGGCTGAATCCATGAAAGGCTTGAAAAGATCCCATAGATGTACAGAAGTTTCCAACGAAAATATCGGGGAAACCGTTACCCTGATGGGATGGGTGCAGAAAAGAAGAAATCTGGGTAGTCTGATTTTTGTTGATTTACGTGACAGAAGTGGCTTGATCCAGTTATATTTTGATGAGGAGACAATCGGGGAAGAAGGTTTTAAAAAGGCAGCTTCTTTAAGAGCAGAGTTCGTTATCGCTGTAACAGGAATTGTGGAGAAGAGAAGTGGAGCAGTAAATGAAAACCTTGAAACAGGAGATATCGAGGTAAAGGTAGACAGCATTCGTATTTTATCTGAATCGGAGACTCCGCCGTTCCCAATTGATGCTGATATCACAGTAAAAGATGAATTACGTCTGAAATATCGTTTCCTTGATTTAAGACGTCCGAATATTCAGAGGAACCTTATGATGAGAAGCAAAGTGGCAACTCTTACAAGACAGTTCCTTGCTAATGAAGGATTTTTAGAGATTGAGACACCTATGCTTACAAGAAGTACACCAGAAGGAGCAAGAGATTATCTTGTACCAAGCCGTGTACATCCAGGAAACTTTTATGCTCTTCCACAGTCTCCACAGCTCTTTAAACAGCTTTTAATGTGCTCTGGCTATGACCGTTACTTCCAGCTTGCAAGATGTTTCCGTGATGAGGATTTACGTGCAGACCGTCAGCCAGAATTCACACAGATTGATATGGAGTTATCTTTCGTAGACGTAGATGATGTTATCGATGTTAATGAAAGACTGCTCGCTTATTTATTTAAGCTATGCCTGAATGAAGAAGTATCTTTACCGATTCAGCGTATGACATGGCAGGATGCGATGGACTATTATGGATCTGACAAGCCAGACCTTCGTTTTGATATGAAGATTCAGGATGTATCGGAACTTGTAAAAGACTGTGGATTTGGTGTATTTACAGGGGCAATTGAAAATGGCGGCATGGTTCGTGGCCTTTGTGCAAAGGGACTTGGCGATGTTTCCAGCAAAAAGATGAAACATATCGAAAAAACAGCAAAAGACTATGGAGCAAAAGGATTAGCTTACATCCAGCTTAAATCCGATGGAACTGTAAAATGCCCATTCTCCAAATTTATGTCTGAAGAGGAACTGCAGGCTCTCGTTCAGGCTATGGGTGGAGAGACAGGAGACTTATTAGTATTTGCAGCAGATAAGTTTAAAGTTGTCTGTGATGTACTTGGCGCGCTCCGTCTTAAATTTGCAGAAGAACTGAACCTTCTTGACAAATCCGAATACCGCTTTGTATGGATCACAGAATTCCCATTACTTGAGTGGTCTGAAGAAGAGAACCGTTACACAGCAATGCACCATCCATTCACTATGCCAATGGAAGAAGATTTAGGTATGATTGACTCCGAGCCAGGCAAAGTACGTGCAAAAGCATACGATATCGTTTTAAATGGTACAGAAATCGGTGGAGGTAGTGTCAGAATCCATCAGAATGACATCCAGGAGAAGATGTTCGAGTGCCTTGGTATTTCCAAAGAACAGGCACAGGAGAAGTTTGGCTTCCTCTTAGAGGCGTTCAAATACGGTGTACCACCACACGCAGGACTTGCTTATGGTCTTGACCGTCTTGTGATGCTTATGACAAAGGAAGATTCCATCAGAGATGTTATTGCCTTTCCTAAGGTAAAGGATGCTTCCTGTCTGCTTACAGATGCTCCAAATACGGTTGATGATAAACAGTTGGAGGAACTTTGTCTGGAGATTGAGATTCCGGAGAAGGAATAGTAACTTCGGCTAACAGATAAATAGACGCTCCCAAAGGAAGAAGCAATCCTATATTTGTGACTCTATCACTGTGGGTTGAATGTTCGCTTAACGGCTCGCATTCAATCCTCGCTCTAAGGCCACAAATATAGGATTTCTTCTTCCTTTGGGAGCTGTTTTTTTCGAGTTTGGAATTGTTATAAAATATTTGTTTTGTTCAATGGAGAAATATATTATGATGTTGGGGTCAAAAGCATTAGAACTCTCGAATTGTGTTAATTGTTTGCAGATTATATAA
>CAVCBH010000058.1:0-23074 GCA_963600375.1 bacterium | reverse complement strand
ATATAAGGATGTTTTTCCGTTGATTTATTATAAGAAAAGGTATACAGGAAAGACAGAAAAAGGTTATCGGCTACTTATCAATGGCTATACATTAAAACTGCCGGAAAAGAGGTCTTCCTATGCAGATTATGATGAACAGGTAAGCGAGAAAATGCTGCATATTGGTCCACAGTTTTATCTTCCGGTTTCTCTTTATGTCATAACCCGGGTACAGTGCCAGGTAACGCAGGGGCAATATAGTGAAACAGAAGCAAAAAAGGAAGCAAAAAAGCGCCTTTCTCTCTTTTTAAAGGAATATGAGAGAAAAGGGGTGGTAATCCTGAAAAATAATGTTAAAATAGACAGTGATAAAAATGAGTGTACTGCAAAAGGAATTATCAGGATAAAAGAACGTGTGGGAAAGATTCAGGAGATTCCAGAGCGTATTTGAAAAAGTATTTAAAGAAAATCGATAACCTTGGCAGTAAAAAGAAAGGATTAAACAGAGAATGAACATAGCAGAACAGGAATTCCCTTTTCCGGCAGAACATGCAGGTAATGTTTTTGGACAGTTTGATGTAAATATGAAAAAGATTGAGAAAACATTGCATGTTACGATTATTTTCAGGGATGATAAGTTAAAATTAATCGGAGGAGAAGAGGATTGTAATAAAGCAAAGCATGTAATACAGCAGCTTCTGTTATTATCACAAAGAGGGAATGATATTACAGAACAGAATGTGAATTATACCTTATCTCTTTCTATGACAGATGAGGAATCAGCTGTTACCCAGTTAGATAGTGATGTGATTTGCCATACGATTATGGGAAAGCCGATTAAGCCAAAGACTATCGGACAGAAGAAGTATGTTGATATGATCACAGATAAGATGATCGTATTTGGTGTAGGTCCTGCCGGAACCGGAAAGACCTATCTTGCGATGGCGAAGGCAATCACTGCATTTAAGGCAAATGAAGTGAATCGTATTATCTTAACTCGTCCGGCAATTGAGGCAGGTGAGAAGTTAGGTTTCCTTCCGGGAGATTTACAGAGTAAAGTAGATCCTTATTTAAGGCCACTTTATGATGCATTATATGAGATTATGGGCGCCGATACTTTTGCTAAAAATATGGAAAAAGGTCTCATTGAAGTAGCACCTCTTGCCTATATGAGAGGTCGAACATTAGACAATGCCTTTGTTGTGTTAGATGAAGCACAGAATACGACGCCGGCACAGATGAAGATGTTCCTGACCCGTATTGGTTTTGGCTCTAAAGCAATTATTACCGGTGACCTTACGCAGAAGGATTTGCCATCTGGTACTCGTTCCGGCCTTGATGATGCACTCCATGTCCTTAAAAATATTGATGAGATCGGTGTGTGCAACCTGACAAGTAAGGACGTAGTTCGTCATCCACTTGTACAAAAGATTGTTACCGCATATGATGAGTATGATAAGAAAAGGGAAGCAAAAGAGAAGAGGAAGCAGAGAACAATAAGAAAGCAGGAGAAAAAATGACATTTGAAATAGAAAATGTATATCCGGAAAGTGTGTTGCCGGACTATGAAGAGATCATTAAAAATGTAATAGAAGCCGCATTAGATTATGAAAAATGTCCTTATGAGGCGCAGGTGTATGTACTGCTGACAGATAATGAAGAAATCCATCAGATTAATAAAGAACATCGTCAGATTGACCGCCCAACGGATGTGCTTTCTTTTCCGATGGCAGAATATCCGACACCGGGAGATTTCTCTGATATAGAAGAAAGAGATCCCGATGCCTTTCATCCTGAGACAGGAGAACTTATTCTTGGTGACATTATCATTTCCATGGATAAAGTAAAGGAGCAGGCGAAAGCTTATGGACATTCTAACACAAGAGAACTGGCATTTTTAGTTGCACACAGTATGCTGCATCTGATGGGATATGACCATATGGTGGAGGAAGAGCGTAAAGTCATGGAAGAAAAACAGGAAGAGATTCTTAAAAACTGTGGTTATATTCGGGAGATAGAAGCTTGAGAAATATAAAAAGACAACTTTGGGATACGATCATTGTCGGAGCAGGAGTGGCAGGGATGACTGCAGCGCTTTCCTGCGGAAAACAAGGACAGAAAGTTCTTCTTATTGAGAGGCAAAGTCAGATGGGAAGAAAGATTCTTGTTACAGGAAATGGAAAGTGTAATCTTACAAATTTTGCGCAAAAAGAGGAATATTACCGAAGTGACTGTCCGGTGCAGGCACAGAAAGTACTGGCTGCATTTGGACAGGCTCAAACCATGGAACTGTTTCAGAGTCTTGGAATTTACACGAAAGATAAAAACGGATACGTTTATCCATACAGCGAACAGGCAGCCAGTGTGCGAGATGCATTTGAAGCGAGTATTATGTCTGATTCGAACATTACATTTTTGCCGGAGTCTGAGGTTCGTGAAGCCTGGAAAGCAAA
Organism: bacterium; assembly: GCA_963600375.1. Classification (GTDB taxonomy): domain Bacteria; phylum Bacillota; class Clostridia; order Lachnospirales; family Lachnospiraceae; genus Anaerobutyricum. Next base: position 20,642 of record CAVCBH010000058.1, on the reverse strand, counting down.
AGGTATTTTTCATGTGACAGTAAAAGCTGTGGCAGACAGGAGACAGGCAGAAAAACAGCCAATAAAAAAAGAAGAGCAGAAGAAAGAACAGATAAAAAAAGAACAACAGTATATTTGCAAAAATCTTCTTATTACAACAGGAGGACTTGCCGGACCAAAGTTTGGCTGTGATGGCAGCGGCTATAGAATTGCAAAACAGTTTGAACATAAAGTGATAAATCCACTTCCGGCACTGACTGCATTAAAGTCTTCTGCGCCGTTTTTAAAAAAGGTAAGCGGTGTGCGTAATCAGGCAGGAATTGCGTTGGAAATTGATGGAAAGACAGTGGAACAAGAAACTGGAGAACTTCAGTGGACAGAGTACGGTATCTCCGGGGTGGCAATTTTCCAGTTAAGCCGTTTTGCAATCATTGCTTTAGAAAACAATAAGAAAATATCATTATATTTTGATTTTATGCCAGAACTTTCTTCGGAAGAAAAGAGACAGTTATTTTTAACACTTGCACAGCAAAACAAGAAAAAAGATGCCCTCTCTTTTGTAAAAGGTTTCTTTCCTGCAAAGCTTTGCCCTGTTATTTTAAGAGAAGCGCGCCTAAGTGAAGAAAGAGCAATCGGAAGTTTACAGGAAAAGGAATGGGAAGCTCTTATTTTGGCAGTGAGTCATTTTTCATTACGAATAAATGGATATGTCGGTTACGAAAAGGCACAGGTAACAAGAGGGGGCGTTTCACTTACGGAGTTAACAGACTCTTTAGAATCCATAAAGCATCCAGGCTTGTTTTTTGCAGGAGAAGTGCTTGATGTGGATGGAACCTGTGGCGGCTATAATTTACAGTGGGCATTTTCCAGTGGAACAGTAGCAGGAAGAGCGATTGTTAAGAGAAATCAAGGGCTTTTTTTGTAGAATAATAGAAGCGGAGCAGAAGCCAGGAACGTTCCTGATAAGTGAATGTAGCCAATGATCAGAACGTTCCTGATAAGTGAAATAGCGATAGAGAGCCAGAACATTTTAGAAAGGAATCAAAAGAAATGATACGAATTTCACAGTTAAAGCTAAAAGTGGGGCATACCAGAGAAGAACTTTTAGAAGAGATTGTTCATCAGGCGTATGGAAAGAGACCTCTTTCGTGGCATATCGTGAGGAAGTCTGTGGATGCCAGAAAGAAGCCGCAGCTTTTTTATGTATATACGATTGATGCGGAATTTGAAGGAGAGAAGAAGCTTTTTACCATGAAAAAGAGTAAATGGACGAAGCCATCTGTTACAAAATATGTTTTTCCATATCACAGGGAACAGGGAGCTTTTGATAAAGCAGAAAGACAAAAAAGAATAGATAAAAAAGAACGTCCGGTCATTGTCGGCATGGGACCAGCCGGACTTTTTGCAGCTTTAGTTCTTGCAAGAGCCGGATTTGCTCCGGTTGTTTTTGAACGAGGAGACTGCGTGGAAAAACGTTCAGAAATTGTAGAACATTTTTTTGAGAGCGGAGAGCTTGACGAAGAATCCAATGTGCAGTTTGGTGAGGGAGGTGCAGGAACATTTTCTGATGGAAAACTGAATACATTAGTGAAAGATAAGTTTGGCCGCAATCATTTTGTGTTAAGAGAGTTTGTAAAACACGGAGCCCCAGAAGAGATTCTTTACGAGGCCAAGCCGCATATTGGAACCGATATTTTAAAAGATGTCGTAGCCTCTATCCGAAAAGAAATAGAAAGCCTTGGTGGAAAAATTCATTTCCGCACGAAAGTCTGCGATATTATATGTGAGGATAATGAAAAAGCAGATTTGGAAAATATTTCGGCTAGACAGTCAGGAACTTTGAACAAAGCAGATCGAAAAATTAAAGGACTCATTATTGAAAAAAAAGGTATATGCACAGAATATACCTGCCATAATGTTATTTTTGCCATCGGTCATAGTGCGAGAGATACTTTTTATATGTTACATGACAGAGAATTGCAGATGACACCAAAAGCATTTGCCATTGGAGTGCGTGTGGAACATCCGGCACGTTTAATCAATGAAAGCCAGTATGGGAAAGGGTATCCAGAGGAACTTCCGACAGCAAGTTATAAGCTGACACACCAATGCGAAAGCACTGGGAGAGGAATCTATTCCTTCTGCATGTGTCCAGGCGGCTATGTTGTAAATTCTTCCTCAGAAAAAGGCCGGCTTTGTGTGAATGGAATGAGCTATCATGACCGGGCAGGCCGAAACTCGAACACCGCCCTGATTACAACTATAACGCCAGAAGATTTTCCGTCAGACAGCCCGTTAGCAGGACTTGAATTTCAGCGAAAATACGAAGAACTTGCCTGTAAAGCTGGAAATGGAAAGATTCCGGTACAGCTTTTTGGAGATTTCCTCAATAATCAGGTTTCCACCAAACTTGGAAGTGTTACCCCGTCTATCAAAGGAGACTGGCAGTTCGCAAACCTGCACGACTGTCTCCCGGATTATGTCTGTGCATCTCTTGAAGAAGGAATGAAAGCATTCGGAAATAAAATCAAAGGTTACAATGCCAAAGACACCGTCTTTTCCGGTGTGGAGACAAGAACCTCATCTCCACTTCGTATGGAAAGAGATAAACAGTTCGAAAGCAACATAAAAGGACTTTTTCCATGTGGAGAAGGCGCTGGCTACGCTGGAGGAATCACCTCTGCCGCTATGGATGGCATCAAAACCGCCGAAGCAATTGCGGAGAAAATTCTTGCACAGAAATAAAAAGATTTACAAATTCAGAACCTTTGTGTATAATACAACGGATGAAAAGGAGGAATTTCATGAACAACGTTGATATTGATAGAATTAATGAATTATACCATAAATCAAAGTCTGTAGGACTTACAAAAGCAGAAGAAGCAGAGCAGAAAAAGCTCCGTAAAGCTTACCTTGCCGCAATCCGCAAAAACTTACGTGGTTCTCTGAATCGAATTGATATCCAGAACAAAGATGGCAGCATTGAAAACCTTGGTGAGAAATACGGAAAGAAGCTGGACAAGAATTAAAATGACAGAAGAAGTATTAAAAAAGAACCTGCGCCAGAACATGAAGGCAAAGCGAAAGGCATTAACAGGGGAAGAAAAAAATGATGCGGCAGCCAAATGTCTGTCAAAGCTAAAAGAATTGCCGCAATTTATGAATTCTGACTGGATTTATGCCTACATTGCCTGTAGGAATGAATTAGAAACAGCAGATATCATCAAGTGGTGTCTTTCTCACGGAAAGCATATAGCTGTTCCTAAAGTACATGGAGAAATCATGCATTTTTATGAGATTCATTCACTCGCAGACTGTGTACCAGGAGCATTTGGCATCTTAGAACCAGCAGGTGAGGAAAAAGACCGAATTACAGAATCCGGTTTTATGCTTGTACCCGGACTTGCCTTTGATAAAAATGGAAATCGCCTGGGGTACGGTGGCGGTTTCTATGATAAATATCTCGCATCACATGAGGAAATCATAACGGCGGCTCTGGGGTATGACTTCCAAATCATAAAAAAAGTACCAGCAGAATCCCATGACAGGAGAATGGACTATTTAATTTATTAGATACAGACGCTCCCGAAGAGAAAAGATACCCTATATTTGTGGCTCTGTCACTTGAGAGTTAAATGCTCGCCTCCGCGCTCGCATTCAATCCTCGTTCTAAGGTCACAAATATAGGGTATCTTTTCTCTTCGGGAGCTGACGTTGGCTGGATTTAATTGGATTAAATAGCCCGCCAGGAGTCTTTTATTATCTGAGGATGTGTCTGGTCTGTCCAATAAATTAATGAGCAATCTCCTGGGTGAAGGTAGCCAATATCTGCCGTATTGTCTGATGTAGAAAAGGAAGATATTCCTCCATTGACACCGGCTGGCGATGCAGGATACAGCTATAACAGGTAGAACCGACCAGCTCTAATATGGTAAAGAGCATCAATTCCGGATTCTCACAGGAGATATGATTCTGTTCCATTATGTCCTGATAGTAATCGTAAAACTGTCTTGATTCTTCTGGAAGGGTCTTTTCGAAAGCGTTCTTAAAGATTCCCCAGGAGAGATTCTTGGAAATAAATTGAAGAAGTCCGGGGTCTTTTTCGAGACGATCAATAATATAATCAATAATAAAGAACATCTGGTTTTCAAATCCCTGCATGGGATGTTCCATTAAAGCCAGATGTGCATTTCCAAAAAGCTGTGCGGTTTTATGAGTGACAAGTTTATCTCTTAAATCGTATTTATCTTTAAAATATAAATAGAAAGTTCCTTTTGCAAGACCTGCCCGGTTTACAATGTCAGAGATTGTTGTTTTCGTAAAACCTTTTTCTGTAAACAGTTCAAAAGAGGTCTGCAATAATGTTGTATTCTTTTGTCTTTTATTTATCTCTACTTTTCCCATAGTATACCACCTCAAACTTTACAGAATGTCTTTGGATACATTATGCGCTAAAAATGACTGAAAGTCAATGGTGTAAAAATGACCAAAATTTAGTTTTATTTATTGAGGAAAATTGTGTGTTACTTAGTGTTGACCAATGGTCATTTTTTGAATATAATGTTGATTAGGAAAGTAAAATAAATGAAGAGGGGATGATGAACTTGTTGATTAAGATGGGTAAGCAGATTGCAAAACATAAGTTTCTCATATTGCTTATTGGAGTTTTGTTACTGATACCTTCCTTAGTAGGAATGGTGACGACAAGAGTTAACTACGATCTACTTAGTTATCTGCCAGATACGCTTGAGACGGTAAAAGGTCAGAATATTATGGTAGATGAGTATGGAATGGGTGCGTTCTCGATGGTTGTAGTCGAGAATATGGAGTTAAAAGACGTACAAAAGTTAGAGAAGAAGTTTGAGGCGGTAGACCACGTAAAAGATGTTCTCTGGTATGATGACGTTGCAGATTTAAACCTTCCAGTACAGATGATTCCAAAGAATTTAAGGGAAGCCTTCTTTAAAGGTGATGCTACAATGATGATTGTGTTATTTGATAATACAACATCCTCGGATGATTCCATGAATGCAGTTGCTCAGATGCGAAAGCTTGCGAATAAGCAGTGTTTTATCAGTGGTATGTCTGGTGTAGTTAATGATATTAAGGATGTAGCACTTGATGAGTTACCAATTTATGTTGTTATTGCGGCGGTATTATCTTTCTTAGTGCTTGAATTTACGACAGAATCTTTTCTGGTACCGGTATTCTTCTTATTAAGTATTGGAATTGCGATTGTTTATAATTTGGGAAGCAATGTATTTTTGGGAGAAGTTTCCTATATTACAAAGGCACTTACCGCTGTATTACAGCTTGGTGTTACGATGGATTATTCGATATTCCTGCTAAATAGTTACGAAGAATATAAAGAGAAGTACACAGAAGATAAGAACCGGGCGATGGGGCATGCGATCGCAAGTACCTTTAAGGCGGTTGTCGGAAGTTCTGTCACAACGGTTGCCGGATTTGCAGCACTTTGCTTTATGACATTTGCACTCGGACGTGACCTTGGTATTGTTATGGCAAAAGGTGTTATTATCGGTGTGGTTTGTTGTGTAACGATTCTTCCGTCATTAATTCTTGCCTTTGATAAACAGATTGAGAAAACAAAGCACAGACCACTCATTAAGAGTGTTGATGGTGCATCAAACTTTATTATTAAGCACCATTGGGCATGGCTTATTATTTTCCTTGTCCTGTTATTCCCGGCAGTCCACGGAAATAATAACACAAAGATTTATTACGATATTGCAAAGTCCATGCCATCCAGTCTGCCAAGTAATGTGGCAACAGATAAGTTAAAGAAAGACTTTGATATGAGTACGATTCATATGGTTATGATAGACAGCAATATGGATGCCAAAGATAAACGGGATATGATGAATGCGATTGATGATGTAGAAGGAGTCAAGTGGACGATCAGCATGAATTCTCTGATTGGTGCTTCTGTTCCAGAGTCAATGATTCCGAAGGATGTAAAGAGTATGTTGCAAAGCGGCGACCATGAACTTGCTTTTATCTGCTCCGAATATGAATCGGCCACACCGAAAGTTAATAAACAGATTGCAAAGATTAACAAGATAACAAAGTCTTATGATAAGACTTCAATGGTTATTGGTGAGGCTCCTCTTATGAAGGATCTTGAAGATGTTACCAATATTGATATTCAGAATGTAAATATTGCTTCTATTGCAGCAATTTTTGTTATCATTCTTATCATATTTAAGTCCATATCCTTACCAGTTATTCTGGTAGCGATTATTGAATTTGCGATTGCAGTCAATATGGCAGTTCCATATTATCAGGGTGTAAGTCTTCCGTTCGTTGCCAGCATTGTTATTGGAACGATACAGCTTGGAGCAACCGTGGACTATGCGATTGTTTATACAAACCGATACCTGAAGGAACGAAAGAATGGAAAGAAGAAGTTAGAAGCGATCAGCATTGCGCATAAGACAAATATGCTTTCCATTATCACAAGTGCGTTAAGCTTATTTGCAGCAACCTATGGTGTTGCCTGCTATTCACAGGTAGATATGATAGGTTCTATCTGTACTTTGCTGGCAAGAGGTGCTATTATCAGTATGATAGTTGTTCTTACGCTTTTGCCTACGATGTTCATTATTTTTGATAAGGCAATTTGTAAGACGACGAAAGGTATGGGGCATATCGATGATCATAAAGATACTGTAGTTAATGACGTTGTATTATAATATCTTGTCTCGAAATCTTACGAAACTGCAGTATAACAACGGCAGGAAAGATTTCGAGAGTATATTTAGCAGTTTAGGGAGTGATAGAGATGAGAAATAAGAGATTTATCAAACATACATCCAGAGCATTTGCTATTCTTATGAGTGCCATGATGGCAGTTGGTATGGCAATGCCGGTAAGCGCAGCAACGAAAAAGGACACAAAGGAAGATAAGTCAGAAACCGTTTATGTGAATGCGAATGCAGACGGAAGTGTTGATAAGATTACAGTTAGTGACTGGTTAAAGAATCACAGTAACAGTAATACATTGGAAGACTTCTCCAATCTTGAAAATATCAAGAATGTAAAGGGAGATGAAACATTTACACAGAACGAAGATGGTTCTATTGTCTGGGATTCTAAGGGCAATGATATTTATTATCAGGGAGAGTCCAATGAAGAACTGCCTGTATCCATGAAGGTTACTTACTATCTGGATGGACAGGAAATGGATCCGAAGGATATGGCAGGTAAGAGCGGTGAAGTAAAGATTCGTTTTGATTATTATAATAATTCCAATGAAACGGTAAAGGTAAAAGGAAAGAAATATAACGTAAAGACTCCATTTACCATGGTTACAGGAATGATTCTTTCTTCTGATGTATTCTCCAATATCGAAGTTACGAACGGTAAAGTAATCAGTGATGGTGATAAGAATGTTGTTGTTGGTCTTGCATTTCCTGGATTAAAGAGCAGTCTTAATCTTGCATCCTATGATAAGTTAGAAGATGTTGATATTCCAGAATATGTAGAAGTAACAGCAAAGGCAGATAAGTTTGAACTGGCTTTGACAGCAACAGCAGCTACAACAGGAACATTAAAAGATATCGATACAAGCAATTTAAATGATGTCGATGATTTAAAGGACAGCATGGATAAGCTTACAGATGCGACCGATAAGCTTATTGATGGAAGTGAAGCATTATCAGATGGTATGGGAACACTTTCTTCTTCCGCAGGAGAATATACAAAAGGGGTTTCCTCTGCAAATGCAGGCGTAAAACAGCTTGTATCTGGTCTTAATACATTAAATTCTAAGAGCAGTCAGTTAGAATCTGGAGTAGAATCTTTAAACAAAGGATTAAAAGCACTGAAAAAAGGAACGAAGGCATTAAATTCCGGTATTTCTTCCTATACTAAGGGAGTATCCAGCTTAGATGCCGGCTTACAGTCTGCTGCAAGTGGTACTACAAAGTTAGAGCAGGGAGCAAGTGCACTTTCTAAGGGTATTACAAGTTATACGGAAAATGAAGCAAAGATTGCGGCAGGAATTACGAAGTTAAACAGTCAGGTTTCTGGAATGAGTAACTTGAAGCTGCCTGATATGGATGAAGCAACAACAGCAGCAACACAGCTTGAAAAGGACGCCAATCAGTTATCAAAAGCAGTGGAAAGTATGGGAGATACTTTAAAGGCGCTTGAAGGATTAAAGAGTGCGGTTACCAGCCATAATGCATCAATAGAAAAGCATAACAGTGAAGTAAAAGATGCATTTTCCACCGCAAAAAGTAAGTTAGATAATGTGAATAGTAAGGCAAATGAAAAAGCAAATAGTCAATTAAAAGAAAAACAATCTGCCATTGATAACAGTGCGAGAAGTCAGGCTAAAAGCAAAGTGGAATCTGTATTAAGCAGCGCAGATCTTTCTGGTTTAACAAATGAACAGATATCTGCTTTAAAATCAGCCTTGGAAAACAGTGTAAGTGACATCAGTGTAGATGTAGGTTCTGTAGATATAGGGGATGTAACTTCTGATGCAAAAGACGCATTAAAGGACGTTCCTCAGGCAGAAGAACTAAAGATTGGAGAATTAAATCTTAGTATTAGCGGAATGAAAGAACTTCTTGAAGATATGGATACACAGGCTAAGATTTTAAGTTCTTTTGCAGGAAGTGTAAAACAACTTTCTGGTGTGACGAGCCAGATTCCAGCCCTGATTAAAGGTGTTGATGAATTAAATACCGGCGCCAAAGTTCTTACAGCAAACAATTCAAAGCTTACCAGTGGAATGAAAGACCTTACTTCTGGTCTTAGTAGTCTTTCCGATGGTCTTGATACGATGACAAAGGGCGCAGCTACTTTAACAGGTAACAACAGTGCCCTTACAAGCGGAGCGAGTTCTGTAGACAAAGGAACAGGCAAGTTAGTTGCAGGAAGCGATCAGTTAGTAACAGGAGTAAAGGCATATGCACAGGGTGTTAACGCTGCCGCAATCGGTGTACGGAGTCTTTCAACAGGAATGAACAAGTTAGATTCCGCAGGTGGTCAGCTTACTTCTGGTATTGGCAAGCTTGCAACAGGAAGTGATACTCTTACAAAAGGATTAAAGACATTTAATGATGATGGAATCAGTAAGCTTTCTGATCTTGCAGGGGATGATCTTGACAGCGTAATTAATCATTTCAAAGCAGTTAAGAAAGCCGATAAGAGATACCAGTCTTTCAGTGGAATTAAGAAAGATGCTAAAGGTAGTGTGAAGTTTGTAATTGAAACAGACCCTATCGAGGTAGACGAGAATTAAGCAAATGTCACAAAAATAGCAGATAGCAGGTAAATTTTTAAGAAATCCCTTGATAAACAAGGAAAAACCTGTTATACTACAAACAGTATACTGTAGATAATAAGAGTGGGTGGGTACCCACTCTTATTGTATGTCTGGGAAAGAGGTGAGAAACAACATGAAGAGAACAGAGATTGTTGCAAAGACGGAAGAACTGGTAACTCCGATTATCGAAGAGAATCATTTTGAACTTGTAGATGTAGAATATGTAAGAGAAGGTGCAAACTGGTATCTGCGTGTGTATGCAGATAAAGAAGGCGGTATCAATATTGATGATTGCGTTTTGATCAGCCGTGCGCTCGAGGAGAAGCTGGACACAGAAGACTTTATTTCTGATGCATATATTTTGGAAGTAAGTTCTCCGGGTCTTGGAAGACCACTTAAGAAGGAGAAGGACTTTAAGAGAAGTATCGGAAAGTCTGTAGAATGTAAGCTTTATAAAGCAATAGATAAACAAAAGGAATTTGAAGGAATCTTAAATGATTTCACAGAAGATACCATTACTATTGATATAGAAGGAAGCAAGCTGGTACTTGACCGTAAGGATATTGCCATGATTCGTCTTGCCATTGATTTTTAAGAACATATAGTTAAACAGGAGGATACAAGAAAATGAGTGAATTAATTGATGCTTTAAATCAATTACAAAAAGAGAAACATATTGAAAAAGAAGTGATTATGCAGGCAATTGAAGATTCTTTAGTTGCAGCATGTAATCGTGACTTTGGAAAGAATGCGATTGTAAAAGTAAACATGGACAGAGATACCGGTGATATTTCTGTTTATGTGGAGAAGACAGTAGTAGAAGAGGTAGAAGATCCAGCTACAGAAATCAGTTTAGCAGATGCGAAGATGATTCGTTTCCACTATGAGATCGGTGATGTAGTGAATATTGAAGTGACTCCAAAGAACTTTGGAAGAATCGCTGCACAGCACGCAAGAAGTGTTATCGTGCAGAAGATTAAGGAAGAAGAAAGAAGAGTTGTATTTGAACATTTTGCACATAAAGAAAAAGACATCGTAACAGGTGTAGTACAGCGTTGTAATGGAAAGAATATCAGTGTAAGTCTTGATGATAAGACAGATGCTGTTCTTACAGAAAAGGAACAGGTAAAGGGCGAGGTGTTCAAGCCAACAGACCGTATTAAGCTTTACATCGTAGAAGTAAAAGATACCAATAAAGGACCTAAGATTTTAGTTTCCAGAACACATCCAGAACTTGTAAAGAGACTTTTTGAGAAAGAAGTTGCAGAAGTTTATGATGGAACAGTAGAAATTAAGAGCATTGCCCGTGAGGCAGGTTCCCGTACCAAGATTGCAGTAGCATCTAACGATCCTAATGTAGATCCTGTAGGAGCATGCGTAGGTATTAACGGAGCGCGTGTTAATGCAATCGTAAGTGACTTACGTGGAGAAAAGATTGATATTATTGAATGGAATGATGATCCAGCCGTATTAATCGAGAATGCATTAAGCCCATCTAACGTAGTTTCCGTAGATGTAGATGAAGAGGAAAAGAGCGCACGCGTTGTTGTTCCTGATTATCAGCTTTCTCTTGCCATTGGTAAAGAAGGACAGAATGCACGTCTTGCAGCGAAACTTACTGGATATAAGATTGATATCAAGAGTGAGAGCCAGGCAGCAGAGCTTTCTGAAGAGTTAGATTTTGGTGATGACTTCGGTGATTTCGATGAGGCGGCAGATTTTGATCTTGACGCACCAGTAGAGGATACAGAACCTGCTGAAACAGAAGCAGCAGCGGAAGCGTTTGAAACAGAAGAACCTGAAGTGGCAGAAGAGATTTCAGCAGAAGATTTTTCTGAGGAAACAAGTACAGAAGAAACAGAACAGTAGGAACGGAGTCTGGTGAACAGCTATGGGAAAGAAAATACCACTTAGACAGTGTGTAGGCTGTCGCGAGATGAAGACAAAAAAGGAAATGATCCGGGTGATTAAGACACCGGAGAATGAAGTGGTCCTTGATACAAAGGGAAAGCAGAACGGCAGAGGTGCGTATCTTTGCTTTTCTACCGAATGTCTTCAGAAAGCAAGACGTTCAAAAGGACTGGAGCGTTCATTAAAGATTTCCATTCCTGATGAGATATATGACCGATTAGAAGAGGAGTTGAAGGAACTTGACACAAAACAGTAAGGTGTTATCAATGCTGGGACTTGCAGCGAAGGCAGGAAAAGTTGCCAGTGGAGAATTTTCTACCGAAAAGGAAGTAAAATCTGGCAATGCCTGTCTGGTAATCGTAGCAGAAGATGCTTCTGACAATACGAAAAAATTGTTCCGGAACATGTGTAAGTATTACGAAGTACCTATGGAAATCTTTGCGACAAAAGAAGAATTAGGGCATTGGATCGGGAAAGCGTACAGGGCTTCCATCTGTATCTTAGATGAAGGTTTTGCAAAATCAATCGTTAAGAAAATAAATCTGAATATGGAGGGATAGTGTATGCCAAAAATGAGAGTACATGAAGTAGCAAAATTATTAGATAAAAGTAGCAAGGAAATTATTACAGAATTAAAACAACAGGGAGTTGAAGTACAGAGTCATATGAGTACGGTATCAGATGAAAATGTAGAGAAATTGAAAACAAAGTTCCAGAAGAAAGAATCTGGTAACAACCGCGGCAACAATGAAAACCGTGGTAATGATAATCGCGGAAAAAGAAACGACAATCGTGGAGACGGAAGAAATAATAACCGCAATGAGAATCGTGGAGACGGAAGAAATAATAACCGTAATAACGATAACCGTGGCAGACGGAATGAGAATCGCGGAGACGGAAGAAACAATAACCGTAATGACAACCGTGGTGGACGTAATAACCGTAATGACAATCGTGGGGACGGAAGAAATAACAACCGTAATAATGATAATCATGGAAACCGTAACGATAACCGCAACAATAATCGTAACGGAAATGACAGAAGAAATAAGCCATCCATGGGTGATACTCCAATCAACGCAAAGGATACAAGAAACGGTAAAGAGAGTCGTCACGATATTAACCGTGAGCACAGCCGCGATAACAAAGAAAACAACAGAAATGACAACCGTGGTGGAAAGAATAACCGCCGCAATAACCGCAATAATGATTTTGGCAATTCAAGAAAGCAGAAGAACAACAAGAAGCAGCAGACTCCAGTACAGCCACCAAAGCAGGAAGAGCCAAAGGAAGATGTAATTCGCAACATCACTCTCCCAGATCCAGTGTCTTTAAAGGATTTGGCAGATGCCTGTAAGATCCAGCCTTCTGTTATTATCAAGAAGCTTTTCATGGCAGGACAGATGGTAACGATCAACACAGAATTCTCTTTTGATGATGCAGCAGAGATTGCTTTAGAGTATAACTGTATTGCAGAGGAAGAGGTAAAGGTGGATGTCATCGAAGAACTCTTAAAAGAGGAAGAAGAGGACGAGAAAAACTTAACAAGCAGACCACCAGTTGTCTGTGTAATGGGTCACGTTGACCACGGTAAAACTTCTCTTCTTGATGCGATTCGTTCTACACACGTTACAGCAGGTGAGGCTGGTGGAATCACACAGCATATCGGTGCTTACGTTGTAGAGATTAACGGAGAAAAGATTACATTTTTAGATACTCCTGGTCATGAGGCATTTACTTCCATGCGTCTTCGTGGAGCACAGGCAACAGATATCGCTGTTTTAGTTGTTGCTGCCGATGACGGTGTTATGCCACAGACAATTGAGGCAATTAACCATGCAAAGGCTGCGGAGGTAGAAGTTATCGTTGCTGTCAACAAGATTGACAAAGAAGGCGCTAACGTTGACCGTGTAAAACAGGAACTTACAGAGTACGGTCTTATCGCAGAAGACTGGGGTGGAAGCACTGTATTTGTACCAGTTTCCGCTAAGACAGGCGAGGGAATCGATGAACTCTTAGAGATGATTACTCTTACAGCAGAAGTATTAGAGCTTAAGGCAAATGCAAAGAGAAGAGCAAGAGGTCTTGTTATCGAAGCGAAACTTGATAAAGGCCGTGGACCAGTAGCTACAATCCTTATCCAGAAAGGTACGCTTCACGTAGGAGACAGCATTAACGTAGGTCACGCATTTGGTCGCGTTCGTGCGATGATGGATGATAAGGGTAACCGTGTAAAGGTAGCAGGCCCATCTACACCAGTAGAGATTCTTGGTCTTAATGATGTACCATTCTCCGGTGAAGTTCTCATGGCTCATGGAAATGAAAAAGAAGCGAGAGCAACTGCCGATGCATTTATCGCATACGGAAGAGAAAAAATGCTTGAAGAGACAAAGAATAAGTTATCTCTTGACGATTTGTTTGATCAGATTCAGGCTGGTAATGTAAAAGAGTTAAACCTTGTCGTAAAAGCCGATGTACAGGGATCTGTAGAAGCCGTAAAACAGAGCCTTATGAAGCTCTCCAACGAGGAAGTTATGATTAAAGTCGTTCATGGTGGTGTAGGTGCGATCAACGAATCTGATGTAATCTTAGCTTCTGCATCTAACGCGATCATCATCGGATTTAATGTTCGCCCAGATGCAATGGCAAAGGCTGCTGCAGAAAGAGAAAAGGTTGATATGAGATTATACCGTGTCATCTATAATGCAATCGAAGATATCGAGGCAGCGATCAAGGGTATGTTAGACCCAGTTTACAAAGAAAAAGTAATCGGTCACGTAGAGGTACGTCAGATCTACAAAGCTTCCGGAGTAGGAACAATCGCCGGATGTTACGTACTGGATGGTTCTATTACAAAAGATGCACAGTCCCGTATTGTTCGCGATGGTATCGTTATTTACGAAGGAGAGCTTGCATCCCTGAAACGTTTCAAAGATGACGTAAAAGAAGTAAAAGCTGGTTTTGAATGTGGTATCGTTTTCGAAAAATATAATGATATTAAAGAGGGCGACCAGATTGAAGCCTTCGTAATGGAAGAAATTCCCAGATAACAGGAGGTGCTGTTATGAGAAAGAACAGTGTAAAAAATACTCGAATTAATTCTGAAGTATTAAAAGAACTGAGTCGTATTATTTCCAGAGAAATCAAGGACCCAAGAATCGCTCCGATGACTTCTGTTGTGTCCGTAGAAGTTGCTCCGGATTTAAAGACCTGCAAGGCGTATATCAGCGTACTTGGAGATAAAGAGGCTCAGGATTCTACTTTAGAAGGGCTTAGAAGCGCTCACGGTTATATCCGCCGCGAGCTGGCACGCAGCATTAATTTAAGAAATACACCAGATGTCCGCTTTATCCTTGATCAGTCTATTGAATACGGCGTAAATATGTCAAAGAAGATTGATGAAATCAATGCAGCAATGCATGAAAGGGAGAGGGAGGCATCCGAAGAATGAGTACAGACAAGAGAGAGAATATGACATTTGCCGAAAGAAAAGAAGAATTTGAACGTCAGATTCAGGAGGCACAGACAATTGCCATATCCGGTCATATGAATCCGGACGGGGACTGCATCGGTTCCTGTCTCGGACTCTATACCTACATCAAGGAACAGTATCCAGATAAACAGGTAACTTTATTTTTAGAGCCGGTACAGGATAAGTTTTCATTTTTGAAATATGCGGACCAGATCACACAGGAAAAGAAGATGGATGGCCCGTATGACCTGTTTTTTTCTCTTGATTGCTCTGATACAGACCGTCTTCATGATTTCAAAGGATATTTTGAAGAGGCGAAATACAAGGTATGCGTAGATCACCATTTTACTAATGCGGGATTTGGTGATTTGCGTTTTATCGTACCAGATGCTTCCTCTACCTGCGAAGTATTATTTGATATGTTTGACTGGAATAAGATTTCCCTTGCCTGCGCGCAGGATTTATACATGGGTATCGTCCATGATACCGGAGTATTTAAACATACCAATACAACGAGAAAAACAATGGAGGCAGCAGGTGCTTTACTGGAAAAAGGCATTCATTCTGAAGATATCATTGACAGAACATTCTATAGGAAGTCTTATGTGCAAAATCAGATTCTTGGTCGTGCATTAATGGAAAGCATTGTTCTTTTACATGGAAAGGTTATCTTTTCTATCGTGCGAAAGAGAGATTTTGACTTCTATGGAATCGACAGCAGCGATCTTGATGGAATTATCGATCAGCTTCGTGTGACAGAAGGCATTGAATGTGCGCTTCTCCTTTATGAAAAAGAAGATGGCAATTATAAAGTTAGTATGCGTTCGAATGATGCTGTTGATGTCAGTGCGATTGCCAGGATTTTTGGTGGCGGCGGTCATATCAAAGCTGCCGGCTGTACAGTACATGGTCAGCCAAGAGATATCGTAATGAATATCACTCATATGGTAGAGCATCAGTTAAATGAACAAGAAGAAAAGCAGGAATCAATCTATGATAAGCGGAATTCTTAATATTAAAAAAGAGGCAGGATTTACCTCACATGATGTAGTAGCAAAGCTTCGAGGAATCGTACATCAGAAGAAAATCGGACATACCGGAACCCTTGATCCGGATGCGACAGGAGTTCTTCCAGTGTGTCTTGGGAAAGCGACCAAGCTTTGTGATATTATCGGAGACTGGGATAAAACTTACGAAGCTGTTCTTCTTCTCGGAAGAGAAACCGACACAGAAGATACGACCGGCCAGACGCTTAAAGAGGGTGATGTAACTGTTACAGAAGATGAGATAAGGAACATCGTCCTTTCTTTTCAGGGCAGTTATGACCAGATTCCACCGATGTACTCTGCAAAAAAGGTCAACGGAAAGAAGCTTTATGAACTGGCAAGACAGGGAATTGTCATTGAGCGAAAACCATGCCCGGTAACTCTTTCTTCCATTGTCATTAAAAAAATAGAGCTTCCTTATGTTACTTTTGAAGTGACCTGTTCCAAGGGAACCTATATCCGCAGCCTTTGCCGTGATATCGGAGAAAAAGCAGGATGTGGTGGCTGTATGGCAGGACTTATCCGTACCAGAGTTTCTTCTTTCAAGATAGAAGATGGATTTACACTCTCGGAAGTGGAAGCCATGAGAGATACTGACACTTTATTAGGACATATCGTGCCCGTTGATAAAGTATTCTGGCATTTGCCAGCCTTTTTGGTAAAAAAAGAAGGAGAAAAATTTCTTTATAATGGGAATCCAATTTCTCTTTCCTTATGTACTTCGGGTGAAAGTTCACTACAGGAAAACTCGTTATGCGATGAACGAACAAAAGAAAATCTGGTTATAGAACAATCACAGGAAAAAGAATCAAGTGAGAAAGAAAAAACGGATCGGGAATTAAACAAAGGGAAAAAACAGGATAGTAAGTATGTTACTGGTGACAGATTCCGTGTTTATGACAGCCAGAGAAACTTTATAGGAATTTATCAGCTTCAGGAAAAGAAGATATTGAAACCTTATAAGTTGTTTTTATAAGCTGTTATAAAATAATGCAAATTGGAATTAAAAAAGCAGTAATTATTTAAAAAGAAAAATCAGACGATTCATATATTCTTTGAATTGTTATGGATAATCATTTAGATGTTATTTAAAATAAGTTTATGTAACTATAAATACTTGTTCAGATAGTATTAAAATGATTGTATATAGTTGCAAATGATTATTTAGATACTATTTAAATTAATTCTGTATAGTTACCAGTATCTATTTGAATAGCATTCGATTAATTCTATATTGCTATAATAATCGTAAAATACAAAATCCATACCGCAAAATCAGCGGTTTCGGAGGAAAAAGATGGAATATATAACAAACTCAGACTTTCATTTTAAGGACACCGCAGTTGCACTTGGAAAGTTTGAAGGTATTCACCGGGGACATCAGCTTTTAATGGATGAAGTAAAAAAACAGGAGCTTCATGGACTTCGAAGTGTTGTGTTTACATTTGACCGTCCAACGAGACTGACCCTTACTGGTGATACAGAATATAAACAAATCTATACAAAAGAAGAACGCCGGAAAATTCTTGGAAAAAGAGGAATCGATATATTAATCGAGCATCCTTTTACAAAAGAATTTGCCGCATTACCCCCTGAGAGATTTATCAGGGAAGTCCTCGTAGAAAAAGTGGGGGCAAAAGTCATTGTAGTTGGAACGGATTTCCATTTCGGAAAGAATCGTTCCGGCAGTATTACAGATTTAGAAAAGCTTGAAGAAGAATGTGGATATCATCTGATTGTAGTAGAAAAGCTGCAATTAGACGGAAAAGATATCAGCAGCACAAGAATCCGCGCTTCTCTTGAAAAAGGAGCGATGGAAGAATCCAAAGCTCTTTTAGGCAGAAACTACAGCATTTCCGGAGAAATCATTCACGGAAATGCACTTGGACGAACCATACAGGTTCCGACAATCAATCAGAAGGTACCAGCCTTTAAACTACTGCCGCCAAATGGTGTGTACGTTTCCAAAATCCACTGGAACGATGAAGTTTATTACGGCATTACCAATATCGGAACTAAGCCAACTGTAAACAACACCGGTGAAAAAACGGTCGAGACGAATATCTTTGAATTTGATAAAGATGTTTATGGCGAGGAAATGGTTGTAGAACTTCTACATTATCACAGAAAAGAAACAAGATTTTCTTCTGTGGAAGCATTGCAGGCGCAGCTTTTTCAGGATATTGAATTTGGAAAGCAGTATGTGAAAAAAGTTATTTAATGTAGAGTGTGTTCAAATTCCGTGAATTATGGGCTATAGTTTAAAGCAATATAATTATTAAAATGCAAAAAGCAAAGTATATTCTATGAAGATGGAACTATTTTGTCAGATGGTATTTGCTTTCAAGCAAGGTGATTTTTTACCTTTTTAAATCGTACCAATCTTTCGTTATTCTTCAAATTATGCAGAATTATATTTTGTTTTTTGCATTTTTTAATTTTTGTATTACCTGTAATCTACATGGTCTAATGATAGATTGTTCGATTGTAAAGTTTACAGATTTCAAGAAGATAAACTATCTTACAGATTACGGCAGTTTTGTCTATGAAAGAATTGCTTTGAAAAATATCTATAAAATAAATAAATTTCACAATGAAATCAAAATATTTTTGTGGAAATTGTCTGAAAACTAGTGTATAATAAGACTGAATGCAAAAGCTTTATATCTATGTATTTGTATCAATATTAGATAAAGTCCATGCATTCCCTGAAAAGAATGACAAAAGGAGTGGTCTTATGAACACAATAATCACAATAGGAAGACAGTACGGAAGCGGCGGAAAAGAAATCGGTAAAAAGCTCGCTGAATATTATAACATACCATTTTATGATAAAGAACTTTTAAAAATCGCAGCCAAAGAAAGTGGTATCTGCGAGGAGATGTTTGAAAACTTTGACGAGAAACCAACCACAAGTTTTTTATACTCCCTTGTAATGGATCCATATGCATTAGGCTATAACGCAGCATCTTTTGATATGCCACTTAACCAGAAGGTATTTCTTGCCTCCTTTGATGCAATCAAAAAGGTAGCAGACGAAGGCCCATGCATCATCGTAGGTCGCTGTGCAGACTATGCCTTAAAAGACTACGATAATAAGCTGAATGTCTTCATTCACGCACCAATGACTTTCAAAAAGTCCCGTATCCAGGAACAGTACGAGATTCCAGAAGCTAAAGTCAAAGACGTAGCCATCAAGACAGATAAGCAGAGAGCAAGCTATTATAACTACTACACATCTAAGAAGTGGGGAGACTTAAAGAGCTATGATCTTTGCATCGATAGCAGTATCTTAGG
The DNA here is from genome assembly GCA_963600375.1 of bacterium. GTDB lineage: Bacteria > Bacillota > Clostridia > Lachnospirales > Lachnospiraceae > Anaerobutyricum. The sequence goes on along the minus strand of CAVCBH010000058.1, from coordinate 1,639 downwards.
AATTGATGGAACGGTAGAACTGATTAAGCAGGCAGTAGCATTAAAAGAAAAGTAAATTTATAAACAGACAAAATAAATATAATCCTGATAGTTCGCTATAAACTGACGGAATCCCAACAGCCCCTATTCTCCTATCTGTGACTTTAGTCGCGGCGCGTTGAATGTTCGCTTATGTGCTCGCATCCAACACTTGCTCCGAGGCCACAGATAGGAGAATAGGGGCTGTTGGAATTCCTGTTTTTGATTACAACGAAAAACAGCCAGATATAGTTAAACTAAAATTATCCGATGCTTTTCAAATTCCTGATGATTCGGGAGAATTTGAATGGACAGCTACAATGCTTAATATTAACTATGGGCATAATCAGAGATTATTAGAACAGTGCCAACCATTGTATGAATATGCACATTTTATTAAGCTTGTGAGGGAATACTCACAAACAATGAATTTAAAGGAAGCCATAGATAAAGCAGTCGAAACAGCCAGAGATTGGGAATGTATTGGAACATTTTTATACTAGAGCGTGTCTGAAAAATGCTTTCTGCAAGATGTGCATCACAATTTGCGGGAGATTTCGCCTGAATGAGGGCGGCGTAGCGGGCTACGGCAACCGAATGAAGGCAAAATATACCGTAAATTGAGGTGTGCAGATTGCAGGAATGATTTTTCAGACACGCTCTAATGTAAAAGCGAGGTGAGTGTTATGCTATTAACAGAATTTGATCAGAAAAGTTATGATAATGGCTTAATAAAAGTCGGTGTGGAAAAAGAACGCTACGAAAAAATGTGTGAAATGATTACCATGAATTTCCCCGTAGAGAGCATAGCAAAACTTTACAAGGTTCCTGTAAATTATGTATTAAAGCTGAAAAATGATTTAGAAAATAACGCAACAAATTAAAGTAGTTTTTAATCCCAGAGAATTATTAAACTCTGGGATTTTTATTTATAATTTTTAGTTCAAAAAACTTTAAATTTTCCTTAATCCTTTTTTGCCCAAGCTTTTTTGATATGCTGTACTACCATTAGAAGAAGGAGGAGAAGACATGGAAAAAATGAATTTTTTTGTGTCTGAAATTAGATTAGGTAATTAATTTTGCTTACTCCCCTTCAGAAGAAGACTCCCACCTCTAAAAGGATTCCTCTAGTAGTATGTTTATTCTATTCTGCCTTTACTTCAACAGCCAAAGACAGCCCTCAGGAAATAAAATACGCTATATTTGTGGCCTCGGAGCAAGTGTTGGATACAAGCATTAGAGCGAGTATTCAACACGCCGCGACTAAAGTCACAAATATAGCGTATTTTATTTCCTGAGGGCGTCTCCCTTGCCTGTGGCAACCCAGAATTCTAATCTTCCTCCTGATATGCCTTATTCACCTTATTATAAGAGATAAAATAAGGAGCAAAATTCTTCTCTTCTGATTCAGCCTTCACCGGTGCACATTCCCGAATAAAATTCGTCCGTGTCTTCGGTTCCGCCGCCGGAGTCAAAATCCCATGTGCTTTTCCTGCATCAATAGATTTAAGCATCCATGCCATATTCCGGCCCAGAGTACGCATAACCATAAGCCCCTCTAAATCCTGTTCCACTTCTTCTGGAGTATTGCCATGCACCATATTCCAGTAAGCAGAAGGAA
>CAVCBH010000057.1:0-6787 GCA_963600375.1 bacterium | reverse complement strand
AACGGAAGCTTCTCTGGCGATATAGGCAAGCTTTGACTGGGCAACATATTCTATGAAAGCATTGCCTTTGAAAAGTTGCTCTAATTCTCTTATCATGCTTTTTTTGTGCGTCTCTGCATCCCATTTTTCTTCTAATTTCTGCTTTTCAGCAAGTTTTTCTGTCATATCCTCAATCTGATGGTCAAGAAGAAGGCTGGAAGATTCCAAATCCTTTATTTCCTGATTCATAGTATTAAGTTCTTCTTGTTGTCTGAGCCATTCACTTTCTTCTACTTTACGATTGCTAAGTTTCTCCTGCAAATAGGAGATTCGTTCCTCGGTTTTTCTTGCAGCATCGTAGTAAGAAGTGATGCTTTCCTGCATTTGCTGCAATTGTTTTTCCTCTAAGTAATATTGTTCGGGCTGGTCTTCTTCAGAAAAACCAAGTTTTTCTTTTTGTGAGAGGTAGAGCTGGCTGGTCTGATCAAGATGTTGCTGTGCAGAGTGGCTGGCACTTTCGCAGGAGCCGAGTCCTTCTCGCTTTTTTTGTAATTCATCCGCTTTTTTATTGTAACATTCTTCTGTTTCTTTAAAATGTATTTGAATCGCCTGTTGCTGTTTTTGCACTGTGGCGATTTCGGAAGAAAAATCAGTATCGACAGAAAAACTTGCCGGGAACCTCTCCGTTTGTTCTGCAATAACTTTCTCGCAGTTTTCGATATTTGCCAGAAGGGAAGATTTGTTGTTTTCCAATGCTACAATGTCATCAGAAACAATTTTCTTTTCGGAAAGAAGCTTATCTAAGAGCTGTCTTTTCTTCTTAATAAGTTCTTCCTTCTGCTGATGGTTCTGCTCTTTTTGGCGAAGCTCTTCTAATGCTTCTGAAAAATTGTCAATACTAGTTTCTTTTCGAAGAGCAAAAATCTTTTCTGCATGTTTTTGTAGAATGCTATGTTCTTCTTGGAGAGCTGTTGCCTGTGTATCATATTGTTCTTTCTGACGGCGTAAATCTCCTTTTGCCTGTAAATAGGCAGAAATCTGTCTGGAAATGGAAGAATAATCCGGAGACAGATCATACGAACTGGTCTGCTGCGTTGATGAAATATTTAACGCACTGGAAGAATCAGAGGCCATTTCTTCTTCTGGAATTTCTTCTGAACTGGATTCTTCTAAAATTGCTTTTGAAGCGAAGTCTTCCGTGATTTCCAAAGCATCTTTTAAACTGGAAAGATGCGTAGTCAGAGAATATCGGTCTTTGTCAAGCTGTTGGAGAAGAATCTGCTGTTGTTTCTTTTTCTTCTCTAAATCTTTCTGTTCTTCTTTAAGACTATTTAGAGAGGCAGAAGATGGAGAAAGAGAAGCATGTTCTGAGTGGTGCTCTTCATAAGGTGTGCCGCAGACTGGGCAAAGAGTGCCTTCTTCTAATTCTTCACGAAGAAGCTGTGCCATATGTTCCTGCTGCCATACTTTCTGCTGCTGCTCATTCTGTACTTCTTTTTTATTTAAGGTATCTAATGTTTTGCTGGCAGCAATATACTGCCTGTTTAAGTAAGAAAGCCTGGAAGAAAGATTTTCATAAACCGAATGCAGGTCGGCTTGTTGTAAGGTAAAAGCTTTGCTGTCTTTTTCAATTGCTGTTTTTAAAGAGGTAAGAGCATTGACGTTTTTATTATAATTTTGATGCTTGTCACGATACGTCTGCTCTAAAATATTGCCGTCTGTTAGGAGCTGCTTTCTTTCCGAATTTATTCTGTCTTCTTCAAGAAATTTTTCGGTTGCCTGTATTTCCAGGTGAAGGGCCTGTTCTTTATTTAGAAGCTGTTCCTGTTTCTCTTTTAAAGGAGAGAGAGAATCTGTGACAGCGCGTAATTCCCTTTGAAAGGTATCCTTTGACTTTCCCCAGTCATGTATTGTGGCAGCGGCAGAGAGTGCGGCCTTCAATAATTGTTCCTTTGTCTGAAGGGAAGGAAGTTCCTTTTTTTGGGCGGTAGAAGCAGCTTCCTGCTCTTTTTTTATTTTTTCAAAATCAGTGTTCAATATGCGAACTTCTTCCTGTATGGACTGTAATTTTGCAAGAGCCTGTTCATAAGCAGTTTTTGCATTGGAAGCCTGGATAGAAAAAGGATGAAGCTGTGCCGCTTTTTTTGCTGCGTCAAGCTGTTGTTCCTGTTCTTTTATAGAAGGAAGCAATTTCTGATTTTCCATATTTTTTTCTTCAAGAGGGTGAAGCTCCTGCTGCCAGGCAAAAATTTCTTTTGTTTCCTCAAAAGCCTTATTTAGAACGACAAGTTTTTTGGAGAGAGATTTTTGCTGCTTTGCGTTGGCCTTTTTTTCTTTTTTCAGTTCCGAAAGTTTTCTGGAAGAAATTTGGTCATATCCCTTTTTCTCTCCTTCTAGTTTACTTAAAAGAAGATCTTGTTTCTGTCTTGCGCGGGCAATTTTGCCGGTAAGTTCCATACCATATTTTTCAAGATGGAAAATGCGCTGTAACATAACGCGGCGTTCCCTGTTCTTTAGACGAAGAAATTCACTGAACTGTCCCTGTGGAAGAACGACCGTCCGCATAAAATCTTCACTGGTGAGTCCGAGAAGATTGATACATTCGGTAGTCACATCGGTTGGTTTATCTGCTAAAACAGTTTCATTTTCTCCTTCATATAGAATAAGGCGACCTGTTGTGTTCCTTACGGTGGAAGTACTGCCGCTGGTATGGTAGCGGAAAGAACGCTCAGCTAAATATTTGCGTGTTTTGTCGGTTGTAATAGAAAAGAGAAAAGAAACGGCTGCTTTTGTTTCGTTCGTATTAATAAAATTTTTCGTATCACGGGGAAGTTTGGCATATAAAGCGAGAGTCATTGCATCTAAGATGGTAGACTTTCCACTTCCCGTAGGACCAAAAATCCCGAAAAGTCCCTGTGAAGTCAGTGTTTCAAAATCAATAATCTGTTCTTCACGGTAACTGTTGATTCCTTTTAATTTTAATTGAAGTGGTCGCATTAGTGTTCCTCCATAATCTGCATTAAAAGAGAGAGGGTTTCCTCTCTGATATCGACCTGAAATCTTTTACGATAAAAGTTTTTAACAAGTTCATCAAACGGCTGCTCTTTGATATCCGAAGCGGAAAAATCTGCGGTTTCATTTTCCGGCAGAATCGGAGTAATGGAGAGGATATCTGTCTTGAGCGCCTTCATTTCCTTAATATGTTCTTCATGAATGTAGTGGTCAGTTTTGATTTCTAAATAAACCCAGCAATCCCTGTCTGCATTTTTCTCACATTTTTCGATAGCTTCTTCTACATTTTCACAATGCCATACTTCGATTGGCTTGTAGACAGGAAGAGGAAGTTCCTCAATCACGCAGGGAGCACCGGGAGTGAGTTCCACGGAAATAACCTGTTTTTGAAAAGAAATTTCTTTTACGTTAAAAGGAAGAGGAGAACCGCTGTATCTTGCATTCGGACATCCTGGAACCTTTTGTGGCTTGTGAACGTGACCAAGCGCGATATAATCTGCAGTTTCCGGAAAAATCTCTCCTCCGACCATGTAGCTTCCGCCAAGCTGAATGCTTCGTTCTGAGCCGTCTTCTACACTGTTCATCACAAAAAGATGGCTGGCAATAAGGTGGATGGAATCTTCATGGAAATGTGTTTCTAGAGAAGCAAAGAGTGCAGCCATCTTTTCACTGTAGGAAATGGCTTTTTTCTCCTCGTCCTCTGTCTCATCAAGATAAACTTCATTTAACCTTTTTTCACTTGGAAAAGGAACGAGCAGCATGTCAACTGGCTCTCCATGTACAATTGCGTGAAAATAGCCGGAGTCACTCTCTGTTACTTCATTTTTGCCATATTTGCCAGGCTGAATGACGCAATTCGGTGTGCCGGCCATAACAATGCCGTGATCTCTGGCAAGTGGTCCGGGAGCGGTCAGTCGTTCCGGGTTATCGTGATTGCCGGCAATGACCACCGTCATACAATTCCCATTTCTTGAGAGTTGTTTTAATGTATCGTAAAAAAGTTGTTCTGCCAGAGCAGATGGATTATAATTATCATAAATATCTCCGGCAATGATAATCATATCTGCCTGTTGTTCTTCGCATATTTTAATAAAATCTTTTAAAAACAGCCGTTGTTCTTCTAAGCGGCTTTGTCCTTCAATATTTTTTCCAAGATGCCAGTCTGCTGTGTGGATTAGTTTCATAATGCACCTCCCTTTTGATTTTGATGTACGCTTGGAATCTTTTGAGACTGATTTTGTGAGTACATTTTACTGTTTATATTTTATAGTATACTATTTTCGAATGCAAGCGGCTTTCCTATGGTATTTATGTGCAAATTATTACGTTGACAGATAAGAGGGGAGAGGTATAGAATAGAACGGCAAACAGGCTCCAGGCGAAAATCTTCATTGATTTAATTATAGTTTTTTGGATAAAAGAAATTCCATATAAAGAAAATTTTATTCGCAATAATTACAATAATTTTATGGAAAATATAAAAGAAAAGAGGAGAAAAATTTTGAAAAAAGAACAATGGATGCAAAAGACAGTAGTTATCTGGCTCCTGGCGATGATCTGCTGTCTGCTTTGGGGAAGTGCCTTTCCCTGCATAAAGATAGGATATAAGCTGTTTCATATTGCGTCAACAGATGCTGCATCACAGTTATTATTTGCGGGATGCCGCTTTTTTCTTGCTGGTCTGTTAGTATTATTACTTGGAACTTCCGGCAATTTTAAGGTGAAAAAGACAGAGGTACCAATGATTTTCATATTGGCAATGTTTCAGACGATATTACAGTATGTGTTCTTTTACATGGGACTTGCACATACAACAGGAGTAAAATCTTCGATTATTAATGGTTCAAATTCCTTTTTAATTATTTTGGTTGCGAGCCTTATATTCCATCAGGAGAAGTTAACAGGACAAAAGATTCTTGGATGTGTACTTGGATTTGCAGGAGTAATCCTTGTCAATCTTGGAGGAAGCGGTCTTGATATGAGTTTTCACTGGAACGGGGAGTTTTTTATATTACTTTGTACAGTATCTGCAGCATTTTCTTCGGCATTCATTAAAAAGTTCTCTGCAAAAGCCAATCCGGTATTGCTTAGTGGATGGCAGTTTACGGTAGGGGGAACAGCGCTTATTATCATAGGAAAGCTGATGGGCGGGCATCTTGCATTTACAGGAGTGGCACCGTTAATTCTTTTGTTATATATGGCAGGTATTTCCGCAGTTGCCTACACATTATGGTCCCTGCTTTTAAAATATAATCTACCGTCAAGGATTGCCGTATTTGGCTTTATGAATCCGATATTTGGTGTGATGCTTTCGGCTCTTTTATTAAAAGAAAAAGGCCAGGCATTCTCACTGGCAGGCCTGACCTCATTAATTCTTGTATGTATTGGAATTTACATTGTTAATCGGGAGAACCCTTTAAAAGAAGCATTGACAGATACGACTTCCGTGTAGTTTCTTTTAAGCTGCTTCCCATATCAACTAAAAGTGCCTCAATGCTTTGCAGGGCACTTTCTCTTTGCTCTGGGCTTTCCACAAGAATCTCTAATTCTAAGAAAGAACCAAGTCCTTCTACCTGATCTACGCAGGCAGTCATGCGTCCCTTATGATAATACTGACGAAGTTTGGTGACAGGATATAGGTGTTTATAGCCAAGGGAGATAAAAATCTCCCTTGTAATTTCTGCATCTTCGATACGGGTTTCTAATTCTTTTCTTGTCGTGGACACTGTATCAAGCTTCGCACCCTTATAGGTAAGAAAAGAGATAGTTTCTCTTGTCGTGAAGTTCTCGCACGTTCGTATGCGAAGTGCCTCATCTGTCTTCATAAAATCATGAAAATCACTGGTAAAATAAAAGTCCGATTCCTTTACCAGATTCCCAGGTTCAAATCCAAATTCTGTAAGCGCCCGTTCCGTAATGGATCTTCGAAACAGGGGGAGTTTAATTTCTACTTCAATCATAACTATGCTCCATTAATATTCATCCAGTGTGAGAGTGTAAGTTTCTTTTCCCAACTTTAAAGTTAAAGTGGTATCTTTTAAATTATAAGAAAGCTTTGTGCCATCCATTTTTGCAAAACGTTTGTAAAGAGAACTGTCTGTGCCGATAGATTCTTTGCTCAGCTTTCTGTCAAAATGATAGGTGATTGTTTTTTTCTTTTCATTAATGTTGACTTCACCAGCTACGTATTTTGTCTGTGTGACATTCTCAGCTCCATCTGTTACGTATAGATAAAGTGTGTTCGTGTCAGGATTTGTTGTAAAATAACTGAAATGATCGGAAGAATCGAACTTCCAGTTAAAACAGGTATCACAAAGCGCATAAGAATCGCTGTCTGTCTTTAATCCATAAATAACATTGTTGTAAAAGCGGAGACTATTTCCATTATAAGATAAGGAAATAGAATCTTCTTCCACATTCATTGTGATTGTCACTTTAGAAATGCCGTCTGGAAGATCACTTAAAAAATCCGGGAGCTTCATGGTAGAATCTTTATAGGTATAAAAAGTAAATTTATTATCTCTGCTTGAAAGATAAAAGAAATTCATCAGGAAAGAAGTATCTCCCCTTGTTGCGGCCTTTTCATCTACGGAATAAAGCTCCATATAATTATCGTATAAACTTAATTCATACGTGGTCTTATCTTTCGAAGAATCATTGTTGCTGTACCATACATCATTTTCCGCAAGATTAAGGAGCGGGGCGGTTGTATTTGCATTTGTCTGTGCATTTCCTCTCTGTTTTTCAAAGAGATAACTGACATCATCATACGTCAGCACAAGCGTCTCATCCGTAG
>CAVCBH010000056.1:0-5714 GCA_963600375.1 bacterium | reverse complement strand
ATATTAAAGTAGAGCATTACATAGTAAGTACGGGACTTAGTCAGGTGATAAAAGGTTCAGCCGTTGCACAATATGTAAAGGGAATATGGGGCTGTGAACTGATTGAAGAAGAAACAGAAGATGGTGGAAGAATCATCAGTGAAATTGGTTACACAATAGATAATACCAGTAAAACAAGAGCTTTATTCGAAATCAATAAAGGAGTCAATCGCCATGAAGGGGTCGAGGTAAATACTAAGATGCCAGAAGAACTCCGAAGAGTTCCTTTTCGTAATATAATCTATGTAGCAGACGGACCGAGTGATATTCCTGCCTTTTCCCTTGTCAATAAAAATCAGGGTGCAACCTTTGCCATCTATCCACATGGGGATATGGAGGCCATGCGGCAGGTAGAACAGATGCGCGTGGATGGACGAATTAATATGTATGCCGAAGCTGACTACCGAGAAGGAACAACTGCCTATATGTGGATCTGCCATAAAATTAAGGAATCTGCAGAACGGATTCGCAAGAGAGAACGGGAGAAAATATCTGTTTATGCAGAGGCGGGAACACCGAAACATCTTACATAGGTTTACTATTTCATTCATTAAGGCAAAACTGACGTTCCAAAAGAGCGAAGCAATCCTATATTTGTGACTCTATCCCTGTGGGTTGAATGTTCGCGTAACGGCTCACATTCAACACGTCGCGACGAAAATTACAAATATAGATGCCTGGGTTTCCTGACTTCGTCAGTCCTTAATGAATTAAATAGCAATTTCTCTCTTGACAAAGTTGAAAAAATGCATATAATAAGTATAGCGTAAATTTGTTTAATATTGAACAATTCAATATTAAACGGTTTGCGTTTAAACAAGTCAGAAAGATAAAACTAGAATATAGGAGGTACTGTGAAGCGAGAAGAAACAATAGGATTTATTGTCCGCTCCTTAGACAACATGATGATGCGGAATGCGGTGGGCGATGAGAAGTCCGAGAAAAAGGGAATGATGCCGGTAATGCAGGGCTGGATTATCGGCTATTTATATGACCATAAAGATGAAGAGATTTTTCAGCGAGATATTGAGGCAGAGTTTTATATTGCCCGTTCTACCGTAACCTGTCTGGTAAAGCAGATGGAGCAGAAAGGGTATATCGCAAGAGTAGCGGTCGAGAGAGACTGTCGGTTAAAGCGGCTTTGTCTTTTAGAAAAAGGAGAGGCAATTCACGAACGGTTCCTTCAAAATATTGACAGAGTAGAAAAACAGATTCGTGAGGGAGTCAGTGAGGAAGAATTGCAGACATTTTTTAAGGTAGCAACGCAGATTCGTGAGAATCTTGAAGATATGCAGCATTGTAATGGAAAGTGTTGCAACCGTAAGAATGACACAGTAAGTAGTATATTAGTCGATAACTGTGTAAAAGGGAATAACTGTGCCAATGAAAATGTCTGTGCAGAAGATAAAAAGTTAAAAGTATAGGAAAAATGCAGTCAAAAACAAGTATAGGAACAAAAAGTGTTTTTAGCTGCAAAGAAAAAAGTTGATTTAAAAAATAAAAAGAAAGGACGGTGGTTTAGAATGATAAAGACTCTTGCAGGACAGATTAAAGAGTTTAAAAAAGATTCTATTCTTACCCCATTTTTCATGATTTTAGAGGTAATCATGGAAATGATCATCCCTCTTTTAATGTCATCGATTATTGATGATGGTGTAGAAAAGGGAGATATTCATCATATTTATATTGTTGGTATATGGATGGTCGTGGCAGCGGGCATTGGTCTGTTTGCCGGTATTATGGGAGGAAAGTATGGTGCGCGAGCATCAACAGGATTTGCCCGTAATTTACGACAGGCAATGTTTGAAAATATTCAGACATTTTCATTTTCTAATATTGATAAGTTCAGTACCCCAAGTTTGGTTACCCGTATGACAACAGACGTAACAAACTTACAGAATTCTTATCAGATGCTTCTTCGTATGTGTGTACGTGCGCCATTTAGTCTGATTTGTGCGATGGCTATGTCTTTCTGGGTAAATGCAAAGCTCGCAAGTATTTATCTGATTGCGGTTATTATTCTTGGTGGATTCCTGGCACTCATTATTTGGAGAGCGATGGGATATTTCACCGCAATGTTTAAGAAATACGATGATCTGAATGCGAGTGTACAGGAGAATGTTTCTGCGATTCGCGTGGTAAAGGCATATGTTCGTGAAAGCTATGAGAAGAAACGTTTTACAAAAGCGAGTGGTAATGTATATCGTATGGCAGTAAAGGCAGAGAGAATTGTTTCTTTTAATTCTCCATTAATGATGCTTACGGTATATTCCTGTATTCTTGGAATTAGCTGGATCGGTGCAAAGATGATTGTACAGTCTGCGCTTACAACAGGAGAACTCATGATGCTTCTTACATACTGTATGAGTATTTTAATGAGTTTAATGATGCTTTCTATGGTATTTGTTATGCTTTCTATGAGTGTAGCAAGTGCAGAACGTGTATCAGAAGTATTAAATGAGACACCAGACATTGTAAATCCAGAGAATCCTGTTTATGAAGTAAAAGATGGAAGTATTGTATTTGACCATGTTTCTTTCCGCTACAATAAAGAAGGCAAAAAGAATGTATTAAATGATATTGATCTTTCTATTAAAGAAGGAGAGACCATTGGTATTATCGGTGGAACTGGTAGTGCAAAGTCCAGTCTTGTTAACTTAATCAGCCGTCTATACGATGTTTCTGACGGAAGGTTGCTCGTTGGTGGCAAAGATGTAAGAGAGTATGATATCGAGACGCTTCGAGATGAAGTTTCCGTGGTATTACAGAAAAATGTCCTCTTTTCCGGTACGATTCTTGATAACCTTCGCTGGGGAGATGAGAATGCAACAGAAGAAGAGTGTAAAAGAGCCTGCCAGCTTGCCTGTGCCGATGAATTTATTGACAGAATGCCAGATGGTTATTATACACATATTGAGCAGGGCGGTGCGAATGTTTCTGGTGGACAGAAACAGCGTCTTTGTATTGCAAGAGCCCTTCTTAAGAAGCCAAAGATTTTAATTCTTGATGACAGTACAAGTGCCGTAGATACTGCAACCGATGCGAAAATCCGTGAAGCTTTTGCCAAAGAAATTCCTCATACGACAAGGATGATTATCGCACAGAGAGTCTCAAGTATTCAGAGTGCGGACAGAATTATTGTTATGGATAATGGAGAAATCTGCGGTTTTGATACGCATGAGAATCTTATGAAATCAAATGAAATTTACAGAGATGTTTACGAGTCCCAGACAAAGGGCGGCGGAGACTTTGATGAGAATGGAGGTGAATAGAGATGGCACGTATCAGGAATATGAAAAATGCAAAAAAAGTAGAGAATCCCGGTGCTTTATTAAAACGCCTTATGGGATATATTATGAAGCATTATGGTGTAGCCTTTGTTACAGTACTGCTCTGCATCTTGATCAGTGTGATCTGCAACGTACAGGGAACAATGTTTATGCAGACTTTAATTGATAATTATATTCTTCCGATGTTAAAGGATGGAAGTCGTGATTTCTCTGGTCTTGCACATGCAATCGCAAGAGTAGCAGGATTTTATGTACTTGGTGTAGCAGTGACCTTACTGTATTCACAGATTATGGTAAATGTTACACAGGGTACATTACGAAGTTTGCGAGATGATTTGTTTACTCATATGCAGGATCTCCCGATTAAATATTTTGATACTCATGCGCATGGAGATATCATGTCCGTATATACCAACGATATTGATACATTACGACAGATGATTTCCCAGAGTATTCCGCAGATTTTTAACAGTGGAATTATGGTTATCAGTATTATCGTATGTATGCTGTTATTAAGTGTTCCGCTTACTGTTGTCAGCCTCTTTATGGTCGGCATTATGGTTTACCTTTCCAAACGTATTGCAACCTTAAGTGGAAAATATTTCGTACAGCAGCAAAAAGATCTCGGTGCGGCAAACGGTTACATCGAGGAAATGATGCAGGGACAGAAAGTTGTCAAAGTATTCTGTCATGAAGAAAAGAGTGTTGAAGAATTTAAAGAATTAAACGATAAACTGTTCCACAGTGCAGATAATGCAAATAAATTTGCCAATATCGCTATGCCGGTGAATGCACAGATTGGAAATATCAGTTATGTTATCGTTGCGATTGTCGGCGGTATTCTTGCTATCAATGGAATCGGTAACTTTACTCTTGGTGCATTAGCAAGTTTCTTAACATTTAATAAGAGTTTAAATATGCCAATCGGTCAGGTCAGCCAGCAGGTAAATTTCGTTGCAATGGCACTTGCCGGAGCACAGCGAATCTTTGAACTTCTTGATGAAGAACCAGAAGTAGACGAAGGTTATGTTACACTTGTCAATGCAACAGAAGATGCAGATGGAACCCTTCACGAAACAGAGAAACATACAGGAATCTGGGCATGGAAACATTTTCATAAAGAGGCTGGAACAACAACGTATACAAAACTTCTTGGAGATGTAGAATTTCTCGGCGTAGACTTCGGATACGATGAGAAAAAAATCGTCCTTCATGACATCAAAATGTTCGCCACACCAGGTCAGAAGATTGCTTTTGTTGGTTCTACCGGAGCTGGAAAAACAACAATTACCAACCTTATCAACCGTTTCTATGATATTCAGGATGGAAAAATCCGTTATGATGGCATTAACATCAATAAAATAAAGAAGGCGGATTTAAGGCACTCGCTTGGAATGGTATTACAGGATACCCATTTATTTACCGCAAGTGTCAAGACAATATTCGTTATGGTAAATTAGATGCGACGGATGAAGAGGTCATTGCAGCAGCAAAACTTGCCAATGCAGACAGCTTTATCGAACGACTTCCACAGGGATACGATACGATTCTTACCGGAGATGGCGCCAACTTAAGTCAGGGTCAAAGACAGCTTCTCTCCATCGCCAGAGCAGCCATCGCAGACCCTCCAGTATTAATCCTTGATGAAGCAACCAGTTCCATTGATACCCGTACTGAGAAGATTGTACAGGAGGGTATGGATCGTCTGATGCATGGAAGAACGACTTTCGTTATCGCTCACCGCCTTTCTACGATTAAAAACAGTGATTGTATCATGGTATTAGAACAGGGTCGAATTATTGAAAGAGGCTCCCATGATGATTTGATTGAAGAACAGGGAAGATACTATCAGCTCTATACCGGAAATAAGGTATCTGGTTAAAGGCTAAATAAGCATTCAAACAAAACAATAAAGGTATTTTTATTCTGTTGTGCTAAACATTCCGTTTTGCCCAGTAAAACAGGCTTGGACCCCAGAAAGCTCCAGTGGAGGTTTCTGGGGTCTGCTAATATATCGAAAGCAAGTATTCAACGCGCTGCGACGAAAGTCACAGATATACCTTATTCCGCTTTCGTCGGTCGTCTGTTTAGCCAACTATTTTTTAATACATTCATAAAAAACCTTTATCGCATCCCCCACCCCCTTTGCATCGAGGAAGGAGTAGTTTATGATAAAGGTATGTGCCGCAAAATCATCCGGACTGTCGTGGTAGTAGGCGGAGAGACAGTTTAGTTTAACGCCTTTTTGTAAGGCTCTCTGCATCAGTTCCTCATCAGACAGTTCCGTATCGACTTTTAGCAGAAAATGCAGTCCTGAGTCTTCTTCCATGATGGTGACGTGGGAAGCGAGAGGACTGTTTTTGATAGCATCAAGTAAGGTATCTC
>CAVCBH010000055.1:0-17665 GCA_963600375.1 bacterium | reverse complement strand
TCATTCAGGCGAAATCTCCCACAAATTGTGATGCACATCTTGCAGAAAGCATTTTCAAACAGGCTCTGGTGCTGGAGAGATTTCAGTACAGGAAAGTAGGAGGAAGAAGAATGCATTGGTCTGAGAAGATTGCAAAAGATATTATTAAGAGATCTCCGGACAAGGAAGAGTACGTTTGTGCAGCGGGTATCAGCCCATCCGGATCTATTCACATTGGTAATTTTAGAGATATAGCTACAAGTTATTTTGTATATAAGGCTTTAATCAAACAGGGAAAGAAAGCACGTCTTTTATTTTCATGGGATGAGTTTGACCGTTTTAGAAAAGTTCCTGTTAATGTTAAGGAAGTAGCACCAGAATTAGAGAATGAGATTGGTAAGCCATACGTAGACGTAAAGGATCCTTATGGATGCTGTTCTTCTTATGCAGAACATTTCGAGAAGGAATTCGAGGCATCTCTTTCCCGTTTTGGAGTAAAGGTTGACTTCCGTAGACAGAGTCAGAACTACCGTAGTGGTAAGTATGCGAAGTATGTTATTCAGGCAGTACAGAAGAGACGCGAGATTTTTGATATTCTTGACAAGTTCCGTCAGCAGGTAGCAACACCAGAAGAAAGAGAGGCATACTATCCAGTAAGTATTTACTGTCCAGCATGTGGTAAGGATGAGACAACAATTACATCTTCCTCTGAAGATGGAGTGACTTGTGAGTACACATGTAAGTGTGGACATAAAGGAACCTGGGATTTCAGCAAGGACTTTAACTGCAAGCTTGCATGGAAGATTGACTGGCCTATGCGTTGGATGATCGAGGGTGTTGACTTTGAGCCAGGTGGAAAGGATCATGCCAGCCCAGGAGGAAGTTACGATACAAGTAAGATTATTGCCAGGAAGATTTTCGGAACACAGGCTCCTATGTTCAAGGGCTATGAGTTCGTAGGTATCAAGGGAACAACAGGTAAGATGTCCGGTTCTACTGGTCTTAACCTTACACCAGATACATTACTTAAGATTTATCAGCCAGAGATGATCTTATGGCTTTATTCTAAGTCAGAGCCAAATAAGGCATTTGATTTCTGTTTTGATGATGAGATTTTACGTCAGTATTTTGAGTTTGATAAGATGCTTAAA
Organism: bacterium; assembly: GCA_963600375.1. Lineage (GTDB taxonomy): Bacteria > Bacillota > Clostridia > Lachnospirales > Lachnospiraceae > Anaerobutyricum. The sequence goes on along the minus strand of CAVCBH010000055.1, from coordinate 16,535 downwards.
GTATATCAGGCAGGTAAGGGTAAGAACTACGACTACATTGAAGGAATTATGCATAACTGTATGATCGAAGGTCGTGAGCTTCATCCAGTACCAATGCAGCAGATTGTAAACTTTGGTTCTGTTGTAGACTTTAACGCAGATATGCTTGAAACAGTATTTGAGAAGATTGGTACACCATATAAGAAGGAAGAGTTTGCAGAGCGTCTTGAACTTGCAAAATACTGGTTAGAGAAGTGTTCTCCAGAGAACATGAATACTCTCCTTGGATACAGAAACTGGGATTTCTATAACACTCTGAATGAAGTAGAGAAGAAGGAGATTCAGTTATTACATGACTTTATCGCTAAAGGTGAATATGATTTAGATGCACTTAACAGCTTTATCTACACAATTCCAAGAGAAGCAGATCCTGACTTCCAGGAAGAGAATAAGAAGACTGCACAGGCACAGTTCTTCAAGAACGCATACAACCTTATGATTGGTAAGCCGGCAGGACCAAGACTTTACTTATTCCTGTTTGCTGTAGAGCCACAGAGATATCTTGGACTTCTTGATTTCTCCACTCCACAGACAGAGGAAGAGAAGACTCTTGCAGCAGAAGCTAAGGCTGAAGCAGAGAGAAAGGCTGCGGAAGAAGAAGCAAGAAGAAAGGCTGCCGAGGAAGAGGAAGCTCGCAAGAATGCAGTTGCACCAATCAAAGAAGAGATTACAATCGATGAGTTTGATAAAGTAGATATGCGTGTCTGCAAGGTTATCAACTGTGAGATCGTAAAGAATGCAAAGAGACTCTTAAAGCTGACATTATTTGATGGATTAGATGAGAGAGTTATTGTATCTTCTATCCGTGACGAGTATACACCAGAAGAACTTATTGGCAGAAAGATTATCGTTATTGCCAACTTAAAACCAGTGAAGTTTGCAGGTGTTAAGAGTAATGGTATGCTTATTGCAGCCAGCGGAGATGACTTTGGATGCAAGATTATCTTTGTGGATGACTGTGTACCAGAAGGAACAGCAATTCACTAGAGCCTGTTTGAAAAATGCTTTCAGTAAGATGTTAATTTTGGTGTTAAATTTAATATTGAATTCACTATTTCAGAACATAAATTCATAGCCTTTTCGGGCTGATTTGTTAACAGAATCGTAACAAATGTTGCAAAAGTTACAGAATTATTAAATTTGTGCTTGACTTTTGTTAATAAATATCGTAGAATGTGTTACGGAAAGTTACAAAACATCGCACCGGAAAGGATCTATTCATGAAGTTAACATATTTTGCAAACTGGAAATCATGTCTCCGTACATTAGTATTAACGATGATGGTCATTGTAGCAGTACTTGCGGTTAAGCCAGCAACAGTACAGGCTAAGGCATCTCACTATTCACAGGATACAGAAGGTTGGATTGAAGCTTGCCAGAAGGTAGGAAGAGATTTAACAAAGTATCATTTTACATACGGAAGTCATAATAAGCCAACTCTTTCAGCTAGTGCTAAGCATGGAAAGAAAGCAAACTGTGCATCATATGTTTCATGGTGTCTGCAGGAATTCGGAGTACTTAAGAAGGGACAGACTTTCTACACTCGTGGAGGTAGAATTCATAAGAGATTCAAATCCTGGAGAGGAAAAGTTCAGATTATCAAAGTAAACAAGAGAGCGAAGGACGTTAATTTACAGCCTGGTGATATTATTGGATGGGGAGATATCGTACATACAAATATCTACGTTGGAAAGAACGGCAAAGGTCAGAAACTTTGGTTAGATGGAGGTTCCGCAGGAACTACAAGAGGAAGAGTAAGACGTTATTATTCCGCAGATAAAATTAAGACTTTCAGTTATTTAAATAAACATAAGATTTCTTTTATTATCCGTATTAAAGGATTGTAGAGATATTGAAAAGCGTATAAGTTTATGTTGAAGCTTATACGCTTTTTGTTATTTTCAGATCTGCTGAGAGCAAGTCCTTAGCCTTTATTAAAGTTGAAGCTTATACGCTTTTCGTTATTTTCAGGCCATTTAGAAACTATATGGAAGGCACAAAAACAAAAGATGGAGAACATAAGAAGAGAACATAAGAATAAAAAGTGTGTTAGATATATTTTGGTGGATTACTTCAGGATGGTTAGAAGATAAATAAGGAGAAAGAAAAATGCTTATTCGTTTTATTATGAGTTTTCTTGCAGCGCTGGCATTAAATATACGATTTGATATTCCGGAGGATATGAATCGTCTGGCAAGTCAGAGTAAGATGCTCAATATATTTTATAATTTTCAGGGAAGCCTGACAGGAACAATGGCGGCAGCAACGACAGTGTTTGTAATGCTGTGTATTATAGAAGTTTACCTTTATAAAAAGAAGACACATAGAAGACCATTGTCAGGTATTCTTTGCTTTATCATAGCAATTGTGTGGGCAATGGGAGAGAGCTTTTATCGTGTGAATTCTCTTGCGTTATTGCATGCAGGAGCAGGGCAGATGATGAAGACGTGTGTATATATTTTGGGAATTACGTGGTTCCTTTCAGAGATGGCGACTCTGCTTGATTGCTTTTTACAGTCTGGATGGGATTGGCTTCCAAAGAAAAAGCTGTTTTTGAGTAATGCATATCATAAGCATCCATTTCGAGTTTCTGTGCTTGCATTATTTATATGCTGGCTGCCGAATTTGGTATTGTCTTATCCGGCTACGATGTGTATTGATGTGTGGAATCAGATGTTACAGTCCTTTGGATATCAGAGATTTACGACACATCACCCACCGGCACATACGGTTTTGGCAGGAGCATTTGAGAGGATGGGGCTGCTGGTTGGCAGTGCGAATCTGGGATTGTTTTTGTATATCTTATTTCAGACAATATTATTTGCTATAATTTTAGGGTACATGTTTTACACCATGTATAAGCTTACGGCGCCGACATGGCTGAAAGTATTTGCGTTTGTTACGGCTATTGCATCACCTTATTATACACAGTACATCGGAATGATTGTAAAAGATACGATATATTCTTATTTTATGTTGCTGTTTATGATTGAACTGGTATATATTCTTCTATTGAAGACAGACTATTGGAAGAGTAAAGGGCATATTGTTTTACTGGCGATATCAATGATTGGGTCAATTTTATTCCGCAATAATGGTAAGTATGTAATTTATCCAATGATTCTTTTCATTCTGGGAACAGTATTTTTACAGGGCAGATTGAAGAGTAAGCTGGCAGACAAATCAGAGGATAAATCGACAGACAAATCAGAGGATAAGTCGACAGACAAACCAGAGGATAAGTCGACAGACAAATCAGAGGATAAGTCGACAGACAAACCAGAGGATAAATCAACAAACAAATCAGAAGATAAATCGACAGATAATCCAGAGGATAAATCAACAAACAGATTAGATCATAAATCAGAGAGCAGAGCAAAGCAGAAATACACCAAAATATTGCTGACTGCAGTTATCGTATGTGTAATTTCCGTTGCTATTTCTTCAGGAACACAGACATTTTTAACAAAGCATTATAATATCGAACCTGGCGGTATCCAGGAGGCATTGTCTTTGCCTTTCCAGCAGACAGCCCGTTATGTAAAGGAACATGGGGATGAAGTGACAGCGAAAGAAAAAGAAGCAATAAAGGGTGTGCTGGCATATAATAAGCTGGCGAAGTACTATAACCCGAAGATTTCAGACCCGGTAAAAGCTACATATAAGAAGAAGGCAACAACACAGGATTTGGAAGCGTATATTAAAGTCTGGGTACAGCAGGGATTAAAACATCCGATGACCTATATAGAAGCAACGATGAACCAGAATTACTATCTTGTTTATCCACTGGTAGAGAATAATACGGTGTACGATACAACTGCACCGGATAAAGTATCTGCAAAGAAGCTGGCCGAGAAACTTGGTGTTCATGAGATTCCGGCGATTCAGAAGCTGGACAGATGGAGAACGGGCTTTAATAAAGTGTTTTTTACCCTTCCGATATTTGGACTGCTGGCAAGCATGGCATTTTTTAATCTGATTTTAATCTATCTTTGCTATGATGCAATAAGGAAGAAGATATCACAGATGATTCTTCTTCTAATGCCGCTTTTACTCAGTGATGCTGTTATTGTACTGGCACCGGTTATTAAGGGACATCCAAGATATGCCTTCCCGATTATTTATGCAATGCCGATCGTATTTTGTGCCTATCTGTTTTTTGTAAGGAAAAAGCAGGATGTGAGAAATAAGTAGGGTAAAAATGCAAGAAACGTAAGAATTCATAAAGACACTTGCTTGACTTTTTTTAGACAAAACGATAAAGTAAACATATCAACAATTATAAGGAGGATTCTATGAAATTTACGAACATGAAGAAGGCCGTTTTAACGGGTATTGTAATGGGTGCAGCGCTGTTTACATTTAACTTTACAGCGTTACCTGGAAGCGTGAATGCCCCTGCAGTAGTTCAGGCGGCAACAGCTAACTTTACAGGAGAAGAAGCAGGAAAGCTTTATGTGAATGGAAAGCTTTATACAGGTATTGCATTAAAGAGTAATAAGCTTTACAACTATAAAGATGGTGTGCAGGGTGCCGCTTATACAGGAGTACTTACAGGTACATATCTGAATGCATCCTATGCACAGGTGAAAGTGAATGGTGTATATTATCAGAATGGAAGCGTATTTAATGGTGTTGCAGGCAGAAAGTACTATGTAAAAGGTCTGTTCCAGAGCAATTTTACAGGCTGGAAGAAGGTAAGTGGAAATATTTATTACTTTACAAAAGGTGTTGCACCTGCAAAGGGATTTAAGACATTAAAGAGCTATACAGGTGGAAGCACAAAGTATAAATACTACTTTAAGGCAGATGGTTCCCTCTCTACAAACTTATTTAAAGACTGGGGATACAATAAGTGTATCAAGACGAAGATGACAATTGAGATCAATACAAAGACTCATAATGTTACATTCTATCTCTATGACAAGAAGTCCAAGAAGTATAATATCCCTGCAAAGACAGTTCTTTGTTCCACATCCGCAAAAGCGAACGGAACACCCAGAGGACATTTCTTCTTAATGAAGACATCTGCAAAGAGATGGGTAAGAGTACCGAATAATAATACACGTTTCTATCAGTGGGCTACACGTATTGCAGGAACTCCAACATTAGTTCACAGCAGCGTATATACAAAGTATGGTAACAACAAGGCATTATCTGCATCTTACTATAACAAGTTAGGTAACAGCAATACATCTTACTGTGTTCGTATGCAGGCTGTAAATGCTAAGATTGTTTACGATGTTGCCAAGAAGACACCAAAGAAACAGCGTACATGGGTTAATATTGTAAAGAACAATAAAAAGGGACCTTTCGGAGTTGTTAAATTAAAAGATACAACAGGTAAATTAAAGAACTCAAGAACAACTGATCCTACAGATCCAGTATTGTTCAAGGGAAATCCATTCTCTGTTAAATAATATTTAATTAGAGGTTATATGGATGGGAACAAAAACACAATTCTCTAAAAAAGACACTAATATTGTGAAGGGCGTTGCAATTATTGCAATGCTCTTCCATCATTGTTATACAACGAATATTAAGTTTAAGACACACGGGATATCATTTGCACCATTTTCAAAGAGTACAGTTGTGACTTTATCATTATGGGCAAAAGTCTGTGTTGGAATCTTTGTATTTTTAAGTGCATATGGCATTACGATTTCTCTGAAAAAGTTATATGACCAGAACAAATACGAAAGACAGAACATTTCCTGGCTTACGATCAGACGAGTATGGAAGATTCTATGCGGATTCTGGCCAATTTATATTCTTTCGATCATCGGATGCAAAGTGTGGGCTCCGGCAAGTTTTTCCGTATATAAGCAGGGACTTATTCGAATTATTTATGTTATCATTGATTCCTTTGGGCTGGCACATATTTTTGGAACGCCGACACTGATCGGAACATGGTGGTATTTGGGACTCGCATTTATGGAGATTATGCTGCTTCCATTTCTTTATTACATTTACAGAAAGTGCGGAGCATTTATCACGATTGCGTTAAGTTATCTGCTTCCAATGGCATTATCTTTGCCAATGAGCAGCAGTGTGGTACATTATCTTCCAGCGATGACTTTAGGTATCTGGTTTGCACAGGAAGATTTATTCCCAAAGATCGCAGACTGGAAGATTCCACATATCGGGCTTGTAGTAACAAGAATAGCAGAGTTTTGTGTTCTTGCTGTGTTCATGCTCGGAACAGTATGGCTTAAAATGTCAAAGTTTGGAAAGATACATCCGAATATCACAGATAGTATTACACCATTAGCAGTGATTTTATTTACCTATCTTTTCATTGCAAGTATACCGATTATTCAGGACATACTGTGCTTACTTGGTAAATACTCAATGAATATCTTTTTATTCCACAATTTTATTCGTTCAAGATGGTTTGAGGGATTCTCTTATTCCTTCAAGTTCTGGTGGCTGATTGTGATTGTATTAGTAATAGATAACTTCGTATTCTCTGTAGTTGTTGAATTCTTAAAAGAGATTCTGCGATATAATCAGTTGACGGCGAAGATAGAAAAGAAACTGCATGGAATGGTAAGTAACGAATAAAATAATATACGCACAAATTTCAAGGAAAGGCAGTTATGGAGAATTTAACACAGCAAAACAAAAAGTATTATAATGAGATTACGGTTGCCAGAGGAATTGGTATCCTTCTCGTTGTTCTGGGACATGCACTAAAGCAGACAGGAGAAAGGGGCGTATTTACTAATATGCTTGTCAGTATGATATACAGCTTTCATATGCCTTTGTTTTTTGTGTTATCGGGATTTGTTTCTGTAAAGATTCTTGAATATTCTACAGTAAAGGAATATACGAAATATATCAAAAACAGAGCAATTCGTCTCCTGATTCCTTATTTTGTTATGGGAATTTTGTATATGCCTTTAAAGTATGTTATGAACAGTTTTGCGATAAATAAGTATGATTTTTCGCAGAGCTGGAGGTTGATTCTTGGAGATAATCCGAATACGACGATGTGGTTTTTATATACCCTTTTCTGGGTGTCGGTAATCGCATTGATTTTACTGCGACGTTCAGTGCTATTACCGATGCTTGTTATAAGTGCCGTTTTATCCGGCAGTGCATATATATTTAGCTGGAATTTCAAAATACCGAAGTATTTGTTTTTCTTTATTTTCGGAATCTATATCAGAGAACATTATGAAAGCTTTATAGAGTTGGGAAGAAAGAAGTTAAATATTTTTCTTGTATTTATAGTATTTTTTTGTGTAAATATGGTTTTCTATCTTCGAGATGGAAGAGGAGCATTTGTTACATCAATTTCAGGAACTATATTATGTATGTGGTTTGCGCTCTGGATTGTTGAGAACAACAAAAAGAGTTATGACACTTTGAAGAGTCTGGGTGATGCGAGTATGGATATCTATATTTTGTCAGACCCAGTACAGACCGTATCGAGATTGATTTTATGGAACATATTACATATACCAAATATTTTGGTTATAATCTTATGTTTCATTTTAGGAACAGGAATGTCGTTTGTCGCTGCTAAGTACATTTTACGCAGATTCAAAGTATTTCGAATTCTGCTGTTTGGAGAATGCAGTAGTACACTAAATTAATAGAAAGAAGACAGAAAGGAAGGCATTATGAAGAAAAAGTTATTGACAAAAGTAGCAGCAGTAGCTATGGCGGCAGTTATGTTATTAGGTTCTAACATAACATCACAGGCTGCAACAAAGAAGAATATTGATACAAATGATGCAATTTCATTATGGGTTGGAGATTCCAGAACTGTACTTATTTATCAGGATATGGATATGAGAGCGCCTAATGGAACAACTTACAGAAATAAAGCACGTGTAGAAGGTAAATACCTCATGCTTAAATACCGTGATTGTTATGCAGGACGCGGAACAGGATATAACCTTGTGCGTAGTGGAAGTACAAGAATCCAGAATGTAGTAAGAAAGGCAGGACGACAGAACGTTGTATTTGCATCTGGGGTAAATGATATTTATAATCCAGGGGTAAGTCCTTTCAGAAGTTATGTTAGTGGACGAGTAGCACCTGCAAGCCCCGAAACACTGGCAACACAGTATTGGAAGTTATATAAGAGCTTCATCAGCAAATATCCAGAAGATCATTTTTATCTTCTTTCTGTTAACCCGGTATACTGTACCCTTCGCTACAGAGGTAACACGGTAACAAATAGTAAGGTTATCCGTTTTAACACGACACTTCGTAAACTTGTTAGGAAGTCTGGTTATAAGAATGTAACTTACGTAAATACTTATAAGAATGTATTCCAGAAAAATGGCTGGGTTCATAAGAAGAGTGCGTACCGTTATGCATTAAAGTACAGAAAGATGAATGTGCGTTATATGAGAGAAAGTTCCAGCTATCAGTTACATTATACAGATACTGTAGATAAGAAGCTCTTTGAATATGTGAATAATTTTATTAAAAAGGATATGGCACAGAACTAATTTCAGATAATGATGGTATGTTGAATACGAAAGCAAGAACACAGAAGTAACCTGTTATAGATTGCAGATTTTGTCAGGAGGAGATATATTTGATGAAAAAGCACAGAAAACTGTATGCTATATTAACAATGCTGGTATTAACATTTACAATATTCTTCCAGTTTAGCTGCTCTTCCGAGGGAGCAACTCGCCTGAGTCAGACAAGTATGGTAATGACTGCAGGAACAAATAAGAAGTTAAAGCTGCGTCAGGCAAAGGGAACTGTTCAGTGGTCTTCCAGCAATAAAAATATTGTTTCTGTTAATGAAAAAGGCTGTGTATACGCTTTAAAGGGTGGAACTGCCTATGTTAAGGCAAAAACCAAGAAGAAAACATATCGATGTAAGGTTGTAGTTGTTGGATTTAACAAGCAGAAGTTAACTTTATCAAAAAAGAAAAAGTTCACTTTAAAGGTGCGGAATTCAAAGGCAAAAAAATGGTATTCCCGCAATACAAAGATTGCGACAGTAACTTCAAAGGGTGTTGTAAAGGCAAAGAAGAGTGGAAAGACTACGATTGTCTGCGAGACACGTACTGGAAGAAAGATTAAATGTAAGGTTTATGTACCAAAACTTAAGAATGTAAGTACAAAAATGGTCGTGGAAACTACAAGAGAAGTTGATGTGGTGAATACAGCGAATGTATGTCACTGGTCTTCTTCATCAGGGAAGGTAGCGGCTGTTGATGCGAATGGAACAGTACAGGCATTAAAAGCCGGTAAGACTACAATCAAGTGTAAAACAGGTAACGCAGTTTTAGAGTACGATTTAACTGTTATTAATCCAAATAATCTTGTGACAAAGAGAGCAGATTTGCCAGACAGCACGAAGGTAGATCAGATTGCAGTTACTGTTACCGGATATCCACATAACCGGACTTATTCTATTTATAAACAGAATGGTAAGGATAATTTGAGTTCTCAGTTCCCACACTATATGCAGGGACACGGATGCTCCGCTTCTTCATTGACTACGGTACTCAGTGCGTATGCCGGAGTTACATATAAACCATCCCATATGGTAGAGAAGATAGAGAAGAAGTATTTTGGCGATGAGTGGACAAAGAATTACAGTAAGAAGGATACAAGTGACAGCAAGAGCCGTCCAATGCCAATCAGTTTGTATGGTATGACGCAGATTCTTAATAAATATGGCGTAAAACACAGATATGTAAGAGACTTTACAGACAGCCAGGCAAAACAGGAGATTAAGGCACATTTAAAGACTGGTAATCCGGTAATCTTCGTTGTTGCGGCAAAGAGTCGTAAAGAAGGTGCTGTGGATAACAAATGGACTTCTGGATATCACTGCATGACAATGCTTGGAATGACGGAGAAGGACAAGGTTATCGTTGCGGATTCCGTAGACCGTTCCAGCAGTATTTTCGGAAATAACCAGAGAGTGAAATATGCATCTCTTGGAGAATTAATTGGCTATATGTTCCCATGTACGAACACAACATCTACATCAATCTACTGGAGTGGAAAGGCAAGCAGCGGCGGTTATATTTTAATTAATCCACAGAATCAGTAGATGAACTGAGGATGAATTCTGAAGGTAATACAGATGAGATATAAAGCATAAGATGTAAGAAAAATATACGGGACAAAGTACATAAGCTTTAAAATATAGCACAGGATAACTATATAGACAAAACGATACAACATAAAATATATCAGACAAAAAACGAGGATAGAAATGAAAACAAAAATGAAGAGAATGATTACATTAATACTCACAATGCTTATTGTGACATTAGTGTTGCCTGTTAATACACAGGCAAAGGCAGTAACCACACCTGTTTCACAGCTTCCGGCAAAGTCAGATGTCGGACAGATTACAGTTGCTGTTAATTCAGATAAAGGTACGAGAAAGTATACTGTTTTCGGACAGCATAAGAATCCGTGGAAGAAGACAAAGTATCTTGATATGCATGGATGCGCCGTTTCTTCTTTAACAGCAGTACTTTCTGCCTACTCTAAAAAGTATGGCAAATACACTCCGGTTCAGGTAAAGAACATTTTGGAGAAAAAGGCACTTGGTACAGCAGCCTGGAGTCGTAATTACAGCAAGCCAATGTTAAAACAGATGCCAATTTCCATGTATGGAATTTCTAAAGTGTTAAACTACGCAGGAATTAAGACAAAATACGTTCGTACATTTACAAATAAACAGGCAGAAAAGCAGATCTTAAAGCATCTTCAGACTGGGAATGCCGTTGTGATCGAGACAAATAACAGAACACAGGTGAACGGCCGTTTCAGCACGAAAACTACAGGAAAATGGGCTTTAGGAAAGCATACAATGGTCTTACTTGGTCTTACAGACGATGGAAGAGTCATTGTAGCAGACTCTGCACAGAGAACATGGTCCAAAAAGAAACAGAGAATCAAATATACAACAGTAAAAGAAATTGTAAAATATCTGATTCCATGTAAATCTTCAGCCAGAACTTATTACTTCTCAAGTACAGCAGCTTCTGGTGGATATGTTTTAGTGAATCCAAAGTAATCAGAAATAGAGGGAGAAGACATCACAAATGAAAAAAACGATCATTTTTGATATGGGAATGGTTCTGGTAAATTTTCGCTGGAAAGCATTACTTGGTGAACTTGGTTATGTTGGACCAGAAGCAGATATGATAGGAAAAGCAGTATTTGAAAGCCCGTTCTGGGAAGAGTTTGACAGAGGTGTGTGGGAAGATCAGAAGATTTTGTCTTCCATGAAAGAAAGCACACCGGAAGCCGCAGAAGCCATTGATAATATATGGAAGCCAGAGAACTTTAAGCATGTATGCGCGCCATTTGATTATTCAGAACCGTTATTAAAGCAGCTTCATGAAGCAGGATGCAAGATTTATATATTATCAAACTATGGAAAGACACTTTTTTCTCTTGATAAAGAAGATTTTGCTTTCCTGAAATATGTAGATGGTGGTGTAATATCTGCAAAGGTAAAGCAGATGAAGCCAGATGCTGACATTTATCAGACACTGATTCACAAATATGATATTACTCCGTCAGATGCCGTATTTTTTGACGACAGAAAAGAAAACTGTGAAGCAGCCCACGAGCAGGGAATTGCTGCAGTAGAAGTTAACGGACTTACTACAATCCTTGAGGGAATTAAAGAATATACAGGAATTGAATGTAAGCTGTAAAGCATATAAGAATGCCATAAAATAGTGCAGAAAGTTCAGCATTATTTTATGGCATTGTTGCACTATAGAATAAAATATGTGAAAAATAAAGGAAGTAGAAATGGAAATGTATTTAAACAAAGAAGCAGATCAGCTCATTGGTGCCCTGATTGGGCTTGCCAGAACTTGCAATATGCATTTAAAAACAGAGAATACAGATCGTGTTATCTTAGAAAGTATGGCTACGGTATTTCGGCTTCAAAAGGATAAGAAACATAATACAGAACTTTCCGGTTGCTTACAAAAAGTACGCAAGGAACAACTCACAGTAGCGCCCGACTGCGCCACCTGCCCCGTTCGGTGTGGCAACACTGATGAGTACGACATAAATCTTATCCGAAATGACAAAAAAGAAATCTGCAATCTCAAAATGCAGCTCCTTTATAATGCATGTAAGATGGCCGCAGATATCATAACCTGTCAGGCAGAGACAATAAATATTACAGCAGACATTTCAGCAGAAAAACAAGAAGAGATCACGCAGGAAATCTCTCAGATTTATAAGATACTCTGCGTAATCAGCTACGATGTGGATGAGCAATTTTTACAGCGATTTTTATAAAATGTACTAGAGCGTGTCTGAAAAATTCCCATCAGTTGCCCTGATTTTCTTACAAGATGAAATTGATGCACGCGTCCTCCTATTAATTTGGAGAAATAGAACAGCTTTCCCTGACTAGTAACTTACATGGAAGCTCAATCCTTGCAGCACTACTATGTCCATTATGAATCCTGTCAAGAAGCAGCTTTACAGCATGATGTGCCATTTCCTCTTTTGGAATATCGATGGTCGTAAGCATTGGTTTTGTCTGTTCGGATTCCCGAATATTATCAATGGAGATGATAGAGGGAACATATCCCTTTTTCCGGCGATGCCGCAGACAATCAAAAACTCCAAGTGCGGTACTGTCATTAGCACAGAAAATAGCAGTAGGAAGAGAATCACGCTGTAAGATAAGTTCCATTGTCTTCATTCCTTCTTCGCGCGTCTGACTTGTCGGATAGATGTTGGAGTAGTCAAGCGGAAGATTATGTGCAATTAAAGATTGATAATAACCGATATATCTCGCCTCATAGGAACAGTCACCTATGTAGGCGATTTTTTTATGCCCAAGAGAGATAAGATAATTCATGGCAGTAATAGCTGCATTCGTTCCGTTACAGATTACTTCATCATATGCAAAGTCTGTCGGGTTACGGTCAATTCCAACAATGTTATGATAGTGATTTTGCAGAGGAGAAATGAGTTCAGAAGGGCATTTTCCAAGAAGAATGATTCCATCTGCATGTTTATCTGTGGCAGAAAAAGAAGACTTTTCTTTTATCATGGAAGTAACTTCCGGTAAAGTGAAAAACTTTCCAGGAACACATTGCTGATGCAGTAATTCTTTTTTTAATGAATCAAAAAGCTCACTGAAAAACAAATCCTGAGAAAGGGAAGGAAATCGAGTGAGAAAAATATCAAAAGTAAGTGGAGTTGGTTTAGATTGCATTTGTTTTGTGCCAGCCTTCAATGTTTGGGCGGCAGTGTTAGGAACATAGTGAAGTTCCTGAGCTACAGACCAGATACGGGCTTCCAGATCTGGATTTTTGCATTTGTAATCTGATTGATTTAAAACTCTTGAAACGGTGGATACTGAAGTTCCAGCGAGCCGGGCTATTTCTTTTAAAGACATAAAAACCTCCTGATAACGTTGTCAAAAATAATCTGAAAAATAGATGATAAAAATTTTAACTCATAGATAAACTATACGAAAAATACGATAAAAAGTCAAGATTATTAAATGGATAACGTTATCAAAAAAAGTGGTTGTTGTTAAATGCATTTTCACATAATATAAATACAACACATGTGAGAGAAAATGAACTGATGTCAGGCACCAAAATCAAAGAAAGGACGAGGAAAGATGAGACTGAATGTAAAGAAGATTTTTATGATGGCAGGAATAGCAGCAATGATAGCGGGGCTGGCAGGATGCGGAACCAAAAAAGGAACAGAAAAGACAACAGAAATTAATGTTGGATATTTTAATAATGTGACACATGCACAGGCACTTTATATGAAAGCACAGGGAACGCTGGATAAAGCATTTGATGGGAAGGCAAAAGTAAAATGGACTTCTTTTAATGCAGGACCGTCTGAAGTAGAGGCATTATTTTCAGGAGATATTGATATTGGATATATCGGACCAGTTCCGGCGATTAGTGCCAATGTAAAATCAAAAGGAGATGTAAGTCTTATATCAGGAGCATCTCAGGCAGGGGCAGAACTGGTGAAAGCGCCAGGTTCTAATATTAAATCTGCCAAAGATTTAGCTGGCAAAACAGTTGCGATACCACAGATTGGAAATACACAGCATCTGTGCCTCTTAAAACTTCTCTCAGATAACGGATTAAAAACAGTAGAAGAAGGTGGAACAGTTACAGTAACTGCCGTAGAAAATGCAGATATTCAAAACATGATGGACCAGGGAAACATAGATGCAGCACTTGTACCGGAACCATGGGGATCTACTCTTGTGAAAAACGGGGCAGAAATTGTTTTAGATTATGATCAGGTTTACATGGAAGGAAATTATCCGGTAGCAGTCGTTGTAGTAAGAAATGAGTTTTTAAAAGATCATCCAGATTTAGTAAAAGAATTTTTAAAACAGCATGAGGCTGCTACAGATGAAATTAATAAAAATATAGATGAAGCAGCAAAAGTAATCAATGATGAAATCAATGCAGCAACAGGTAAATCATTAAGTGAAGATATCCTGAAGACAGCATTCCAGAAGCTGACAATTTCAACCGATGTAAATAAAGATGCGATAGATGATTTTGCAGCCATTTCACTTGATCAGAAATTTATCGATGAGAAACCATCCAATGACTTTGTTACGGAAGTAAAATAATAATGGACATATTGAAAGCTTAAGAAATTATGGCAAGGTGTAGCTTGATGTAACACGTAGATTATAATTGAGTTCGCAGATAAATTCAGAGTGTGTTTAAAAAATCAGAAAGCAATGGTATGTTCAAATTTGCGTTATATTTTGATGGAAGTATTTTTTGAATATACTCCAGAATAGCTGAAATATTTAGAAAAAATAACATTTTAAAGGAGACAGAGTATGGCACTAATATTAAAAAATGTGGGAAAGACTTATGAGAATACCGGTCAGGCCACTTTAAAAAATATAAATCTTGAAATAAAACCGGGAGAGTTCCTCTGTGTAGTTGGAAAAAGCGGATGTGGAAAAAGTACTCTGTTGAATCTTATTGCAGGGCTGGAGAAACCGACAGAAGGAGAAATTCTTTTAAATGAAAAACAGGTGAAAGCTCCAGGACCGGAAAGAACGGTAATGTTTCAGGAACATGCGCTGTTTCCATGGTTAAATGTTATTCAGAACATAAAGTTTGGAATGGAAGTAAACGGTGTTCCAAAAGCAGAACAGGACAAACGTGCAGAAAAATATTTGAAAATGATGCAGCTTGAGGAATATAAAGATTACGCGATACATCAGCTCTCTGGCGGTATGCGTCAGAGAGTTGCATTAGCCAGAGCATTTACAATGGATTCGGAAATTTTACTTATGGATGAACCATTTTCCGCTCTTGATAAACAGACATCCAATCACTTAAGAAAAGAATTACAGGATATCTGGATGCAGACACACAAGACAATATTTTTTATCACACATAGTGTAGAAGAGGCCGTATATCTTGGAGACAGAGTTGTGGTAATGTCGGGAGAAAATGGTGGAATAAGAAATATTGTACCTGTAGAACTGGAACGACCAAGACATGTTTACAACGAAGATTTTATTGCATATCGCCATAAAATATTAGAAGAAATACAGGGAGGAGAATATTAATGAAAAAAATAGGAAAATCAAATATAGCAGGAGAAATCCTGTTCCTTCTTGGAATTATTCTTCTGTGGCAGATATTATATGTAGTTGGAGTAGATGGTCTTGGAATCTGGAAGGCATACGCTATGCCATCTCCAACCGGTGTGTGGGATTCTTTTATTGAAATGATGAAACAGGGAACCCTGCTTTCGGCGATTGGAAACAGTCTTCTCCGTGGTGCTGTCGGATACATTCTCTCACTTATTATCGGAGCGGTTATAGGAATATTAATTAATCATTTTTCCTTTTTACATAAAAATTTACGCCCCTTAATAATGGGAATACAGACATTACCAAGTATCTGCTGGGTTCCATTTTCCATACTGTGGTTTGGACTTACACAGACTGCAATTATATTTGTAGTAATCATGGGATCTGCATTCAGTATGGCAATTGCTGTAGATAATGCAATATTAAATGTACCACCTATCTACAAAAAAGCAGCATTAACAATGGGAGCAGATCAGAAACAGATTTACTGGAAAGTTATATTTCCAGCAAGCCTCCCGGAATTAATCTCAGGAATGAAACAAGGTTGGTCATTTGCGTGGAGAGCATTGATGAGTGGCGAGGTCATGACGACATCTATCGGGCTTGGACAGACGTTAATGACGGGACGGAATCTGGCAGATATAAATCAGGTCATGCTTGTGATGGTGGTGATTGTGTTGGTTGGAATTATTATTGATCAGGTACTTTTCAACAATATAGAAAAAAGGGTGCTGAAGAAAAGAGGACTGACGGTTTAGTTCATTGGGCATCCAGACAAACAGACGCTCCCAAAGAAAAAAGACAGCCTATATTTGTGACTCTATCACTGTGGGTTGAATGTTCGCTTAAGCGCTCGCATTCAATCCTCGCTCTGTTATGAAGTGACTTTTGTCAAGAGGCAAAA
>CAVCBH010000054.1:0-7272 GCA_963600375.1 bacterium | reverse complement strand
GTATCAGGGAGTTGTGGATGATTATCAAAGAGCGACGGCGCTTTATCCATATCATGCAAGACCATATTGTACATTGATTCGTATGTATCTTTTATTTGGTGAGCAGGACAGGGTAAAAGATATCCTTAATCTGACAGAAAAAAATGCTGTAAACAGTGATGAACTTTCTCTTCTTCGGGCAAGATATATTGCAATAAGGGCAAAGAGTCAAAAAGATTTAGAAAAAGCCCTTACTATTCTTGAAGAGTTAGAGAAGAAAGGCTGGTCTTTACAGTCGGAAATGGACGAGGAAGAATGGGAAGAGATTGCGTACCGAAAAGCGCAGATATTACAGAGGTTACAGGAGGAAATACGGTGATTATTGGAATTGATTTAGGAACGACAAATTCTCTTGCGGCGTACTATACAGAACATGGGCCTGAAATTATTCCAAATCGATTAGGAGAAAGACTGACTCCATCGGTAGTCAGCATAGATGAAAATGATCAGGTTTATGTAGGAAAAACGGCGTTAGAGCGAATGGCGGTTTATCCAGAACAGACGGCAAATTTATTTAAGAGAAGTATGGGAAGCCGGAAAGAATTTAAACTGGGGAATAAGACCTTTACCGCAACAGATCTTTCAGCAATGGTGCTTCGTTCCTTAAAAGAAGATGCGGAAGTGTATCTTGAAGAGAAAGTGACAGAAGCGGTTATCAGTGTTCCGGCATATTTTAATGAGGTAAAGAGAAAAGCAGTAAAGCAGGCAGGGGAGTTAGCAGGACTCAAAGTCGAGCGAATTATCAGTGAACCGACAGCAGCAGCCATTGCTTATGGTCTTTATCAGAAGAATGATAACACTCGATTTCTTGTCTTTGATCTTGGCGGTGGCACTTTTGATGTGTCCATTCTTGAGTTATTTGACGATATTCTTGAAGTAAGAGCAGTTGCCGGAGATAACTATCTTGGCGGCGAGGATTTCACAAATCTGATTGTCGAAGAATTTTATAAAGAACATGGACTTACGGAAGAGAATCTTTCATTAAAAGAAAAGTCTTATTACCGTAATCAGGCAGAAAAAACCAAATGCAATGCCACAGCAGATGGATTTTACCGGATGCAGGCATCGGTTAACGGAGAAAAAGTAGAAACTCTGATTCCAAGAGGGGCATTTGAAAAAATGAGCAGTCAGCTTTTAGACCGTATCAAGAGTCCGGTAAGAAAGAGCCTTTCGGATGCAGGTGTAAAGGCCAGAGAAATTGATGAAGTGGTCTTAGTCGGTGGCACAACAAAAATGCCACTTGTCCGTAAATTTGTCGGCAAATTATTTGGCAGAGTGCCGGATACAAGCATTAATCCAGACGAGGCAGTTGCGCTTGGAGCGGCAATTCAGGCAGCGATGAAGGAGCGAAAAGAAGCGGTAAAAGAAGTCATCCTTACGGATGTCTGTCCATTTACCCTCGGAACTGAAGTCTCCGTAAAGACAGAGAATGACCATTTAGAAGGCAATCATTTCTGCCCGATTATCGAGAGAAATACCGTAATCCCGGCCAGCAGAACGCAGCACTTTTTTACCGTTTACGACCATCAGACACAGGTAGAGATACACATATTACAGGGCGAGAGCCGCTTTGCCTCAAACAATGTTTCCCTAGGAACATTGAAACTTACCGTCCCGGATAATGAGGCTGGAAAGGAACAGATTGACATTACTTATACTTATGATATTAATGCGTTACTTGAAGTCGAGGCTAAAATTGTCTCTACAGGAGAGACAGTAACCCGTCTCATAAAGAATCAGGAAAACAGTATGACAGAAGAAGAGATGAAAGCCCGTATGAAAGAGCTTTCCTACCTTAAAATCCCACCAAGAGAACAGGAGAAGAATAAAGTTCTGCTTCTCCGAGGTGAACGATTATATGAAGAAACCACAGGAGAACTCAGAGAACAGCTTGAGATGGTAACCCAGCAGTTTGAGAGAATCCTTGACAGACAGGACCCTCTGAAAATCGAGGAGGCAAGAAAGGATTATGAAGAGGCACTGGACTGGATTGAGGAAGAAATGTGGATATAAATGCTTAAAAAAATAAGAGAGAATCTTCGGTAATTTCATTGCCGGAGATTTCATTTATCTGTGTTACAATACGCTGCAAAAGACAGTATAAGGAGGACATAACTATGCGAAAACCAGTCATCGGTGTAATTCCATTATTTGATGAGGAAAAAGACAGTATATGGATGCTTCCAGGCTATATGGATGGAATAAGCGAAGCGGGAGGAATTCCATTTATTTTACCGTTAAAGGGCAGTCAGGATGATTTTTATCAATTAGATGAAAGGATTGACGGTTATTTATTTACTGGCGGACATGATGTGTCTCCTTCTTTGTATGGGGAAGCAAAAAAGAAAGTATGTGGAACGGCCTGTAAAGACAGAGAAGTAATAGAGCGTATCATCTATGAAAGAGCATTACAGGAAGATAAAGCAGTGCTTGGAATTTGTCGTGGAATTCAGATTATCAATGTATTGGAAGGGGGAACATTATATCAGGATTTACCTACGGAATATATGCAGAATGGATTCAACGGAAAGCCAATAGAACATCATATGACACCACCTTATGACAGGACGGTGCATCAGGTTATCCTTGAAAAAGAAAGTCCTCTTTTTTCTCTTTTTGAAAAAGAAAAACAGGTAGCAGTCAATAGCTATCACCATCAGGCAATAAAAGACTTAGGCAAAAAACTGAAAGCGATGGCAGTTTCAGAGGATGGATTAATAGAAGCGATTTATCGCCCGGATAAGAAGTTTATCTGGGCGGTGCAATGGCATCCGGAATTCATTTATAAAAAAGAGGAAAATGCAAGAAAGATATTTAAAAAGTTTGTAGAGGCAAGTTTGGAAAAATAATAAAACCAATCCATTGCAAATACATAAAAAGGGGATTATCAGGAAATCAATAGTTAAAAAAGAGTGAGAAAGAACTCTTATGAGTCTGTCTCACTCTTTTTGTATATTTTTGCGACGTTTTTTATCTGTTTTGCGTCTAATAAGTAGAAGCGACAAAAAGCTTCTCAGTACACATGTGATTTATGACAGAAATCGAATAGTGATTTCTATTATTTTAACAATTGTTAAATGCTAAGAGGGAGTAAAATTATGGAAATTACACGTCTTGTAAGAAGGGCGAAGAGGAAGGATGCGGATGCTTTTACAGAACTTATGGAATCGCAGATGCAAAATATGTACAAGGTTGCTCGTTCTATTTTATCGAGGGATGAGGATGTGGCGGATGCTATTTCGGATACCATTCTTGTATGCTGGGAGAAAATAGATACGCTAAAGAAAAATCGTTTTTTCCGAACCTGGATGACTCGGATTCTTATTAACAAATGTAATGATATTTTAAGAGCCGGTCAAAGAACAGTATTTACAGATGAACCATTGGAAATAGAGTATATGGAAAATGAATTCTTAAATCTGGAATGGAAGGAAATGCTGCAATGTCTTGATGAGAAATATCGGATTGTACTGCTTCTTTATTATGGAGAAGGATTTTCTATAAGAGAAATCGCACAGATTCTTGAACTGACAGAAAGTGCGATAAAGAGTCGATTATCAAGAGGGCGAGAGCAGGTAAAACAAGAATATGATGCAGGAGGAATTTATCATGAGAAAAACTGAAAAAGAACTGAAAAAACAGTTAAGACAGAACGTGGAAATACCATCTGTGGTAAGGAGAAAAAAAGATATGGCTTTTACAAAGATTAAAAATGAGGCAAAACAGGATGAAGTAAGAAAAGCAGGCAAGGGATTTATAATGAAAGGACGAATAGCAATTGTGGCAGCAGTACTTACTTTAGTTATTGGAACCGGAACGATTGCTGGGGTACAGTATGCAAAGTGGAGTGATGGGGTAAATATCTCGATATATGGAACAGATAAGCAAAAAGAAAAGCTTGAAAAACAAGGATATACTTCCTATCCAAATGTATCGGTAACAAAGAATGGGGTGACCATTACAGCTACACAATGTGTTGCAGATAGTTATGGGGCAGTCATTTCGTTAAAAGTAGAAGGATATCAGCCACCAAAAGGGAAAGCAGCAACATTCGATAAACTATGGTTTCCGGATTCAAAGGATATAATAACTGCTGGAGGTGGCGGTTTTTATGAGGTTTCGTCTAATGAAGATGGAAGTTCTAATACTGTAAAAGAAGATGGAACGATGGAATATATAATTGGATTGTCGGCGTGTGAAAAGGGAAGTTTATTAAATCATAAAATAAGTATAGAATTAACAGACATTGGATATGACCTTGGAAAAAATGAAATGAAAATAGAAAAGAGAGGAGTCTGGAATCTGGAATGGATTTTAAAAGGTTCTAATGAAAGTCAGAAATTTGATATAAATAAAGAATTTGGAAAAACAGGAGTAAAGCTTGTCAGCGCAGAAATTTCCGCATTGGGATTAGAGATTATTTCGGACTATCCAAAAGACTGTAAGTATGCCGACCAGAATGGAGAACATCAACCGCCTTCCTTTGCAGGTGTAAAGATGAAAGATGGAAAAGTTTATACTTATGAAAGTGTTGTAGATGGAAGCGGAGAGCAATTTGAAACAGGTAGTTCAGGTAAACTATATGGAAAATTTACTGAAACAGTTACAACAAAAAAGATTTTGGATGTAAAACAGATAAAAGCTCTGCTATTCTTTAAAAAATCCATAGATGATGATGAAACCTATAAAGCAGAGGACTATTACGAAATACCATTGGATATTGAAAAATAATCTATCGGGGAAAGCCTATGATGATGTGAATAAAATGATGGAAGATTTGCTGTATTGAAATATGTAATTAAAACGACAACAAGATAAGGTAATTGCCTGATAATTTTTCTCAATACCTTCTCTTGCCTGAATTATAAGAAATGTTTATAATAAAATAGTATTTTCCGATAAAAACAGTGGGAAAACTATATTATAAAAAAGGAGAGATAAAAATGGTACAGCTTACTTTAAAAATAGACGGAATGTCCTGTGGGATGTGTGAGAGCCATGTAAATGATACGATCAGACAGAAATTTAATGTAAAAAAGGTAACTTCTTCTCATAAAAAGGGCGAGACTGTAATTGTTGTCAATGAGACAATTGACTATGATAAATTAAAGGCAGCGATTTCTGAAACAGGATATGAAGTCCTCGATATAAAAGAGGAACCATATGAGAAGAAAGGATTTTTCTCTTTCCTCAAAAAATAGATTCTGATTTGCGAGCAAAGGAGACACCGCCATAGAAGATATCTCTTGCCGGATTTCCTTAGATAACTTTAAAAAGAAGGGGCTATTCTAAGCTTGATTTTGTTCCGTTGCGCTAAACGTTCCATTCTGCCTGATAGGACAACCTTGCTCGATAACGAGCTCGCAAGGTTACAGTCAGAATTCCACAGCGCAAAGTCACAAAATTCAAGCTTAGAATAGCCCCTTCTTTTTCAATTTTTTCTAAGAAATCCGGCACAAAAACTTTTACAGTGGCGGTCTGGAGCATTTTTCAAACACGCTCTACTCCAGATTCTATAAATCAGTTGAAAAGATTTGGGGATGGGGGACAGGAAAAATAGAAATCTTGAAAGATTACTTTTCAAAAAGATTAACACATGAAGAAACTTATTAATCCCTTTGTTTAACCGAAAAAAGCTACTTTTTAGCTACATTACAATATTGATTTTGATAGTAATCATTTATGATCTCTTTTGGGGTGCGTCTATTTTGCCTGCGGCAAATCAGAAGTTATATTTTTCCTTCTTTTATGATATAATGAGTTCTATTATATATGGAGGAATTTTTTAGAGAAAATGATTAGTATAATAGTGTTACAAATTGTATTGATTATATTGAATGCGATTTTTTCAAGTGCGGAGATTTCCGTCATTTCGATGAATGAGGCAAAGGTAAAGCAGATGGCAGAAGAAGGAGACCGCCGGGCAGAGAAAGCAGCGATGTTACTTGAAAAGCCGGCAAGATTTCTTGAAACGATACAGTCAGCGGTGACATTTACCGGCTTGATTAGTGGCGCTTTTGTGGCAGTGTATGTTGGAAAGCTTTTTAAAGAGGGTTTTATGACCTTGCTGGGCAAATGGAGCATTTCTGTATCGGGGAAGATTGTGTCTGTGATTGCTGTTATTGTGGCGGCGCTGCTTCTTACTTATGTGAATCTTTTATTTGGAGAGATTCTTCCAAAAAGAATCGCGATGAGTAAGTCGGAGGAGGATTCCTTTAAAATAGCAGGAATTCTATTCTTTTTTGCAAAGATTTTTGCAGCGCTTGCAGCATTACTGAGTGTTTCTTCCAGCCTGTTTTTGCGGATTATAGGAATTAATCCAGAAGAAGAACAAGAAGTGGTGACCGAGGAAGAAATCCGTATGATGCTTGCAGAAGGAAAAGAACAGGGAACAATTCAGAATGAGGAAAGCAAACTCATTCAAAATGTATTTGAGTTTAACGATACGACTGCCGAGCAGGTCAGTACGAGAAGAAGAGACTTAGTCTGCTTAAATCTGGAGGATAGTGCTAAAGAGTGGGAAAAGATGATCAGAGAATGTCGTTTTTCGCATTTTCCGATTATTGATTCCAACCAGGAAGATGTTGTGGGTATTCTTGATACAAAGGACTATTTCCGTTCTGAAGACAAATCAAAAGAGTACGTGATGAAACATGCAGTAGATACTCCGTATTTTGTGCCGGAGAATATGCGTGCCAATGTATTATTTGCCAACATGAAGCAGACAAGAATTTACTTTGCAATTGTCCTTGATGAGTACGGTGGAATGAGTGGTATTGTGACGTTGCACGATTTGGTAGAAGCTTTAGTTGGTGAGTTAGAAGAAGAGGAAATGCCGGCAAAACCAGAAGATATTCAAAGAATTGCGGAAAGTATATGGAGAATTCAGGGGTGTGCACAGCTTGATGAGGTATCAGAAGCCCTTGATGTCGAATTTCCGGAAATATTTGATACGTTCAGTGGTTTTGTATGGGATGCAATCAGAAGAGTTCCGGCAGAGGGAGAGAAGTTTTCTATCGAAGCAGATGGCTTAAAGATTGATGTAGAAAATATTAAAAATCATATGGTAGATTATGCGATCGTAAGAAAAATCCCACGAAAGAACATAGAAAAAGAGCTGGAAGAATAATAAACTTCTTTCGCTGAGAGCGTCTGGATCCTGTTGCTTCTTAATGAGTTAAATGAAAAGTCTAATCCCCCAGCTATGCTGGGGAGAATAGAGTAAGTGGAAAC
>CAVCBH010000053.1:0-3773 GCA_963600375.1 bacterium | reverse complement strand
CTCATACGCTACCATATTTAATTTATTGAGTATACCTAATATATTGAGTATAATTTTATATTATGAAAGAAGGAGCGTAAAAATGAAGTTAGGAAAGAAAAAAAGTCTTGAATATAAATTGGTAGCGGCGTCATGCAGTAGCTATTTATTGGGGATAGTATGTTTAACTGTGTTTGGATATTTTTATGAAAAACTTCCTTTTAGAGATGTATTGTATATGATTCCGATTTGCTTATTCTTTCTTGGTGCTATATTTTCGGGAATATCTAATATGTATGCCTATAATCCTTTTGGAGAGAATATGGGGTTTTCAGAAAAAGATGTAGAGGAAATTGCGATATGGATAAAGACGAAAAAATCAAAAGGATATAAATAAAAATATAGGATTACACTTGTTCTTAAAAGAATCGGATTCCATAGGCACAATATTCAAGAATTAAAATCTATTGCTTAGGGAGTAACCCAGTGTTATAATATAACCACGTTTTATATTTTGTGCAGACTGAGGTGGAATATACGACAATTTTAGTAGCCTATATTGCAATAGCACAGTGAAAGTCTACACGAAGTCTACATTATAAGAAAACACACATCTACATTGAAAAATATAATAAACAGAGAATATCACAAGAATACGGTGTTATACAGAAAATAGATATCTTTTATGGCATAGAATGACATCTCAAGATAAAGAATATTTGAGGAAAATGGAATGGGTAACAACCCTATGGTAGGTGCTACAGTAGCTGTAGCTGTATCCGTAGAAGAGGCTGCTAAGGCAGGTAAATTCTAATAAAAAAGCTTAAATAAGTTTTTTTAAAGGTAGATAGTAGTAGTAAAAAGTAGGATAATGTATATCGTTCATACATTATTCCTACACTACTCCTACACTATGTTCCTACACTCATTTTATTTTTTCTATTTCTTTTTTTAACCATTGAACAGTTCTGTCGGTATATACTTTTTCTGTGATGTCATTAATTTTATGACCAGCTATGTATTTTATGGCATATTCATCTACATTGCAATCTTTAGCCATGGTGATAAATTGTTTTCTCGGATCATGTGCCCTATGCTTAGAATTAAGTTTTAATATATCTCTAACTTTATTAAAACGATATTGATATTTATCATATGTCATTTTGATATTTTTTGTCTTTTGATCATCAATACAATTAATTAGGTATTTGCTCCCCAGTTCAACAGCTTCATTATACTTTCTTTGAACTAATTTCCTTATTTTAGGATGAATAGGCACTAGACGGTTTATTCCTGCTTCTGTTTTCATGCCACCGATAAATACCCATTCCTCCATGTCTACTCTGTCAAGTTCAATCAATCCTAATTCTTGGGGTCTCCATGCCGAGTAACATTGTATGAGTATAACATCAACATAGAAAAATTCATCTACATTGTCCCATAATATTTTCATTTCATCAGTTGTAAAGGAAATATGACTCCGTTTTTTGGCTTCTTTTTCTTTTAATATTTTATCAGATAGATTAAATGTCCTGGCATAATTTTTTTCAACTAAATCATTTTCATCAGCATAATCAAGCATTAAATTAAATACAGATTGAACAAAATCGCTGCGCGATGGCTTGCGAAAGCTACGTGCAGCGATTTTTGTTTATAAAAATAAAAAAGCAGTGACAAGAACATCCCATTGTAGTATTGTTTAAGTATCACCAAAAACATACTGAAAAAAAACGGGTGAGGCCCGAACACTGCTATGTTTAGAATACCATTTATCCTTTTATTAAGCAAGTTTTTTTATTATCCAAATGCACCTCCTCTTTCAATATTGTTTCTTTCTCAATCGTTGATTTTATTATGGAGGTTATTATTATGTATGAAAATATCTATGAACTTATCCGCATCCCTGCTCAAAAACGCAATCTTCGTGAATCCACTCTCTCTCTTTATTCTAACAATGTTTCCTGCTTCCTTCGTTATATTGGGAAACCTCTTTCTTCTCTTTCTTTAGATGACGCAGAACTCTTCCTTTCTTATAAACGTTCCCAGGGCAGGTCTCCTGAGACTTACAACCATTACCGGTCTGCTATCCGTTTCTTTTATAAGAAAGTCCTTCACATTGACTGGGATGATGACCTGCTCCCTGCTATGAAAAGGGAACGCCATCTCCCAGTTGTTCTTTCGCGCTCTGAGATGGAGGCTATCATTGACTCCACAACCAACCTGAAATACAAAGCGATGATTGCCCTCATGTATTCTTCTGGTCTTCGTGTATCGGAAGTCATCCATCTCCATTATGGCGATATCTCCCGTTCGGATATGTCCATCCATGTCAGACAGGCAAAAGACCGCATTGACCGTTATTCTATCCTTTCCCAAAGGGGGCTCGATATCCTCACACAGTACTGGTTTGCATATGGCAAGCCAAAGGATATCCTTTTCCCAAGTTCTTCCACAGGAACTTATCTCTCTCCTGCTTCTGTAAACCAGTTTTTTAAAAAGAGCGCACGGCGTGCCGGTATTACCCGGAATGTTTCCAGCCATGCCTGCAGGCACAGTTTTGCCACACATCTGTTTGAAGATGGGGCATCCCTGCCTTATATCCAATCTCTTTTAGGACATACCGACCCACGTTCTACTATGGTATACATCCATGTGAGTAATAAATCCCTTTTGGGGATAAAAAGTCCCTTTGACCGTCCCGATGGAGGCAGGGTATGAGTATGTCTTATACCGTTCAGGATATTTTCCACTGTTTTTATCCTGCCCTCGAAAAGAAAAAAACACTTTCTTCCCGTCAGAAAAAAACAGCGTATCATATCATGAACTGCAAGACAGGACAGTTTGGGGCAAATATCGGAGTCTGTGAGGAATGTGGCAGTATCCGTATCCATTATAATTCCTGCAGGGACCGGTGCTGTCCCATGTGTCAGGAATTCCCGAAAGAAAAATGGGTGGATGCGCGCCGGGAGGATGTACTGGATGCACCTTATTTTCATGTGGTCTTTACTGTACCAGGAGAATTGAACTCTGTTATCTATAGTAATCAGAAAGCATTATATAACGCCTTGTATCATGCGGTCTCTGCAACACTGAAAGAATTAACAGCGGATCCAAAGTATCTTGGGGCAGACATTGGCTATATCTGTGTCCTGCATACCTGGGGAAGTGTGATGAACTTCCATCCGCATATCCATACCATTGTTCTGGGAGGTGGACTTGACTCAAAAGATCATTGGAAAGAGAGTGGCAAAGAATTTTTTATCCCAACAAAAGTGATCTCCCGTCTGTTCCGGGGAAAATATCTTGCAGAACTAAAACAGCTCTGGGAGGAGGAAGAACTGGAATTTCACGGAAGCGCACAAAAATACCAGAACAGATATCGTTTTAAGGAACTGCTGGATATCTGCTACCAAAAAGACTGGGTATGTTATTGTAAAAAACCATTTAACGGGGCCGAGAGCGTGATACGGTATCTTGGGAAATATACACACCGGATAGCGATAAGCAACACCCGTATAAAAAAGATAACAGAAAAAGCAGTGACTTACACAGTAAAAGATTACAAAGAAAAAGGGAAATGGAAAGAAAAGACAGTGGATGGAGAAGAATTTCTGCAGAGATTTCTGATGCATGTACTGCCAAAAGGATTTGTGCGGATCCGGCATTATGGACTGCTGTCCTCGCGGAATAAAAAAGAAAAGCTGACGTTGTGCCGGAACTTGATAGGGTGTAAAAAATATATCTCAATAGGTAATTGCGAAACTCTGAAATCCGCATAAATACGGGATATTTTT
>CAVCBH010000052.1:0-11128 GCA_963600375.1 bacterium | reverse complement strand
CTAACATTATGCTATAGTTTCGCAGCTCCCAGGCCACAAATATGGATTGTTTTATCCCCTGAGGGCTGTCTTTGGCTGGAGAAAGAGAATCAGGGATTTAATTGATGGGGGATTTGGGGATTCTCCAGAAGAAAATGGTATGTGAGATTGCTTTTGTAAACAAGATGAAATATTATGTCTATAAAAATATATTGAACGGGAGATATTCAAAAATGAAAGTACAGATTAAAGTAGGTAAGGGTATTCAATGTGATAATGTAGAGATTATGTTTGGAAAGACTATTTCATCTGTTGTGAAAGCTTTTGATGAAGTTGATAAGTACGAAGATAATTACTATTTTTATGAGTCATCACTTTTGGTACATGTGGATTCAAATAATTGTATTGATGAAATAGAAATTAGAAACGATGAAGAACATAGTCATGTTGTAATGTTAAATGATACAAATATTTTTTCTGAGCCTAAAGATATTGTTGTGGAATTAATTACAAAATTGAATCAAAGTCCTGTTGAAAATGAATTAGGAACATATGAGGCAAAAAGAATTGGCTTGGCATATTCCTTTAGCATGACGGACGAAGAAATTGAAGAAATGATTTCTGAAGCAAAAGAAGAAGGAACATACGAAGAAATGAAAGAAGAAATAGAAGCGGACATTAAAATGGCAAAATATTTGCAAACGATAGCTATTCATAAACCTAAGTAATAAAAATGCATACAGCCTCCATTTTAAATGAAATCCTACAGCGTTCACTCCCCTTTTTCTTCCCCCCCTTTTTCAGAAAATCCGCCTCCTCCCGCTTATAGCCATTTCACATTCATCAAAACCCGAAAAGTCTCATTCTGGAGCTTGAGAACAAACAGAACCCAGCCAGGGAAAGAAGGCCTATCTGTGGCCTCGGAGCAAAGGTTGGATGTGAGCGCGTAAGCGAGCATTCAACCTGCCGCGACTAAAGTCACAGATAGGCCTTCTTTCCCTGGCTGGGTTTGTCTGTTCCCACACCCCTCCAAAAAGTCAGACATTTCGCCCATTTTTTATAAATTGTGAAATTGTATAACATTAAGCACGATTTGCTGAAAAATCTGTTTTATTTGCCCCGTTGACAAAAGTGCTTTTCTTTGTTAACATAATTTACTAATATTAGTTATATTATTAATCGTTATTCAAGGATAGAAAGGAAGAAAACAATGGGAAAAATCATTAAAGAAGCAATTACATTTGATGATGTGTTATTAGTTCCAGCATATTCAGAAGTTATTCCGAATGAAGTGAATCTGGAGACAAAGCTTACAAACAAGATTAAGTTGAACATTCCATTTATGAGTGCCAGCATGGATACAGTTACAGAGCATCAGATGGCGATTGCAATGGCGCGTCAGGGAGGAATTGGTATCATTCATAAGAATATGTCTATTGAGGCCCAGGCAGAAGAAGTAGACAAGGTAAAACGTTCAGAGAATGGTGTTATTACAGATCCTTTCTATCTTTCCCCAGAACATACATTACAGCAGGCAGAAGACCTGATGGCGAAGTTCCGTATTTCCGGTGTACCAATCACAGAAGACGGCAAGCTGGTAGGTATTATTACAAACCGTGATTTAAAGTTTGAGACAAACTTTAATAAGAAGATTAAAGAGTCTATGACTTCCGAAGGTTTAGTCACTGCTAAGGAAGGAATTACTTTAGAAGAAGCCAAACAGATTCTTGGTAAGGCAAGAAAAGAGAAATTACCTATCGTAGATGATGATTATAACTTAAAAGGTTTAATTACTATTAAGGATATCGAGAAACAGATTCGTTATCCATACTCCGCTAAGGACAGCAATGGACGTCTTCTTTGTGGCGCAGCAGTAGGATGTACTCCAGACATCTTAAACCGTGTAGATGAGCTTGTGAAATCCCATGTAGATGTCATCGTTATTGATACAGCTCACGGACATTCCGCTAACGTATTAAAGACATTTGCTTTAGTTAAAGAAAAATATCCTGATTTACAGGTTATTGCAGGTAACATTGCAACAGCAGAAGGAACAAAGGCAATGATCGAGTGTGGTGTTGATGCCGTTAAGGTTGGAATCGGACCTGGTTCCATCTGTACGACTCGTGTAGTTGCTGGTATCGGTGTTCCACAGATTACCGCTGTTATGGATTGTTACGAGATGGCAGATAAGTACAACATCCCAATCATCGCAGATGGTGGAATTAAGTTCTCTGGTGATGTTACAAAGGCTATCGCAGCCGGAGCGAATGTTGTAATGCTTGGTGGACTTCTTGCAGGTTGTGATGAGAGTCCAGGAGAATTCGAATTATACCAGGGAAGAAAATATAAAGTATACCGTGGAATGGGCTCACTGGCAGCTATGGAGAACGGAAGTAAAGACCGTTACTTCCAGGCTAATGCGAAGAAGTTAGTACCAGAAGGCGTAGAAGGCCGTGTAGCTTATAAAGGTAAATTGGAAGATACCATCTTCCAGCTTGTTGGAGGATTACGTTCCGGTATGGGATATTGCGGAGCAAAGACTATTCAGGAATTAAAAGAGAAAGGACAGTTTGTAAAGATTACAGCCGCTTCCTTAAAAGAGAGTCATCCTCATGATATTCATATCACAAAAGAAGCACCAAACTATAGTGTAGAATAATAAGAACGCAAAGGCTGCGCAGATGGGGTTTAACTCTATCTGCGCAGTTTTTTACAGAAAGAAGGAATTTGATGTTTTTTTCCAGAGATCAGAAACAGGTCTGGATGAAAAATAGAGTGAGGAAAAGAAAAAAGTCTGGGAAAAAACGAAAAGGAAGCAAACGAGTATCAAAGAAAAAACAGTTGGCAATCACAATACTTTTTCTGGCAGTATTTATTTCTATTTTACATAGTAGCTTTTTGTGGAGTCCGAGTGGCAGGGCAGGTGTTTCGTCACAACAGACAAAAGGAAGCGATGTAGAAAATAATGTAGGAAGCAGAGTACTTCCAGCCGAAGCCGGGCCTTGTGGCAGACCGGAGATTACGGAGGACTTTTTAGATAAGAATCCGTATAGCCGGAGCGGAATTGCTTTAAGGCGGGTAAAGGGAGTCGTTATCCACTATGTGGAGAATCCGGGCAGTACAGCAAAAGAAAACAGAGATTATTTTAATAATCTGCAAAGCACGCATCTTACAAAGGCGAGCAGTCATTATATTGTTGGTTTAGATGGTGAGATTATTCAGTGCATCCCGCAAAGTGAGATTTCCTATGCGTCAAATAACCGGAATAAAGATACGATTTCAATTGAGTGCTGTCATCCAAAGAAGAACGGAAAGTTTAATGAGAAAACGTATGATTCAGTCGTGCGTCTTACCGCCTGGATTTGCAAGACTTATGGCTTGTCTTCCCAAAATGTGATTCGGCATTATGATGTTACTGGAAAGATGTGTCCGAAATATTATGTAAAACATGAGCAGGCATGGAGAGATTTTTGCAATAAAGTCCAGGAATGTCTGGAAAAAGATTGATTATAATAGAAAAATGAGATATGATATTTAACTGTGAGTATCTATACCCATGAACACTTAGATTGTTAATTTGCAGGAAATGATAAGATGTAATTCATAAAGGGTATAAAAGATAGAAGAAAAAGGAAAGGGATGAAACAATGAGTTATAAAGTAGGTGTAATCCGAGGAGACGGAATTGGTCCGGAAATCGTGGCAGAGGCACTTAAAGTATTAGATAAAGTGGCAGAAAAATATAACGAGAAGTTTGATTACACAGATATTCTTCTTGGCGGTGCATCCATCGATGCAACAGGAAAGCCTCTTACAGAAGAAGCTTTAGAAACTGCAAAAAGCTGCGATGCCGTACTGATGGGCTCCATTGGTGGTAACACAACAACTTCTCCATGGTATAAGCTTCCAGCAAACTTAAGACCAGAAGCAGGACTTCTTGCCATCCGTAAGGGACTTGGATTATTTGCCAATATGAGACCGGCTTATCTTTACGAAGAATTAAAAGATGCCTGTCCATTAAGAGAAGACATTATCGGAGATGGTTTTGACCTTGTTGTTATGAGAGAATTAACCGGTGGACTTTACTTTGGAGAAAGAAAGACATTTGAAGAAGACGGTGTGACAAAGGCTGTCGATACTCTTACCTACAGTGAGGAAGAGATCCGTCGTATCGCTATCCGTGGCTTTGATATCGCCATGAAGAGAAGAAAGAAAGTAACAAGTGTGGATAAGGCAAATGTATTAGATTCCTCTCGTTTATGGAGAAAGGTTGTCAACGAAGTTGCAAAAGACTACCCGGAAGTAGAATTAGAGCATATGTTAGTTGATAACTGTGCCATGCAGTTAGTAAGAGACCCTAAGCAGTTCGATGTTATTCTTACAGAGAACATGTTTGGTGACATTTTATCTGACGAGGCAAGTATGGTAACTGGTTCTATCGGAATGTTATCATCTGCAAGTTTAAAAGAAGGAAGCTTCGGTTTATATGAGCCAAGCCATGGTTCTGCACCAGATATCGCAGGACAGGATATCGCTAATCCGATTGCAACGATTCTTTCCGCATCCATGCTTCTTCGTTATTCCTTTAATATGGACGAGGCAGCAGATGCAGTAGATAATGCAGTAAAACAGGTATTAAAAGATGGATATCGTACAGTAGATATCATGTCTGAAGGAATGACAAAAGTTGGATGTAAAGAGATGGGAACTCTTATTGCAGAACGTATTTAGATGTATTTGAAAGTTATTTAGAATTGTATCAGATAAGGGCATATTCAATGAAAGAAGTATCTACATTGGATAAATAATTTATAAATATATTTTAGGAAATGGAAATTTTATTTCCAAGTGAATCATTGGAGGTTAATTATGAATAGTGATCATGTGAAAAAAGGAATGCAGCAGGCACCGCATCGTTCTCTGTTTAATGCATTAGGTTATACAAAAGAAGAGATGGAAAGACCTTTAGTAGGTATCGTAAGTTCCTATAATGAAATTGTTCCAGGTCATATGAATCTGGATAAAATCACACAGGCTGTAAAGATGGGTATTGCCATGGCTGGTGGTACACCAGTTGTCTTTCCTGCAATTGCTGTATGTGATGGTATTGCTATGGGACATACGGGAATGAAGTATTCCTTAGTAACAAGAGAGTTGATCGCAGATTCCACAGAGTGTATGGCAAAGGCACATCAGTTTGATGCCTTAGTTATGATTCCAAACTGTGATAAGAATGTACCTGGACTTTTAATGGCAGCAGCACGTATCAATGTACCAACTGTTTTCGTTAGTGGTGGTCCAATGTTAGCAGGACACGTTGATGGAAGAAAGAGAAGTCTTTCCTCTATGTTTGAGGCAGTAGGTGCTTATGAAGCTGGTAAAATGACAGCAGAAAAAGTAGAAGAATACGTTAACAAAGTATGTCCTACCTGTGGTTCCTGCTCCGGTATGTACACAGCCAACTCCATGAACTGTATGACAGAAGTTCTTGGTATGGGTCTTCAGGGCAATGGTACAATTCCAGCCGTATATTCTGAGAGAATTCGTCTTGCAAAACATGCAGGTATGCGAGTTATGGAATTACTGAAGAATAATGTACGCCCAAGTGACATCATGACAAAGAAAGCATTCTTAAACTGCTTAACAGTAGATATGGCACTTGGATGTTCCACAAATACAATGCTTCACCTTCCAGCAATCGCACATGAAGCAGGTGTAGAACTGAATATGGACATCGCAAATGAAATCAGTGCAAAGACACCAAACCTTTGCCATCTTGCACCAGCAGGTCCAACTTATATGGAAGACTTAAACGAAGCCGGCGGTGTATACGCTGTTATGAATGAACTTAGCAAAAAAGGACTTCTTTACGAAGACCAGATTACTGTAACAGGAAAGACAGTAGGAGAGAACATCAAAGACGTTCATAACTTAAACCCAGAAGTTATCCGTCCAATCGATAATCCTTACATGGCACAGGGTGGAATCGCTGTCTTAAAAGGAAATATCGCACCAGATACAGGTATCGTAAAACAGTCTGCCGTTGTTCCTGAAATGATGGTACATGAAGGACCGGCAAGAGTATTTGACTGTGAAGAAGATGCCATCAAGGCAATCAAAGGCGGCGACATTGTTCCTGGGGATGTTGTTGTTATCCGTTATGAAGGACCAAAAGGTGGCCCTGGAATGAGAGAAATGTTAAATCCTACTTCCGCAATCGCAGGAATGGGACTTGGTGATTCTGTAGCGTTAATTACAGACGGACGTTTCTCCGGTGCTTCCAGAGGAGCTTCTATCGGACATGTATCTCCAGAAGCAGCTGTTGGTGGACCAATTGCTTTAATTGAAGAAGGAGATATCATTAAGATTGATATTCCAAACAACAGCTTAAATGTTGATGTTTCTGATGAAGAATTAGCAAAGAGAAAAGAAAAATGGCAGCCAAGAGAAGCAAAGATCACAGATGGTTATCTTCGCCGTTATGCTGCTCTCGTTACTTCCGGAAACAGAGGAGCTGTTTTAGACGTTGACCAGTTAAAATAATTGGAAAGGGTATATTTATAATGAAGCAGGTACTTAACGGTTCAGAAATCGTATTAGAATGTTTAAAAGAGCAGGGGGTAGACACCGTTTTCGGTTATCCGGGCGGAGCGATTTTAAATATTTACGATGAATTATATAAACAGAGTGATAAAATCCATCATGTTCTTACTTCTCATGAGCAGGGAGCTTCCCATGCAGCAGATGGCTATGCCAGAGTAACAGGTAAAGTAGGAGTATGTATGGCTACATCCGGTCCGGGGGCAACAAACCTTGTGACCGGGCTGGCAACCGCCTACATGGATTCCATTCCAGTTGTAGCAATTACAGCAAACGTTGGTGTCAGCCTTCTTGGAAAGGATTCTTTCCAGGAGATTGATATTAAGGGCGTAACAATGCCAGTGACAAAACATAACTATATTGTAAAAGATATTGAGAAACTTGCGGAGACCATCCGTGAGGCATTCCAAATCGCACAGTCAGGAAGAAAGGGTCCGGTTTTAGTAGATATCACAAAAGATGTCACAGCAGCAAAGACATACTTTGAATCTATGGAGCCAGCCGTGATTCATCCCGTTTGTGAGACGATTAAAGAAAAGAGTGTAAAAGAAGCTATCGAGATGATTGAGACAGCAAAGCAGCCTTATGTTCTCGTTGGTGGCGGATGTACATTATCCGATGCCAGTGAACAGGTAAGAGAGTTTGTTAAAAAGATTGACGCTCCTGTCTGTGACACCCTTATGGGAAAAGGCGTTTTTCCAGGACAGGATCCTGCTTATACAGGAATGCTGGGAATGCATGGAACAAAGACATCCAACATCGGAGTATCTCAGGCAGATTTATTGATCGCTATTGGTACTCGTTTCAGTGATCGTGTTTACGGTAATGCCAAAACATTTGCCAGCAGAGCAAAGATTATTCAGATTGATATCGACCCTGCTGAGGTAAATAAAAATATTTTAATTGATACTGCAATTATCGGTGATGTGAAGGCAGTTCTTACTATTTTAAATAGAAGACTTTCCCAGCAGTATCATGAAGAATGGATGAAGGAAATCCAGGATATGAAAGCAAAATATCCGATGACCTATCATCAGGAACGCCTTTCCGGTCCGGGACTCATCGAGAAAATCTATGAGGTTACAAAGGGAGATGCCATTATTACAACAGAAGTTGGACAGCATCAGATGTGGGCAGCACAGTATTACAAATATAAGAGCCCTCGTCAGTTCCTTACTTCCGGTGGACTTGGAACAATGGGATACGGTCTTGGCGCAGCGATCGGTGCCAAATGCGGACGTCCAGATAAAGTTGTTGTGAACATCGCAGGAGACGGCTGTTTCCGTATGAACATGAATGAGATTGCAACCGCAACCCGTTCAGAGATTCCGGTAATTGAAGTCGTAGTCAATAACCACGTACTCGGTATGGTTCGTCAGTGGCAGAATCTTTTCTATGGGGAAAGATATTCTTCAACAACACTATATGATAAAGTAGACTTTGTAAAACTTGCAGAAGCAATGGGCGCAAAGGCAAAACGCGTGGAGACAATCGAAGAATTTGAAGCTGCATTCAAAGAAGCCGTTGCATCTAATGAACCATATCTCCTTGATTGTATCATCGACAGTGATGATAAAGTATGGCCGATGGTAGCGCCGGGCGGTTCTATCAGTGATGCCTTCAATGAAGAAGATTTAGAAAAACAAAAACAGGAAGAATCTAAATAGATTTTTGTGATAAACGATTTTTTAGTCATATACTTCATATCACAATCTGTTTTTTTATTATGATATGAAGTAGAAACATCATAACTGTGGGGGTTGTATGTAATTCTATTAGATATTTATAAATAATATTATAAAGATATTTATTTAGAGAAAAAGAAAGGAAGTAATAATAATGTTTCAGTATAAATGTTTAAATCCAATTTCTGCATGTGGAACTTCTCTTTTTACAGAAGAGTATAAGCAGGTAGAAGAATTACAGGAAGCCGATGCTGTATTAGTAAGAAGTGCCGCAATGCATGATATGCAGGATGTGCCAAATCTTTTAGCTGTTGCCAGAGCAGGTGCAGGTGTAAACAACATCCCTATCGCAGATTATTCTGAAAAAGGAATTGTTGTATTTAATACACCAGGAGCTAATGCAAACGGTGTAAAAGAAATGGTTATCGCAGGAATGTTATTAGCATCCCGTGACTTGATCGGTGGAAATAAATGGGTAGAAGAAAACAAAGAAGACCCTAACATCACAAAGGCAATGGAAAAAGCCAAAAAAGCATTTGCCGGAAGAGAAATTCAGAATAAAAAGATTGGTGTTATCGGTCTTGGAGCAATCGGTGTTCTCGTAGCGAATGCAGCACACAATCTGAACATGGAAGTTTATGGATATGATCCATTCTTATCTGTAAAGTCTGCATGGAACTTATCAAGAGCCGTTCATCATGTATCTTCTATCGATGAAATCTTTGAAAACTGTGATTTTATCACGATTCATGTTCCACTGTTAGACAGCACAAAGAATATGATCAGTGCAGAGGGCATCGCAAAGATGAAAAAAGATGCTGTTATCTTAAACTTTGCACGTAACGGTCTTGTAGATGAAGATGCTTTGGTTGCCGCATTAGATAATGGCAAACTGTCACATTATGTAACAGACTTCCCTACACCAAAGGTAGCAGGTGTAAAGGGCGTTATCGCTTTCCCTCATCTTGGAGCTTCCACAGAAGAATCCGAAGATAACTGTGCAGAAATGGCAGTAGACCAGCTTATGGATTATCTGGAAAATGGTAATATCACAAACTCTGTAAACTATCCAAACACACAGCTTGGTGTTTGCCAGACACAGGGACGTATTGCTATTTTACATAGAAATATCCCAAACATGCTGACTCGTTTCACAGGGGCATTTGCAAAGGACAATATCAACATCACAGAAATGAGTAACAAGACAAAAGGCGATTACGCTTACGCAATCTTCGATGTAGACTCTGTAATTACAGAAGAATCTGTACAGCACATTACAGATATCGAAGGTGTACTTAAGGTAAGAGTGGTTAAATAATCATATTGTAATAATTTTTTAGCATATTTTTCAGATAAGAATTGTCTGATATGATAAAGTATTTTGAAAATATGAATTACTAAATTACCGTAAAGCAATAGCCACATAATATACATAAAAAATAACTGTCCAGAGCAATATAGCTTTGGATGGTTATTAAAAATAAAAAAACAGGAATAAACCCATAGTTATTTTACACAGAAAGGTGACATAGGAAAATGGATCAGAAATTAAAAGTAGGTATCCTCGGTGGTACAGGAATGGTAGGACAGAGATTTATCTCTCTTTTAGAGAATCATCCTTGGTTTGAAGTAGTAGCAATTGCAGCAAGCCCACGTTCCGCAGGAAAAACATATGAAGAAGCTGTAGGCGGAAGATGGAAAATGCAGAAAGCAATGCCGGAAGCTGTAAAGAATATCGTAGTAATGAATGTAAACGAAGTAGAAAAAGTAGCTTCTGAAGTAGACTTCGTATTCAGTGCTGTAGATATGAGTAAAGAAGAAATCCGTGCAATCGAAGATGCTTATGCAAAGACAGAAACACCTGTCGTTTCTAACAACAGTGCACATAGATGGACACCAGACGTACCAATGGTAGTGCCTGAAATCAACCCAGAACATTTCGAGGTAATCGAAGCACAGAAAAAACGTCTTGGAACAAAGAAAGGTTTCGTAGCAGTAAAACCGAACTGCTCTATCCAGAGCTATGCTCCAGCACTTTTTGCATTAAAAGAATTTGGCCCTAAGGAAGTTGTAGCAACAACATACCAGGCAATCTCCGGAGCAGGAAAGACATTTAAAGACTGGCCAGAAATGGTAGAAAATATCATCCCATTTATCGGTGGTGAAGAAGAAAAATCCGAGCAGGAACCATTAAGATTATTTGGTAAAGTTGTAGACGGCAAAATTGAAAAAGCAACAGCTCCATTAATCACAACACAGTGCATCCGTGTACCTGTACTTGACGGACATACAGCAGCCGTATTCGTAAACTTTGAGAAGAAACCAACAAAAGAAGAAATCATCGACCGCTGGGAAAGCTTCAAAGGACTTCCACAGGAGCTTAACTTACCAAGCGCACCAAAGCAGTTCATCCGTTACATGGAAGAAGATAACCGTCCACAGGTTAAATTAGATATCGACTTCGAAAACGGAATGGGAATCTCCATGGGACGTTTAAGAGAAGATACAATGTTTGATTACAAATTTGTAGGATTATCCCACAATACTGTTCGTGGCGCAGCCGGCGGAGCTGTACTTTGTGCAGAATTATTAACAGCACAGGGATATATTACAGCGAAATAGATTTAATTCACTGGGCAGCCCGGACGAACTGATAAACAGACGAACCCCAGAGAATAAATACTCCTCATCTGTGACTTTCGTTGCAGTGTGTTGAATGTTCGCTTCTGCGCTCACATCCAACACTGGCGCCCAGTCCACAGATGAGGAGTATTTATTCCCTGGGGTTCTGATTTTTAAAGACAGTTTAACTAGAGCGTGTCTGAAAAATCATTCCTGCAATCTGCACACCTCAATTTACGG
>CAVCBH010000051.1:0-3928 GCA_963600375.1 bacterium | reverse complement strand
CGCAAATTGTGATGCACATCTTGCAGAAAGCATTTTTCAGACACGCTCTAGCAAGATTAAATGCGGCAAATGCGGAATGAGCTACAGACGCAGCGGCAAAAGGCAGAGAAAAAATCCTGACGAGGTTTACTACATTTGGATTTGCAGAACGAAAAGCGATAGGGGAGCAAAGTATTGTGATGCAAAGAGCATCCCGGAGAAAAAGCTGAAAAGTATCTGTGCCGAGATACTGGGGCTTGATGAGTTTGATGAGGATGTTTTTACGGAGCAGGTGGAGCAGATAACGGTCATCGGAGATGATAAGTTGGAGTTTCATTTTACAGATGGCAACACTCTTCAGAAAGCATGGAAATCCACAGCCAAAACAGACTGGTGGACGGATGAACGCCGCAGGGAGTGGGGCGAGCGGCACAAGAATAAGAAAACGAATCCAAACAGAAACCATTTCAACGCATTTACTGGGTTCATTAAATGTGGATGCTGCGGCGAAAATTATCGAAGCCAAGGGATTACATATGCAGATGGCACAAAGGGTAGATACTGGCGCTGCTGTAAGCATTGCGGAAACAGCGGAATAAAAGATTTTACCATAAGAAATCTTGTCTGCGATGTTTTAGATCTTCAAGAGTATTCTGAAGAAAAGATGGATGCGGTCATGGAGAAAGCGGTCATTGCAGATAACACAGTGACATTTCATTTTAAGGACGGTCATACGGAGAGTCGAGAATACGAAGAAAAGAAGAAAGGCTGTTCGCACACTGAGGAATACAAGGCTTATATGAGCCAGTGCATGAAGGAAAAATGGACGCCAGAGAGAAAACAGCAGATGAGCCAGAGAGTTAAGAAACTCAGGAAGGAGCGTGGCGAAAATTGGCGAAAAGAAAAGTAACAACGATTCCGGCTACCATCAATAAATTCACCGCCAAGCCGGTAGACAGCAAGAAGAAGCGCAGAGTTGCCGGATATGCCCGTGTCAGTACTGACCATGCATACCATCGCTGATGAGCTGACGAAGAGGGGCATCAAGACACCGGGCGGTAAGGATAAATGGAGCCAGTCCACGGTGAAGAGTATCCTCACAAACGAGAAGTACAAGGGCGATGCCCTTTTGCAGAAGTCTTACACAGTGGATTTCCTGACGAAAAAGCACAAGACCAATGAGGGAGAGGTGCCGCAGTACTATGTGGAGGATAATCATGAGGCAATCATCGAGCCACAGATTTTCGAGCTGGTGCAGGCAGAAATCAGCAGACGCAGCAAGGGTAAGGAACGCTACAGCGGCATCAGCATTTTCTCAACCAAGGTGCAGTGCGCTGAGTGCGGCGGCTGGTACGGTTCCAAGGTCTGGCATTCCAATGACAAGTATCGCCGCATCATATACCAGTGCAATAACAAGTTCCGAAAGAAAACAGGCTGCCAGACACCGCATCTGACGGAGTATGAGATCAAGGAATACTTCATCAAGGCGATGAATCGGCTCATTACTGAGAAGGATGAGGTTATAGCCAATGTGGAACTGATCCGGCAGATGCTGACCGACAACGGTGAACTAATCGCCAAGAGGGATGTCTTGCAGGGCGAGATTGAGGTAACGGTCGAGATGACGCAGAGCATTGTGGCGGAGAACGCAAGAGTAGCCCAGAACCAGGAAGACTACAACAAAAGATATAATGCCTTGGTGGAACGCTACGATAAGCTGAAAGCCGAATATGATGAAACCTGCACCCTGATTTCCGACAACGATGCCCGAAACGAGCAGATGGGAAGATTCATCACGGTGCTTAAAGAGCAGGACGGAGTGCTCACAGAATTTGACGAGGGGCTATGGAGCAGCCTGGTTGAGAAACTGGTGGTGAGAGCCAAGACAGACGTGATGGTAGTATTCAAGGACGGAACGGAGATAAAAGCAGAATAAGGAAGAGAGACAGAGGCACTCAGGTCGGAAGGCTTGGGTGTCTTTTTTGCGTTTTCAAGGGGATTGAAGAAAAGAAACTGTTGTGTTATAATTTATCCTAATAGTGTTGCTTTTAACAATGCAAGCGAGGTGGAAGAAATGCTGAAAAATAATATAGAAGTTGATGTGAAAGTAAAATGCATAGAGGCTGGAAAGACTCAGACTCAGCTTGCCGAGACGATAGGAACAACTGGTCAGTATGTGAATCGAATCATCAAAAAAGGTGATGGCGTAATGAATAAAACCTTTGTGCAGATGCTGGATGCCCTGGGATATGACATAGAACTACATTATGTAAAGAAAGAACAGGAGTGATTTTATGCTACACGAATGCAGGATAACAGTTCTGGAGACAAAGGTATTCCCGGAACTGCAGGAAAAATACCTAGCTGATCCAAAGTCAGGACCATGTCCCTGCTTCAAGGCAGGCGATACATTTTTATTAAAGAGAACACCACAGCAGGATGATTTTTACCATCTGATGAATGGCAAGTTCTGCGGTGAAGCATGGGACGCAGTGAGCCGATATGTCTATACCGCTTTGCAGGGCGGCTCCATCATGCATGGCTGGACAAATGACGAGCGCATGATGATTACCTGCTGCAATGATGGGACAAGACCTGTCATATTTAAAATAGAAAGAATTGATATCCCAGAGAGTGAGGAAGAAAAACAGTGGCTTGAGAAACAGAATTTCAAGAACACTGCGGAGGATGCTTATACGGGGTGATATCAAATTTCAGGAGATGAGGACATGAAGTACAAAGTAAAGATAACTATCTTAAAAACTGAAATGGATAAAGAACTTGTGGAGAAATATGCCATTCCCAATTTCGAAGCCTGTCCTTTTCACAAGGCTGGGCAGGTGTATATCAGCGATGGAGACAATAAGCCGGATGGTTTGTGTGAGTATGCGTGGAAGCCGATTCAGGAAATGGTGAAGTTGCTGTCAGATGGAGAATTGCTACAGCCAAGCGGAACTTGGATGCGAGATGATGATAAAGGGGTGTTTTCCTGCGTGGATGGTCTTCGTCCGGTTATCATGCTGATTGAGAGAATGTAGAAAGAATTGACATCCCGGAGAGTGAAGAAGAAAAGCAGTGGCTTGAGAAACAGAATTTCAAGAACACTGTGGAGGATGCTTATACGGGATCAAAATCAAAAGAAAGTTGGAAAAGTGAAATGCTGAAGTATAGAAGGATAACAGCTTCTGATGATGAAGCAATTGCTAAGATTGTACGCACAAATCTGGAAAGTCTGAATCTGAACATTCCGGGAACGGCATATTTTGATCCGGAACTTGATCATCTGAGCGCATATTACAACAGTATGCCTGCAAAAAGGTGCTATTTCATAGCATTAGATGAAGCAGATCGGGTAATAGGTGGTGTTGGAATAGCTGAATTTAATGGAATAGAAGATTGCGCCGAAATGCAGAAATTGTATCTGGATGATTCTGCAAAAGGCAAAGGATACAGCAAGGAACTGGTTGCAGTGGTAGAAGCATGGGCGAATGATGCTGGTTATAAAAAACTATATCTTGAAACTCACAGCAATCTGACGGTTGCAATGAAGTTATATGAAAAGATGGGATTTAAAGAAATAGAGAAACCGTCATGTGTCCTTCACGGAACAATGGATCACTTCTATCTAAAAAGACTGACTGATTTATAGAAAATACATAAGGCAACAAAAATATTCACGGTAGGAGGCTGATTGACAATGAAGATTGTAATCATAAACGGAAGTGCAAGGAAGGGAAACACATTAACAGCGATACAGGCATTTACCGAAGGTGTCGCAAAGGGCAATGAGATAGAAATCATCGCACCGGAGAAACTGAACATTGCTCCATGTAAAGGATGTGGAGCCTGTCAATGTAGCAAGGGCTGTGTAGATCAGGACGATACGAATTCGACCATAGATAAAATAGTTGCAGCTGATGTGATTATATTTGCCACACCGGTTTATTGG
>CAVCBH010000050.1:0-3810 GCA_963600375.1 bacterium | reverse complement strand
CTCGCATCCAACCTTTGCTCCCAGGCCACAAATATAGGTTATTTCTCTTTCTGCGGGCTGTTTGTTGGCTGGAACAAAATTAGAATTCATAGTGGAAGATTTGAGGATGAGGACAGAAGAAATAGGAAATCTGGCAGCTTATTTCTTTGGTGGCGTCTCATTTCCTGCGGAAAGTCAAAATTTTCGTGCAAGAATTTATCTCAAAGAACTAGATAAAGCAGTTTGTAAAATATTCAAATTGTTATATAATAAATAGAGTTAAAGGATTGTGAAAAATATTAAAAGACTGGGGGAACTTTTTATGCCAAAATGGCTTGATTTAAATGAAGTAGACGATGATGAGATTCTCTTAAAGAAGAATCGAATGAGCAGGAGCCTTGTTCTTGATACGATGGAGCCTGCAGCAGATGCAGAGGCGGTCGAGGAGGACTTCCTTGATACGATGGAGCCTGCAAAGAAGAGCATGACAATCTTTTTTATGATTGATGTA
Organism: bacterium; assembly: GCA_963600375.1. GTDB lineage: Bacteria > Bacillota > Clostridia > Lachnospirales > Lachnospiraceae > Anaerobutyricum. The sequence continues at coordinate 3,320 of CAVCBH010000050.1, read as the reverse complement.
TCAGGCAGTATGAAAGGAACGAAGATCGGTTCCTTAAATAGTACGATGGAAGAGTTACTGCCTTCTTTAATTGGAGTTGGGGAAGCTTCTACCGATGTAAAGATTGCGATTATGAAGTTTTCTACCGATGTGGAGTGGGTAACTCCGGAACCGGTAAAGATTGAGGAATATCAGTATTGGAATCGTTTGGAAGCAGATGGTCTTACCTTTATGGGTGATGCGTTTATGGAGCTTTCCAAGAAGCTTTCCCGCAGCACATTTTTAAGTTCGCCATCTCTTTCTTTTGCACCGGTTATTTTCCTGTTATCGGATGGTTCTCCGAATGATGACTGGAAAAAAGGCTTAGATACATTAAAGCAGAATAAATGGTTCCAACATGGATTAAAGATTGCGCTTGGTATCGGTTCTAAGGTAAATATGGATGTGCTTCGTGCATTTACAGGGAATGATGAACTTGCAGTACAGGCAAAGAATGCAGACCAGCTTAGAGAGCTTATCAAGCTTCTTGCAGTGACTTCTTCTCAGATTGGAAGCCGTAGTCTTGCACTGGTGGATTCCAATGGCAGACAGCCGGCGGCAGAGACCGTGGCACAGGCAAAGCAGCAGGTGCTTGTAGAGGAGATTCGTACAGGAGCAAAGGATATTCTCGGTGAGGCAGTTGACCCTGGTGCTGTGAATTACGATGAAGGATGGTAGAACATAGATGAGAGAGTTAAAGATTGGAGAGAGAATTCCAATAGAGGCAGGCGGCGAGGCAGTTGTCTCAAGAGAGCTTGGACGAGGTGGACAGGGTATTGTATATCTCGTCCGTTATAATGGCAGGGAATATGCGCTTAAATGGTATTTTATCAGCCGTATCAAGAATCCGGAGGCATTTCGTAATAATCTTCGTAAGAATATTGAAGACGGGGCGCCGGAAGGCGGCAAGCAGTTTATCTGGCCATTATTTTTAACAGAAACAAAGAAAAATGGAGCATTTGGTTATCTGATGCGGCTTGCTCCATCGGGATATGAATCATTTACTGATATTTATAATGGATACCGCTGGGAGAAGCCGAGGGTGAAAGGACAGCCAGCAAGAAAAATCAAGGTAAAGTTTGCTTCGCTTGATGTGATGCTTACCGCGGCAATCAATATCGTTAAGGCATTCCGTGCACTGCATCTTGCAGGAAAGAGTTATCAGGATCTGAATGATGGCGGTTTCTTTATTGATACGAAAACAGGGGACGTTTTAGTCTGCGACTGTGATAACGTGGCAGCAGACGGTGATAACTTTGGAATCGGCGGTATGCCGGGATTTATGGCACCGGAAGTTGTTCGTGGTATTGCAAAGCCGGATGTATTGACTGACAGATATTCACTGGCCGTTGTTTTATTTAAGCTGTTCTTCCGCGGAGATCCGTTGGAGGGAAGTAAGGTGCTTCAGTGTGTCGTTATGACAGAGGAAAATGATTTGATTCATTACGGAAAGAATCCGGTCTTTGTCTATGACCCCAATAATGCGTCCAACCGCCCGGTAAATGGTGTACATGATAATGTTATCAAGTTGTGGAAGATTTATCCTGACTTTATCAGAGAGGCATTTACCCTTTCATTTACTTACGGGATTCAGGAGCCGAATGCCCGGATTATTGAAAAGAGCTGGATTCAGATGCTTATTCAGTTAAAGCTGGATATCATTCACTGTAGCTGCGGAAAGACCGCATTTTCTTCTGCATTTGAAAAGACAGGAGAACACACACTGCGTTGCCGTAATTGTGGAAGCACCATTTACACAATGGGGGTAAAAGATTATGAACTTCCGTTGAATCTTGGTGCAAAACTTTACAAATGTCTGACAAAGAAAAACAGTGATGATTTTGAATCTGTTACAGGAATGGTCATCGAAAACCGTATAAGGAAAGGCTTATTTGGCATTAAAAATATGTCAGATGATGTCTGGAAGGCAAAGTTCCCGGATAACTCTGTCAGAGAAGTTGGACCAGGAAAAGGTGTCCCGATCTGGAAAGGATTGGAGATTGATTTTGGAGATAATCTGATCGCAAAAATCCTCCTGTAAAAGATTTCGAGAGTGTATGAAGATTCCGAGAATACCTGAAAAAGAGACACCTGGAATTTGAAACTTTCGAGGATATATCATGCGGTGTGTGATTGAAGCAGGGAATTCAGGCTTTTGTAAGCAGGGGTTTCATCAGGAGGATAGAATGAGTAATTTTAATAAAAATGGTTGGGTTTCCCTTGCACAGATCTGTGATGAGAGGCAGCTTGTGATTGATGCGGAAACTGGGAAAAAGGTTTTGCGACCAGCATATTTTTCTTCGATGAATGCAATGATAGAAGGCGCATTTCAGTTTGCAAAGTTTTTTGAGGAGATTCATCAGAAGGGAAAGGTATACTGCAGCATTTCCCCGGATGTATTTTATTTTAATCTGAAAAACGGAGCATTTCATTTTGATGGAGAAGAACTTCTCGGAGAGGCATATGTGCAGGAACCAGATGCAAACGAGATAGAATTTACAGAATTTCTTGCGCCGGAATTAGTAGAATCGGTGGCAGAAGAACAAGAAGAATGTTATTCTTTAGAGACAGACCGCTATTTCATGGCAGTCTATTTATTTGAATATTTCTTCCATACCGGTTCCCCATTTGAGGGGAAAAAGATGGTGAACCGCTGTTTCCTTTCCCCGGAGGAAAAAGAACTTTTCCGGGCAAGAGAAGGATGCTTTTGCATGGAGCCGGGCGAAGAGGAAAATATCCCGGTAAAAGGTATTCAGGACAAGTTGATTCAGTACTGGAATGAGTACCCGGAGATTCTGCAAAAGATGTTCTGGAAGGCATTTCTTGATGGGGGAAGATGCAGAGAACTTCGTCCGACAGAGGTGGACTGGAAGCAGCTTCTTGTTCGCATGGCAATGGATTATAAGTCCTGCCACTGTGGATTTCATGGATTTTCCTATCGATTGATTCCGAAGGAGAATGGAACACTTGCCTGTCCAAAGTGTGGAAAGATTTACTATCCGCTGACGAATGGAATGGACAGGATTCTTCTTGCGGAGGGGGAAAAGCTTTATGAATGTCAGACAGGACGGAATCCGATGGATAAAGACACTGTCACAGGCATGATTGTGGAGAATCGTCAGAAAAAGGGACTGTATGGCATTAAAAATGTAAGTCAGGGTGTGTGGAGAGGATTTTATCCTGACGGGAAAATAAAGGATATTCCGAATGGACAGGGAATCCCTATATGGAATGGGATGTCCGTTCGTTTTGAATTGGGTGAGGAATGGAATCTCCGTCTGATGCAGCAGACGGAGGAGAGA
>CAVCBH010000049.1:0-12616 GCA_963600375.1 bacterium | reverse complement strand
TTAGGTGAATCCTTTCTGTGGAATTTTTATATGGTTTATTATGTACCGCTTACTATTTTTGTGGGGGAAACGGGGAGAGTTGTGGACAGAGTAGTCCACTTTTACTGGATAATAGAAAGTGCGAAAAAGTGGATAATGGAGTGTGTTAATGAACATAGTGTTTTTTCTAAAAGAGATTTTTGGGAAAATTGAAATCCGTCAGAAACCGCATAAATAAAGGCTTTGCAGGAACAGGCTTGAAAATCCCCAAAAGTGAAAAAAGGAAAAATCCTTGTTTTTGGGAAGAAAAACTCTCTTTTTGGGAAAGAACTCTTCGTTTTTGGGAAAGAAAAAATTCTTTATTTTTCTGTAAAAAAATGCGAGTGCAATTTATGAGATTTTCAGGAACAGAATAACCCATTTTGGGGGAGCATCATTCTCTTTTTTGGGGAGTGACATTCTCTTTTTGGGAAAAAGGATTCGTTTTTGGGAAAATCACTTCATTTTTGGGAGAAAAACATCCCTTTTTGGGGAAAAGTTCTCTCTTTTTGGGAAAGGAGAAGCACTATGCGGAAAAAGAATTACAAAGGACGTTGTGAAAAGGTATCAGTCAGTAAAAGTGAAGAGGTATGCAGACTGTACAGTGAGATACAGAAAAAGTATCTGGGTATGCTGGAAGAAAATCAGGAGATAAAGGAAATACAATGTAATGTATTACTGGATGGGCTGGAAATGGGAGAATACACTTCGGATTTTGTTTGTAAGAAGACAGGAAATCATCTAATGGTGAGGGAGTGTGTAGAGGAAAAATATCTTATGAAACCTATGACCGTGAAACTTCTGGATGCAAGTAGAGTGTATTGGATGAGATTGGGCGTACAGGACTGGGGGCTGGTGATTGATGGAGAAGAATAAGATTTTAGGAACGCAGGACAATACAAAGATTGTCAGGATATTAGAAGTAAAAGAATCCTCTTTTCTTGTGATTGACTGTATAAAAAGGACAATGCCGCAATGGAAAGACAAGGAGCAGTTTAAGGACTGGAAATCATTAACAGAGCAGGAACTATGGGAAATCACTAATATTTATCCATCAAAAACGGATACAGCATTATCCACTACCTCAAAGTACATACAGGAACATTATTCACTGATAGCCGGGATTTTGCCTTTTATCGGGGATGAAAAAGAACGCAGCCGTATGATACGGTCAATCGCAGAGTTGAAGAATTACAGCAAACAGACGATACGAAACACACTTTGTTTATACTTGGTTTATCAGGATATTTCTGTACTTGCACCGAAAGAAAAGAAAGAAAAAGAACTGAGCAGAGATGAAAAGATAATGCGGTGGTCTTTGAACAAATTCTTTTACACAAAGAACCAGAATACATTGACAACAGCTTATACCATGATGCTCAAAGAAAAGTACACAGATGCAGAGGGAACATTGTTACCACATCCATCTATTCATCAGTTCCGATATTTCTATAAAAAGACAAAGAAGCAGCAAAACTTTTATATATCCAGAGAGGGAGTGAAAAAGTATCAGAGGAACAGAAGACCGTTATTAGGTGAGGGAGTACAGGAGTTTGCCAGCAGTATAGGAATGGCTATGTTAGATTCTACCATTTGTGATATATACCTTATAAATGAACGTGGAGAATTGATTGGAAGACCTGTTCTGACTGCCTGTATTGATGCGTATAGTTCCATATGTTGCGGTTATTCGTTAGGCTGGGAGAGTGGCATCTACAGCCTGAGAGGACTTATGCTGAATGTGATAACCGATAAGGTGGAGCATTGTAGAAAGTATGGAATCGACATTACAGAAAAAGACTGGAATTGTAAAGAACTTCCGGGAACACTGGTTACAGATAAAGGTGCGGAGTATGCGTCTGAGAATTTTGAACAGCTAACAGACCTTGGAGTATCTATCATCAATCTTCCAGCGTACCGCCCGGAACTGAAAGGTTCTGTAGAAAAGTTCTTTGATGTGATACAGAGTATCTATAAACCGTATCTAAAGGGAAAAGGTGTGATAGAACCAGACTTTCAGGAAAGAGGTTCGCATGATTACAGAAAAGATGCGTGTCTTACTTTAGAACAGTTTGAAAAGATTCTCCTGTACTGCATCATTTACTACAATACTTCCAGAACATTAGAAAACTTTCCTTTTACAAAAGAAATGCTGGAAAAGAAGATAAATCCGTATGCAAGTGAGATATGGAATTATGGGAAAAAAGAGGTTGGAGCAAATCTTCTAACAGTATCAAAAGAAGAACTTATCATGTGTCTGATGCCACGGACAATAGGGAGATTTGGCAGGTTTGGACTTAGGGTAAATAAATTGCGATACAGACATGACAATTATACAGAAAAGTATCTGACAGGCGGTGAGGTTACAGTCGCTTATAATCCAGATGATGTATCGAATGTATGGGTGATAGAAAAGAATGGACGGTATGTGAAATTTGACCTGATAGAGAGCCGATTTGATGGAGTAAATCTGGAAACCGTACAGGAAATACAGACAAAGACAAGAGAGAGAATCCAGACAGGAAGTGAAGCGAGTTTACAGGCACAGGTACAGCTTGCAAGAAACATAGAAAATGTAGTCAATATGGCAATGCCGAAAAAATCCCTGAGATTAAAAGATATACGGAACAATCCAAAGAAAGAGTAGAACCGTATCCACAAAGATTATGTAAAGGAGTGTGAAGAATAATGTTTGATGCAATGAGATTGATTGAAAAACTGCCTGAGATGTTATCAGGAGAGGAACTGATACAGAAAATGTCAATTCTTCCGGTGTATGAGGAAGAAGTATGCCGGAACGGTTCGGATGCAGAACGATTGATGAAACTTTCTGATTTGTACAACATTTATCTTCCATCTCAGATGTCAGCAGAAATCTACAGTAAATTGTATCTGGCAATTTTGCGTTCTTTACAGAAAAAAGGAACGAAGCTGGCGGTACAGCAGATGAACAGCAATAAAAGAAATATGAGTGAAGCAACGAACAGCCGTGGGAATCAACAGTACAGTGGCATTATTGGCGGTTCTGACAGCTTTACAATCATTGGCACAAGTGGGATAGGAAAGTCTTCTGCTATTTCCAGAGCTTTAAATCTTATCATGGCAAATCAGATAATTCAGTTAGAAGAACCTTATGTAAAAATCATTCCATGTATCACCGTACAATGTCCGTATGACAGTTCTGTAAAAGGAATGTTGCTGGAAATTTTAAGGAAAGTCGATGATGAATTAGAAACAACGTATTACAAAAATGCACTGAGGGCAAGGGCTACAATAGATATGCTCATTGGGACGGTCAGTCAGGTTTGTTTAAATCACATTGGGTTACTGATTATTGATGAAATCCAGAATGTAGTAAACAGCAAAAATGGCAAAAGTCTGATAGGTTCTCTGACACAGCTAATCAATAACAGTGGAATCAGTATAGGGATGATAGGAACTCCTGAGAGTGAGATTTTCTTTGGACAGGCAATCCAGTTAGCATGTAGAAGTCTGGGATTAAAATACACGGCATTGCCGTATGATTCCTATTTCTATAAAGTATGTGATACCTTGTTTCGGTATCAGTATGTGAAGAACCATACAGAGCTTACAGAAGGGATTGTCAGGTGGCTTTATGAACACAGTGCCAGGATAATCAGTATTGCAGTTTCACTGGTACATGATGCACAGGAAATCGCTATCCTAAACCAAAAGGAAAGCCTTGACATGGCGGTCTTACAGGAAGCCTATGAGCAGAGAATGGGGATGTTACATGACTATATCCAGCCGACAGTACAGTGTAGTAGAGGAAGAAAACCGAAAAAGAAATCCTGTGTAAACAAACAGGAAGAAAAAGCGGTTTCCAAGACTACAGAAGAAATACAGGATAACTTAATGAAGAAGCCTATAAGAGTGCGATCAAGATCGTGGGAGGTGAGCAGTATATCCTGTCAGCGGTAATGCATGCAGATGAACGGAACCGGGCGATGTCGGATGCGCTGGGCGAGGACGTCTACCACTATCATCTCCATGTGGTCTACGTACCGGTGGTGGAGAAACAGATTCTCTGGACAAAGCGGTGCAAGGACAAGACGTTGGTCGGCACGGTAAAGGAAACCATTCACCAGGTCAGTATGAGCAAAAAGTGGGAATCGAAGGCGGCGCTGGATGAGCATGGGAATCCACTCATGAGCACTAAGGGCAAACCGGTTCTACGAAAATCCTACAGTGTGCTGCAGGACGATTTCTTTCGACACATGAAGGAAACCGGGTATGACGACATTGAACGAGGGGAACGCGGAAGCTCCGAGGAGCATCTGACGGTTACCCAGTTCAAGGTACAGAAGGAGAAGGACAGACTGGCGGAGCTGACCCAGGAGAGTCAGCAGAAGGCGCAGCTGGTGGCGAAGCTCGATCGGAAAATGGAAAAGATGGAGAATCAGCAGTCCGAGCTGCAGGATATCAGCAAGATCGAAGCTGAAGTGAAATCCATCCCCTTCACTTCCAAGGTATCCGTGGAGCGCAGCGTCTTCGAGAAGCTGGCAGCGATGGCAAAGAAACTTGTAATCCATGAGAAGAAGGAATTAAAGCTGCAGAGGGCATTGGACGCTGCAAATGCGCAGATCCGAAAGCTGACAGATGAAGTCTCTGCACTGAAGAAGGAGTTGCTTTCCTACAAGTCAGTGCAGAGGCAGCTGCACAGGATTGATCTGGAACGGGAAAATGCCGAACTTCGCAAAACAGTGGAACAGTACGAGGAGACCATCTCGCGAAACGGTATGGGGGCTCTCTTTGACAGACCGCAAGATAAAAAGTATTTGCAGGAGAGTGAGAGATGATAAAGAAAGCACCGGCGCAGGATGAGGTTCCTGTGCCGGTGGCATTTACATAAGACAATATTTGATGTTTGCCATACAAAGTGTTAGATGAGATAAAAACGTAGATTTCTATAACAGGTTGACGATTAAACCTGTTAAAAATGCGAATCCCATCACAAACAGAAGATACAGGCAGAACCGCTTGATTCCCAATACACTTTTCAGTGCGCCGAGATTGGTGATTTTTGTGGCAGGCCCGGTAATCATAAATGCGGCTGCATTTCCGAGACTCATGCCGTTTGCAAGCCATTCCATGAGCAACGGGATCGTTCCACCTCCGCAGACATAGAGGGGAACGCCGACCGTGGCAGCCATCAGTATACCGAAGCCCTCGTTGCTGCCGAATAGAGATACAAATGCGTCCGTCGGCACATATCGTTGAAATATTGCAGAAAGCAGTACGCCAATCAGAAAATAAGGCCCGGTTGCCTTGATATTACGCCAGATGTTTTTCAGCAGCCGCAGAAGCATATTGGGATCGGTATCATGGCTGACAGGCTCCTCAAATTTTCCAAATGAGAAGAAAGGTCTGTCCTGATAAAAGAAATGGACAAGAAGCCCGGCTGCTGCTCCGCACAAGAAGCAGGAAATAATTCTAACCGCCAATGCAGTACCGCCTAACGCTGTGCTGTATGCAATTAACTGTGGGTTGAGCAGAACTGAACTCATCATAAATGCGGCAAGCCAATCCTGTCGCATTCCCTTATTGGCAAAAGATGCGGCAATCGGGATCGTTCCATACATACAGAGTGGTGAAGCAATACCAAGCAAACTTGCGGGGATCACGCCAAGTAGGCCCCACTTTTTTTCGTTCATCTTTGCAAACAGGCTGTGGATCTTATCTTTGGCGAAAACAGAGATCACAGAGCCGATCACAATACCGAGTACCCAGTATCCAAAAATCTGCCGAAACTGTACATCAAAATAATACCAAAGATAGATGAACTCTCGCTGCAAAGTTTTCAGCATAGTCAAGCCTCCTTTTGCCCGTTCCAATCCTTATTCATCGATGCTTACCAGAGTGTAGTCACGGCTGCCAAGTCCGATTTCCTCTCCGTGCTTCAGGGACATAAAAGCATTTCTGGATTCCATACGGTAGATCAGAGAAGCATTGTCATCATCGGCCATATATACCTGGTCGACACAAGCCTGATCCAAGGCCACAGGGTCGGTAGATGCAAAAATACCAATATCATGCATATCCGGCTCGGTCGGATTTTCAACGCAGTCACAATCCACGGACAAATGGTTCATGACACTGATATAGACCATGTTTTCTGCGCCGAGGTAATCCCGTACAGCGGAACCGGCCTCTGCCATAGAGGACTGGAACGCGTTGATGTCAGGAGAGGATGAACCGGTATCCAATGAGGTGCCTCCGCTGTGGATATTGCTCTTCCCGTGGGCACCGGAGCCGATTCCGATGGAAATATTTTTGATGGCACCGCCGAAGCCGCCCTGTGGATGTCCCTTAAAGTGTGACAGCACCAGCATGGAATCATAATTCGCCAGATGACTGCCGACATAATCTGTGGTCAGATAGGTGCCCCCGGTCACCGGAATCTGCATATCCCCGTCTGCATCCATGATGTCTACATCTGCGATGGCGGTAAAGCCATGATCCTCTGCAAGCTGACGGTGCATCGCGGTTTCTGAACGATTTCCGCCATAGGCGGTGTTGCACTCCACGATCGTGCCGTTTAATGATTGAACCAGATCCTTGATCAGTGCAGGATCGAGATAGTTGCTGCCGTTTTCACCGGTGGAAAGCTTTACAGCGACATTCCCCTGCAGATTTACGCCCAGCGAATCATAAATTTTCAGCAAACCTTCCGGGCTGATATCGGTCGTCATGTAGACAGTCTGTCCGTTTTCGACATTGTGGAATTCATGCGGCAGGGCATCATCTCCCTGATAAGCAAAGAAGGCGAAGTTATCCATAACCGGACTGCCGTCTGCTTTCTTGACGCCGGTATCTACCGGTGCAGGCGGGCCTGCCGGCGCAGCGTCTTCAGAAGTTTCTTCTGCCGAGGTTTCTTCTGAAGATGCTGCCTCTGTTGTTGGCGCTTCGCTGGTCAGTTCTTCGCCGGAAGTCGGCGCATTTGTTGCTTGACCGCAGCCTGCCACGGATAACCCCAAAATACTTGCTGTCAATACGGGTAAAAATTTTCTTTTCATGTGATTTAGCTCCTTTCAAACCAAGAAAACAGGCATTGCAGCCCATTAAAAACATATTCATAGGTGTATTGGTAATCGTGACGGTTGCCTTCGACGGTGTAGTACATGAGATTTCCATCTGCAAACCCGGTCTGCGTGTAGTCAAAGGTGTTTGTCAGGGTCTTCATGGATTCTATTTGCGCAGTCAGTCCCTGATAGGCAACATCCTGGGTGCCGGTTGCGGAGAATACGTAGTAATCTCGCTTGCCATAACCGGAGGACATTGCTGCATCGGCAAGCAGTGCAGCATCTTTCGTATCCGTGGAGCCGTCGCCGCCCAATGTCAGACCGCCGCTCATCGGCATGAAATATGCGAAACGATCCAATCCCTCCAAAAACACGCGCCAGGTTGTCGTACCACCGGCGGAGAAGCCACCGAAGGCTCTATGGGAGCGGGACGCTTCAAAACCGGCATCGGAGGTGTTCTCGGCATAAGTGTGATAATGAGCCTCCACAGCTGGCATCAAATAGTTTTTCAGTTCCTTAGAATAGAAAATTGGTGTTGTGTCATGATACCATTCGCTGCCGGAGGGAAGATACGGCATGACGATGATCAGCGGCGGGATCAGCTTGTCCTCAATCATGTGGTCGATCATGTTCTTGAAGCTGTCCCCGTATTCATACATCCATGTCTGCTCATTTCCATAAGCTCCATGCTGGAGATATAGTATGTTATACCGGGTGGAAGAATCACCCCGATCATAGCTGAACGGCAGATAGACAGTGGCTTTGCTCTGAATGGCTTTATCATCACCAATGTAATCCTTTGTGTTGTAAGTTAAGGCTTCTAAAGTGCCTTGTTGTTCAGCTGGTTCATAATATCTTTCCGGCACAATGCCAAGCTCGACATTTTGCATGATAGTCTTTGCAATAAAGGAAGAAGCTTCTGATTGTTCCTGTAGTTCGGCAGGACTTGCGTCTGTTGATTCCAGCGCAAAAGCCTCGTCTGTACATCCGGCTAATATCGTTGATATATAAATTAAGGCTATGAATAATATGTGGCCTCTGTGTTTTTTCATTTCTGGCCTCCTGTTCGAAGTATTTCGTTTCTCTAAGCCAAGTGCAGCTCGCGAATAGGATGCTGGGGCTCTTTGGTCACAGAAGAATCGGATTTTTGCCTTATCCAAGATACGGATAGCGTGGATCGTCAAGACAAAATGTGAATGGTTCAAATTTTACGGAACCAACACATTTATCACTTTCATACAATTCCCATAAAAACTGTGCCATTTGCGCGGCAGTGTGATAATGTGGAAATGCTTTATCATAATCAAAGGAATCCATGTTCTGTTCCACCTGTGCAAATTCTGTTTGAACAGCGGCAGGTGCAAGCACTTTGGCTTGCAGCTTATGCTCTCCGTTTTTCAGCTCCTGCGCCAGTCCTTCCGTAAACGCACTGACATAGTATTTGGAAGCGGAATAAGTAACCACATCAGGAAAAATCATATAGCCAGCCACAGATGATACATTGATCAACTGGGTACCATCCATGTCCTGATGGTCATGAGCATACAAAGTAGAGAGGATTGTAAGAGCTTCTACATTCAGGCGGATCATCTGTATCGCAATTTCAGAATCCTGATCCGCAATTTTGCTTTGATAACCACGTCCGGCATTGTTAATCCATGTGTTAATTGTATAGGGTTTCAACGATTCATAGAGCCTGTATGCTTCTTCTGGTTTAGACAAATCTGCTGTCTGAACCATCACATCAATTTCCGGGAAACGCCTCTGAATTTCTTCTTTTAATTGCTTCAGCCTTTCCTGTCGGCGGGCAACGAGAACCAGATTTTTACCATGTGCAGCAAATACCTTTGCCGCCTCTTTTCCGATACCGGAGCTTGCCCCGGTAATTACAGTATAGAGCTTCATTTTACTCCTCCTCAGCGATATGATTTCTGATAAATATGAACCACGTCATCATCCGTCAATTCAAATCGATCACAGAAGAACAATACACCCATTGTGCTTTTGGCATCCTTTGCCATCTGTGAAAATTCTTCCGGGCGGATACCGTAATCGCTCATTTTCAGGTCATCTACCCCACATTCTGCCATCAGGCTTTTCAGTGCAACAATGAAATCCATAGGCTCCTTTGCATCTGAGATGCCCATGGCCTTTGCCAGTTCTACAAAGCGTTCATCGCAGACATGTTCCTCAATCCATCGTGTAAAATACTGCTGGGAAATCATAATTAAGCCTGCACCGTGGGGGAGTTCCTGATGATATCCGGAAAGTGCATGTTCCATAGCGTGCTGGCTGACACAGGAGCACACTTCCATAGAATAGCCGCTCATAGTGTTTGCAAAGGCGACCTTCGTTCTTGCCTCTATGTCTTGTCCATCCTGCACTGCACGAGGCAGATACTCTGCTATATTTCTGATAGCTGCAAGTTCTACCATTTCTGCTGCTTCATTACAGAACTTTGATAAAAATCCTTCCACACTATGAAACAGTGCATCAAATCCCTGATATGCTGTAAATTTTGGAGGTACAGACAGCATTAACTCTGGATCAACTATAGCCAGCTCAGGATAAGCCCCCTGAAATCCGATTTTTTCATGCGTGTCTGGATTTGTTACAACACCCCAGCAGTCTACCTCACTTCCTGTACCAGCACTGGTTGTGATTTCAATATAAGGCAGCGGCTGTTCTGCCAGCTTTTTTCCTCCGCCTGTGCCGCCCTGCACATAGTCCCAGACCCGTCCTTCTTTTTGTGGTGCAATTGCAGAGATAATGGTGGCAGAATCCAGAACGGAGCCGCCGCCAAGACCGATCACGAAATCACAGCCATTTTGACGAGTGCACTCCACTCCCGCCATGATCGTCGGCTCCAATGGATTAGACTGGATCTTATCAAACACGACATAGTCCACGCCTGCCGCAGTCAGTCCCTGCTCCACGGCAATCAACGCACCGTTTTCCCTGACGGATTTTCCGCTGGAGATTACCAACAATGCCTTTTTACCGGGCATTTTTTCATTGCCTAATTCTTTTACCTTTCCCGCACCAAACAGTACCTTTGTGGGAAGATTCCATGTATAACTCATAACTGATCGCTCCTTTCACTTGCTTGCGCTGTTGACATTTCTATGATAATAGCGTAACATTAACCTTGAGGTTAAAGTCAATATGTAATTGTTCAAAGTCAAACAAGTTTTTCGTAGTTGGCGGATACGCCACACCGAGGAAATGCGAAACATTTTAGAAGTTGGCTCTGAACAGTTATGTCAATATATTTATTTGGGAGGAGCTGATATGGCTTATACAATCAAGCAAGCCGCGGAGCTTACAAATTTGACCCCTGTTACACTGCGGTATTATGACAAACAGGGCTTGCTGCCTTTTATGGAGCGAAGAGAATCCGGTTATCGAATGTTCTCCGATGGAGACATTGCAATGTTGCGGGTCATTGAATGCCTGAAAAAATCGGGCATGTCCATCAAGGATATTCGGCAATTTTCAGAATGGGTGTTGATGGGGGATGACTCCCTGCAGGAGCGCTATGAAATGTTTCTGGAACGAAAAAGAGCAGTAGAAGCACAGATGAAAGACCTGCAAAAAACGCTGGATTTTATCAATCATAAATGTTGGTATTATGAAACTGCCATTGCAGCAGGAACGGAAAAAATCCATTTCAAAGAACAGGCGGATCAATTACCTTGCGAATAAGAGTATAAAAGTTGACGCGACGCATCAATGATGGTATTATCATAGTAAGAGGTGGAACACTATGATTTCAGAAGAAGTAAGAGATCTCAGAATTTCCATGGGAATGAATCGCAGGGAATTTTGCGAATACTTTGATATTCCATATCGTACGATGACAGACTGGGAAGCAGGCAAACGCAAGATGCCGGAATATCTTTTAAAGCTGATGGAGTATAAGGCTGAGATTGAGAAGTTGGTTGAAGTAAACTGAAAGCTATTAGAGAGGATGTGATTTTATGGTAACAACAGAATCTATCACAATTCAGATACCGGTGGGGATGTCGAAATATTTGGTGGCTGTAAATCCGGAAACTGAGCTTACAAGAAATGCACTGCTTCTGTATCCTTATATACTGAACCAAACCATATCTCACGGGCGTGCAGCAGAAATCCTTGGAATCAGGAAGTCGGAGTTGATTGATTTGTATGATAAGCTTGGTTATTCTTACCTGGATATGACGATGGATGATCTGGACACGGAATTAAATACCTTCAGAGAATTGAAAAAGAAGGAGGCTGCGGTATGATCGTTGTATCTGATACGACTCCGCTGATATCTCTTCTTAAAATCAACAGAATAGATTTGCTGGAAAAGCTATTTGGCAAGGTGCTGATACCGGATGCCGTATTCAGTGAACTAACGGTGGATGAGAGATTTCGGCTGGAAGCGGATCAGATACGCCAGAAGAAATTCATTGTTGTAAAATCGGTGGCAAATTCGGAAGCTGCAAGCTTATTGCGGAGAGCAACGGGGCTTGATCAAGGCGAGAGCGAGGCGATTGTTTTAACAGATGAATGGAAAGCAGATCTTCTTTTGATGGATGAGGCAAAAGGGAGAAATGTGTCAGCGCAGATGGGACTTAAAATCATGGGAACAATCGGCATTCTCATGGCTGCTTATGAAGAACAGGAGCTGACAGCGGATGAAGTCAAAGAATGTGTAAACGGATTGCAGCGTGCAGGACGCCATATCGGACAGCGGCATTATCAAATATTGCTGGATAGGCTCGGAGACTGATCTGGCAACAGAATGGCAACAAAAAATCGGATAGCCAAAATCATCCGGGTAATGAAAATATTTGAGATAATTCAAACGAAATGCACTATACAAAATTATTTAAGATTTTCTTTGCATGAGCGAGTTTGAGTAGCGGACAAAATTGCGAAAAAGCCCATAAATAAAGGCTTTGTGGGGTGTCCAGATGTTCCGGTGGAGTGCAAATGGAGTGAAAATATATTTTTTTCCTTTGTTTTCATTCCGGAGTTATCCAAAATTTTCGCAAAAAGTAAGTATGCTCAGAAAATATAATTAGCGTGAATAAAGAACAGTTTGTTTTGATGGAAATATTTTCCGTCGGGGCAGACTGTTTTTTTGTACCCTTTTTTCGATGATATAAACTCCATGTTCCAGCAGTGACATGTATGGAGACTGTGAAATTAAAATAATTTGCAAAAATTCGGAAAAGGATGTCTGGTTTTGTGACTGCCAGTACAGAGTATATGAAGAGATAAATATTCAAAATACAGGAGGTACTGATTATGCAAAACAAATTATTTTTAAAGGCAGCTGATATATGTGAGCTTCTGGAGGTAAAACAGACATCGGCTTATGAGATCATTGGCAATCTGAATAAGGAACTGGAAGAACAGGGATATCTGACACTCAGAGGAAAAGTTCCGACAAAGTATTTTGTGAAGCGTTTCTATACTATGACCGTGAGCAGCTGTGCAATCCCTGCAAGCAGTAAATCAGAATGAAGATTTTTTTCAGGGTAGATGTAAATCATTCTTCCGCAGGAAGAAGTTGTGCA
>CAVCBH010000048.1:0-11753 GCA_963600375.1 bacterium | reverse complement strand
CGCTCTAGAGCGTGTCTGAAAAATGCTTTCTTCAAGATGTGCATCACAATTTGCGGGAGATTTCGCCTGAATGAGGGCGGCGTAGCGGGCTACGGCAACCGAATGAAGGCAAAATATACCGTAAATTGAGGTGTGCAGATTGCAGGAATGATTTTTCAAACACGCTCTAGTATAGTTCATTTTCTCTTCAGAAACAAGGTCTGAAATGATAATTTTGCAGGCACAAAAGACACTCTCAAAGCGAGAAGATATCCTATATTACCAACTGGTTTTGTATACATTTTGACGCTATATTTCTTTTGTGCTATACTAATTATTAATAAAAAGGGAAGCAGGTCCATCCGGCCGGGCTTATGGGGGCAAGATTATGAAAAAGACAATTAACAGAATTATGAATTCGTATATTCAATTCTTTAAAATAAAGAATTTGAACGTTCAGATTGTACTGACTGACGATATGTATACCTGTCAGAAGAAGTATGGCTTTAATAAAGAAGATTCTCAGAGTCTTGATGAGGCAGCTGCACGAAAGAACTGGAAACATGTAGCTGCATGTATGAAGTATCCACAGCGTATGGACGAACCATTTACTCTTATTTTTAAGGAACCCTATTTGAGACGTTCTCCACTTTGTGAAGTATATCGTCTTGTCTTTCATGAGCTTACTCACATCTGCGATTACAGAGACTATGCCCGCCTGAATCATCTGACTTCCTACAGACAGCTTTTCGATGATTCTGAAACCGTGTTATTCCAGCATTGGTCTGAATATCACGCAGAGCGCCGCGGTTATGCTGCCTGGTTAAAGCACCGTTATGGAATTCGTGTCAAATACGATATTAACAATAGTAAAGTTGATATTCTACATAGAGAAACCATAAGCAATATTCAGTATTATGGAGAACATTATACCAATACTGCTGAATACGGCTCTACACGCCAGATTTATTTTACAATGCATCTTCTGGCTCGTATGAGTATCTGGATGCAGATTCTTCCTTATCAAATGAGCGATATTTTATCAAAAGACCCATTTGATTATAAGGGAATTGAGTGGATTAAGAAGTTGATGTATCTGTTCCATAAGTATCCGAATATTGATCAGATGAATGATCACTTTATGGATATTGCCAAGATTGTTGCGGAGAACTTTTCGCTTTCCAGAGAGGAGATCTGGGAGAAGGTTTCCTGATGAATTCTGATTTGCGTAGACTTTCTCTTTAATACCCTGACTTAAGTTACACATTTTTCCACTTTCTTATATTGCTTTCTATTGGGATATTATATTCTTTCTCTATTATTTTTAATTTTTCTTCGACCTTTAAATCGGATGATAACATAGTAATTTTATAATCCAAAATAGAACAAAGCATCATGTTACAGATGTAATATGATGCTTTGTTCCATTTTGTCTCAGCTTAATAAATTAAACTACACTTACAGAAGATAATCAGGTAAGTCAACGCCGAATCCGTGATGAACAAAACCGATACGTTCGAGTGTAATGTGTTCAATAGAAATCTTATTTAACGTCATATGTTGCATATTGCTTCCCTCCCAACTTAAATTCTGTTCTTTTATTATAACAAAAGAAAATCTATTTGAATAGAGGATAATAAGGTAACTTCGGCTATTTTTCGGGCATAAATAGAAATTTTTTTGACATGGAAGCTCGAAAAAGAAATACAATAAAAATAGATAAAAAGCTAAATTTAAGGGCATTTTTGATAATAAAACTCATTAGGATATGAAATCGCATAACAAAAAAGATGTCAAATAGAATTTTTTTGTGAAGATTGTGAATTGAAAAAATAAAAAAATATTATATAATAATACATGTTAAAAGAAAGAGTTGAGTCCTTGAGACGAGACCTTAAATATAAATCTTAATTTTCCCCTTTAACTGCTTTGCAGATTTTATATGGTGCGTATCGAGTCATAATGAATGACGTCGATGCGTTTTTTTTATGTTAAATAGTAATTTCATCTCCTGTCAAAACACAGCTCCCCCGGAAAGAAGATACCCTGTATCTATGGTCTTAGCGATAGATACAGGGTATCTTCTTTCCGGGAGAGTCTCTATCTTACCTGCGGCAACTCAAAATTTCAAATATTCCTTTATCATTTCAAGCTCCTCCGGAAACAAACAATATTTTTCATCCCCCGCCTTTACTTTTTCGCAACAGCTTTCAAAGTCCAGCCAACAGACCGCCTCTACCTCTTCTTCCTGCAATTTTAATTCTTCGATATTAACTGATTCCTGATACAGATATACATGGCTTATTTCATGATTTTTAAAAGGTTTACCATAAAAGATTTCCTCGCAGTATCCCTCATGTAATCCCATAAAATGAAGCTGTTCTGGCTCTGCCTTAATCCCTAATTCTTCTTCAAGCTCTCTTAATGCAGAAGAAAGGTAATCCTGTCCTGCTGGTAAATGCCCTGCAGAAGAAATATCATAACAGCCTGGAAATGCATCTTTATCCTCACTACGTTTCTGCAATAACAAATCATAACTGCCTTTTTCATTCTTCCGAACAATCCAGACATGGGAAGTTCCATGGATATCCCCGTCTGCATGAACAAAGGAACGTTCCTTTACCTCACCTGTAGGATTGCCATTTTTATCTCTAATATCTAAAAACTCCATTTCATCTTCTCCTTCCATTAAGTACTTCTTTCTCATCCTATCATTTTATAAAGGCTTCTGCTTCCTCATATGATTTATCCCCATCTAATGTCTCAAATTCTGCCTGATATCCACAATCCTTTAAATACTGTCCACAGTCTTTTGTAAATATTGATAGTTTTGTTACACCGCCAACTCTTGTCAAACAATCCATCCTGTTATCACCACACTCGCCACTGCTCCCACTATCGTAGCAAACATTGCACCGGGCAAGGTCCAGCGTGTTTTTTTGATATTTATACTCATGTAGTAAATAGTGATTGTATAAATAACCGTCTCCGTGCAGCTCATCATAATCGAAACAATCATTCCAATCTGAGAATCCGGCCCATATTCTTTAAATATATCAAGGACAAAGCTTACCGCTGCCGAGGATGAGAATATCCTGACAATAAACACTGGAATTACTTCCACAGGAATGTGAAGAAGTTTTCCTGCCGGTGCAATCAGCCCGGATACCCAGTCAAGCGCCCCCGACGCACGAAATATTCCTATGGAAACAAGAAGTGCGATCATTGTCGGCGCAATTTCAATCACAATCTGAAAGCCTTCTTTTACTCCTTTTAAAAAGCTTTCGTACACATCAATCCGATTAAAAAAACCGTATACAATAATATAAAACATTGTAAACGGTACTATAAAATCTGAAAAATAAAGAAGAAACTTCACTGCCATCGTCTCCGTTTCTTCTTATTTTGTCCACCGTGTCTTGTGGCTTCCATTCCTTTTATAAATAAAATTCCTGCCAGAGTAGAAATCATGGTCGCACAAATTGCCGGAAGTACAACACCAGCAGGATTTACTGAACCATACTGGCTCCGATAGGCAATCATATTAATCGGCACAAGCTGCAGAGATGAGATATTTAACACTAAAAAAGCACACATCATATCAGAAGCTCTACTTTTATCATTCACTACCTTATCTGATATTCCAGATTTTTTTTGCACTCCACTATCTTTATACTTTGGGGTGGTATATTTAGAAAACGAACCTCCATAACCATTTCTGTATTTTTCTATATAGTTACTTTGTCTTTCATCCAGCTTCTTCAACTCCCGCATCGCCTTAAGCCCTGCCGGGGTTGCCGCCCAGCCAAGCCCAAGTATGTTGGCTGCCATATTTGCCGCAATATATTCATTCGCCTTGTGGTGCGGTGGAATGTCAGGAAACAGCCAGTGAATAAACGGGTACATTGCCTTTGAAATCTTCTTCATAAGACCGCTCTTCACCGCTATTTCCATCATTCCATTCCAGACACCGATTACTCCAAGCATAAAAATACATAAATTCACGGCTTCCGTTGATGAGGAAATGCAACTTTCTGTTATCTTTCCCATTGTCCCATGAAATGCAGCGAATACCACTCCGCCGCCAATCATAACCACCCACAATATATTCAACATAAAACTCTCTCAGTCTTTTTCTTCAGTATATTGTTCCTGGTTTGTCCGGTATGCTTCTTTTTCTTTGTCTGGCTGTCTGTCCATTCATAATATGCCTGTGCTGTCTTTACAAGACCTTCTACTATCTTTTATATACTCTCGGAACTCTCTTTCCTACATCACATACAAATTCATAATTAAAGCTTCCGGCAAGTTTCGCCATATCTTCAACACTAATATAGTTGTCACCGTCTTTTCCGATTAAGGTAACCCTATCTTCAAGCTTCACATCAGGAATATCGGTAATATCCACCATCATCTGATCCATGCAGACTCTTCCGACAATCGGTGCTTTCTGCCCGTGAATAAGAACCCACCCCTTGTTAGAAAGACTTCTCGCATATCCATCTGCATATCCAATAGATACAGTAGCAATCTGGCATGGATGGTCAACTACATACGTTGCTCCATAACTTACACCACGCTTCATCTCCGGCTCCATGATATTTACAACGTGAGAATACCAGCTCATTGCCGGTGTCAGCTCGAGATTCGAGAAATCCACCTCATCTGAAGGATATAAGCCATACAGGATAATTCCTGCTCTTGCCATATCATAGCGATGATCGTCGTACTCCATAATAGCCGCACTGTTACAAATATGTTTTACCGGAATCTCAATTCCTGCCTCATCAAGCAGTTTCACAAAATAATCATACCGCTTCATCTGGTTTTCTGTATAGGTCTTATCTGTCATATCCGCACAGGATAAATGGGTAAATAATCCCTCAATCTTTATGTTTGGAAGTGCTGCAATCTCCTTTACAACCGCAATTCCCTTCTCATCTGGAGATAAGCCGATTCTTGTCATTCCAGTATCTAACGCAATATGAATTCTTGCTGTCTTTCCTGCCTTAACTGCCGCTTCTGACATTGCCTTTGCAGTATCATAACAGTAAATGGTCTGGTCTACGCCATACTCTAAATTCTTATAGTAAAGGGATGGGGAATTATAGCCAAGAAGTAAGATTGGCTGCTCTAATCCAGCCTTTCTAAGCTCGATTCCCTCATCAATCGTAGCAACACCAAAATAATCCGCAATATCACTCAGATAATGTGCCACTTCAACTGCACCGTGACCATAGCCATCTGCTTTTATGACAGCCATTGTCATTGCATCTTCTCCTGTCTTTTTCTTAATATTTATATAATTCTTGCGGATTGCCTTTAAGTCAATCTCACAGTAAGTACGCAAGTATTCTTCCATTATGCTATTCCTCTTTCTCTTGTTTTTAAGCTGAAACATATTTAAAAACCCTTCTTTGCCGCTATTTTTCTTTTAACAATTCCTGATAAATATTCCTTTTACTTACTCCGCGGTCTTTGGCTACCTGCTTCATCGCACTCTTTTTGTCCATTCCTTTTTCAAGGTAATAGTCCATATGCTCATCCACAGTAAGCTGGTTCCATTCCTGCTGTTTTTCCTCTTTAAGTTCCTGTGGATTCTTTCCCTCAAAGATTAAAACATACTCGCCTCTTGGCTCATTTTCCTCGTAATAAGCAATCATTTCATCAAGTGTTGCTTTTCGTTTCTGCTCGTATCTCTTTGTAAGCTCCTTGCATACGGTCATATTTCGGTTACCGAGATATTCTCTGCACTCGCGAAGGGTCTTCTTCAAATGATGTGGCGCTTCGTAGATAATGATTGTTCTTGTCTCATTGCGAAGGCTTTCTAAAATCTCCGCTCTCTCTTTCTTATCATACGGTAAAAATGCTTCAAATGCGAATCTCCTTGTTGGCTGTCCGGACATGGTAAGTGCTGTAATGCAGGCACAGGCTCCCGGAAGGGAAGTAACTGTAATTCCTGCCTCATAGCACTGTCTGACCAGTTCTTCTCCTGGATCAGAAATTCCCGGAGTTCCTGCGTCCGTGATTACCGCAATATCCATTCCCTCTTTTAGCTTATTTACAAGATAAACTGCTTTATCAACTTTGTTGTATTCATGATAGCTGGTCATCTTTGTTTTTATTTCAAAATGATTGAGAAGCTTGATACTGTTTCTTGTATCTTCTGCTGCTATCAGATCCACTTCTTTTAAAATTCGTACTGCCCGAAAGGTCATATCTTCAAGATTACCGATCGGTGTCGCACATAAATATAATGTTCCTGCCATTTTATTCTTTCATCTCTCCATATATCTGATAAATCTCATCTGTATAAGAACCGTCTTTATTGTATACAATCAGTGGGGCATCCACTGTAATTCTTGGATTACCGCCTTTTGCAGCATCAATTAAAACCATATTCGGCTCTTTATCCACATAAGGATGTACCAGCCGCATCCGCTTCGGCTCTAATTTATGCTTTTTCAAAATATAGATAATCTCTGCCAGACGAAATGGTCTGTGTACCATGTAAAAATGTCCACCTGTTTTCAGAAGCCATTTTGCTGCCTCCACTACATCTTCTAAGGAACAGGTAATCTCATGCCTTGCGATTGCCTTGCTGTAGTCTGGATTCGTAAGTCCATGTGCGCCTGTCATATATGGTGGATTACAGGTTACCCAGTCAAAACTTTCTCTCTGATAAGTTTCCTTTATCTTTCGAACATCACCCTGTACGATATGAACCTTTTCTTTCTGTCCATTCATACATACTGAACGCTCTGCCATCTCTGCAAAGTCTTTCTGATACTCTAATCCCTCTACATGAGCAAGTGGATATTTCGCTTCCATGAGTATTGGAATAATTCCTGTACCGCTACATAAATCTATTCCTTTACTTTTCTTTTTCACTCTGGCATAATCAGAAAGCAGCACCGCATCAATCCCGAAACAAAATCCATCTGTTTTCTGGATAATACGGTAATCTTTAATCTGAAGATCATCGATACGCTCATTTTCTTTGATCTGTATATTTTTCATATAAGTAAATCCTATTTTAATTTTAGTTGCATTATTCCAAAACTTGCTATACAAATGCATTCCCTTATTCTAGCTTCATTACTGAAATCTTATTAATACAAAATTTTAGTAATAAAAAAACAATAAAAATAACAGTAATTGTTATTATAAAGAAGCCTCCCTGTTATTTTTTCTGCCCTTCTTCAAAGCAGAATTTTACAGCTTAGACTTTCGCTCCTTCTTTTCCATCGCCTCTAACTTCTTAAGCTCATCGTCCATTTTTACCTTTTCTTTACGCTTACGAGGACGGAAAATAAGATCATCAATCTTGTAATCTACCAGTTCCTTTTCTCCTTTTTCATCAGTAACTACAAGCTTTACTCGCTGTCTTAACACACTGACTTCCTGGACAACCCCTTTTACTCCAGTAGTCGTCTTTACTTCATCACCTATATTCGGAAGCTTGCTGTTAAGGTATTCATACGTATCCTGCTCATTTTTCAGGCAGCACATGAGTCTTCCGCAAACTCCGGAAATCTTAGTCGGATTCAAAGAAAGATTCTGCTCTTTTGCCATCTTAATTGACACAGGAACAAACTCAGATAAAAATGTATTACAGCAAAGGCTTCTTCCGCAAATACCGATTCCACCTTTTATTTTTGTCTCATCTCTTACACCAATCTGTCTTAACTCAATTCTTGTCTTAAATACAGATGCCAAATCTTTTACAAGCTCACGGAAATCAATTCGTCCATCTGCTGTAAAATAAAATAATACTTTATTATTGTCAAATGTATACTCACAATCAATGAGCTTCATCGCCAGCTTATGTTTCTTAATCTTTTCGATACAGATACCATACGCTTCCTTGCTCTTTACCTTATTATTTGCCTGAATCTTATCATCTTCCGGTGTTGCGATACGAATAACCGGCTTTAATGTTGCAATAATCTTTTCGTCGTGAATCTCACGATTTCCAAGTACAACTCTTCCATACTCCACTCCACGCGCAGTCTCTACAATAACATTCTGTCCTACTTCTACTTCAAACTGCTCGGATGAAAAATAATATATTTTACCATTATCTCTAAAACGAACTCCTATTACTCTTGCCATTTCAACCTCCTGTTCTTTTTACATACTCTATATCATATATTTTTATCTATTTTATCTTATAGACATTCTATAAAATATCATAAAAACTCAGGCATTCAAATATATGAGTTGCTACAGTACATATTTTCACTACATCTCAATTTACAACTCACTTATGCACATTTATAAAAACTTAAAATTAATCTGTAAATTCTCTTCTTGCCTCAACAATAAGCAACTCCAGCGTCGCATCAAAATTTACATTGGATTTAATTCGAATTCTCGCCCGGTTAATTCTGTTTATAATATAATCAATCGCATCTAAATCAAGCTTCTCTGCCTGTTTTTTCAGATAAGCATATTCATTTTTAAAAATAATTTTCTTTCTCGCCGTATCTGCATTCGGTGAATTATCTGCTTTTAATAATAAAATGTCCCGGAACCACATAAGAAAAATGTCAAAAAAGTCATCAATTCGATTCTTATATTTTTTATATTCCTTTACTTTATCTGCGATTTCATAACTTTCTATCTCATGAATATATCGCAAAACAGATAATGTCAGATCCTTTAAGTCACGGAATTCTTCCGATAAAACAATCGCCTCTGCTTTTCCTATATTTCCAAGGGAAAATCCTGCCGCAAATTCTGCTTCTTCCTCTGGCACGCTGCATTTTTCTCCTAAATACTGCTCTATCATTTTTCCTGAAACAGGTTTTGTTTCAAGCAGAATACATCTTGAAAGAATCGTATCCAAAAAGGCTCCTCGATTCGTTGTAAGTAAAAATATAATGGCATACTCCGGTGGTTCCTCTATTGTCTTTAAGATTGCATTCTGCGCTGCCACGTTCATCTTTTCCGCTTCGTCTATAATATAAATCTTATATGGTCCTTTATACGGCATGATATCTACAGTATTTACAACCTGCTCTCTTATTTCTCCAACGCTGATAACATTCGGCTTTTCATGTGTGACCCAGATAACATCCGGGTGGTCTTTATGTTCCATCTGTATACAAGCTTCACATTTTCCACATGCTTCTGCTATATCTGCATTTTCCCGACCCTCACACTGCAATATTTTAGAAAAAGCAGCCGCAAGCATCTTCTTGCCACTTCCTTTATCTCCCTCCATAATGTATGCATGAGAAATCTTTTTGTGGCGCACAGCAGTAATAAAATGTTCTTTTATTCTTTCATTTCCTAAAATATCATTTATATCAGCCATGACTTTTCCTCAAACTTTTCTTATTGGTTCTATCGATCCTTTTTCCTCAATAATTCATCTACATGATTGCGAATCTTTTTCTGAATCGTTTCAATAGACCTTCCTCCATCAATTTTTATAACTTCCGGTCTGCCAGAAAGAACCTTACGGTAGCCTTCTGATACCATGTGATGAAAATCTATGCCTTCCTGCTCCATCCGGTCAAGCTTCTTCTGCTCTTTCTTTCTGCGAAGTCCCTCTGCCTCTGACAGATCAATAAAAAAGATTCCATCCGGACGATAAATACCGATTCCCGGCGCATTTACCGCAGATACCGTAGAAATACCAAGATTTCTTGCTATTCCCTGATAAACAATCGAGGAATCTACAAAACGATCGCTTATAACGATCTTTCCTGCCTCTAATGCCGGTCCGATTACTTCATGCATAAGCTGCGCTCTTGATGCTGCATAAAGAAGCATCTCAGTTACTGAAGACATTTCCCTATATTCTGGATTCAAAATAAGCTGTCTTACTTCTTCTCCGATTACTGTTCCCCCCGGCTCTCTAGTTATCAGGCACTCATAACCTTCTTCTTCTAAATATTCTTTTAATAAATTTATTTGTGTGGTCTTTCCGGAACCGTCCGGCCCCTCCATCACAATAAATAATCCCTTCATCTAATAAAATCTCCCTTCAGAAGTACCTGTACTTTTATTATCTGATATGATTCGATTTCTACATCATCTTTCGGTCATAGTACTTCTATCACAATATTTCTATCGTAATACGTTTTGGTACACTACCTGTAAATCTTTCAGAACGATAATTTGCTCTTTGGACAATCCAAGTACATTATATCCATTATATAAATATTGGCTGATATTTTCCACTGTTTCTTTCAGTATTTTTTCTCCTGGAACCAATATCGGTATTCCGGGTGGATAAATCATGACGGATTTTCCGGAAACTCTTCCGATTGCCTGGGATAGCTCAACAGTTTCCATCTCTTTTTCTCTGCATTGCCAGGATTCCAGAATTTTTGGAGGATGGACTACTTGCTCTTTTTCAATTTGCATTTTATTTATAACAACATTTTGCGATTCTTTTTTCTGTCTCGTTTTACGTTTATTACTAGAGCGTGTCTGAAAAATGCTTTCTGCAAGATGTGCGTTACAATTTGTAGGAGATTTTGCTTTATTGTAAAATTGTTCTTCGATGTTATCCTCATTCTGAACGCTATTTAACTTCAACCTTCTCTTGCACATCTTATCAATCTCAGAAATTGCTTCCCACAACTGGTCAAAATGCTCCTTTTCATCACAGATTGATGTCATCGCAATCCCATACGTGAGATTCTCCATTTCCAGCTCAATATGATATTTCTCATATAGCAGCCGGAATAATTCTTTTCCGTTTATTCCTGCATTCTTTACTGAAAATACTAACTTTCCATTATCATAAGCATAACAGCTCAACTTGTCCTGACTGAGTAGCTCGATTTTCTTTAGTTGTCCACATTTCGCTCTGAAATTTTTTAAATTATCCACATATTGAGCCAGTTTGTCCTGATTTTCCTTCATATACATAATTCCATACTCGGCTGATGCCATCAAAAGATACGAAGGACTCGAAGTCTCATAAATATCAATCATTTCTTCCACCTGCTCTTTTGTTACGATATCTGAACAAAGATGAAGAACCGCTGTCTGTGTAAACGACGGGAGAGTTTTATGTGTACTTTGAATAACTAAATCCGCGCCAGCCTGTGTTGCACTCTCTGGAAAATAGTCATGAAATATAAGATGTGCCCCATGTGCCTCATCCACGATCAAAGGAATTCCATATGGTCGAATCACTTCTTTAATACCCACAATATCACTCACAACTCCCTCATAAGTCGGAGAGGTGAGTACAACTGCCTTTATATCCGAATTTTCCTTTAATTTCTTTTCTACATTTTCTGGCTTCATATCTTCGCATATATCATATTTTAGAGAGACATCCGCATAGCAATAAACGGCCTCCAACTGTAATAGCCTGATACAGTTATAGACCGCCTTATGACAGTTTCGCCCTATTAAAATCTTATCTCCCTGTCTGCATACAGAAGAAATGGATATAAGAATCCCAAGAGTACTTCCTCCAACAAGATACCATGACTCTTTACTCTTAAATATATCCTTTACTAGATCCATAGATTCACGAATAATCCCCCCTGGTTCATGAAGATTATCGTAATCTGTTATCTCTGTAATGTCCATTTTTTCTACACCAAAAAAAGCCTCAAAATCCGTTCTTTTGTGACCTGGCATATGAAAAGGAATTCTTTTTTCTGATTCTAATTCTCTTAATTTATTATAAATTGGTGTGTTCATAATTTATTTTTATCTCTTAATTCTTTTTAATTGTTACCACTTACTAGAGCGTGTCTGAAAAATCATTCCTGCAATCTGCACACCTCAATTTACGG
>CAVCBH010000047.1:0-15047 GCA_963600375.1 bacterium | reverse complement strand
CAAACTATAAAATCTATATCCAACAACACTTTAGAAACTAGATGGATGGAACACTAGAGCATGTTTGAAAAATGAATCTGAGAAAGCCAGAGATAAATAAAATTGAATCGTGCAGACTGTTTTTATTCCATTTTTGATTGCAATTCATCGCATCCAAAGCATTTTTTAAATAGGCTCTAGAATACTTTTTCTTCTGAATGATTATAGTATACCAAAGTTTACAGAAGAGTTGAAGAAAAAATTACTAAAAATAAAGTAAAATATTTAGTAAAGATTAACCTTGAATAATTTACTAAAACAATTTACTATATAAGCAACACGAAAACAACTACTGAATTAGCAGGTAGTGGGCGTGATAGCAAAGTGTAGTGATAATAAGAAACAGAAGTGAAAACAGGGTGGATTTAAGAAAAGGAGTAGGAAAAGATGAAGACAACCGAATTAAAAAAAGGATTTCAGGATGGAAAGTATGAAGAGACATTAAGAGACATTTATGTTGATGAGGGTGTTTTGGACTACCAGAAAGAACGTTATATTAAGGCAATTGAGAGTTTTGAAGAATTATTTGGAGAAAAAGAAGTAGAGATTTACAGTGCGCCGGGAAGAAGTGAGATTGGTGGCAACCATACAGATCATCAGAATGGAAGAGTTCTTGCAGCATCGATTAACTTAGACGCGATTGCTATTGTAGCGAAAAAGGAGAATGGTATTGTCTTAAAATCAGAAGGATACTCAATGATCAAAGTTTCTTTAGCAGACCTTCTTCCAAAGAAAGAGGAAGAGGGAACTTCTGCAGGACTTATTCGTGGTGTTGCCGCAAAGTTAAAAGAAGAAGGTTACGAAACTGGTGGTTTTGAAGCATATGTTACAAGTGATGTGTTAAACGGAGCGGGTATGTCATCTTCTGCTGCATTTGAAGTGTTAGTAGGTAACATTTTATCAGGTATTTATAACGAAGGAAAGGTTTCTCCAGTACTTATTGCCCAGGCTGGACAGTATGCAGAGAATGTGTTTTTTGGAAAACCTTGTGGACTGATGGATCAGATGGCATCTTCTGTCGGTAACCTTATTTTTATTGATTTTGCAGATGTGAAAAATCCTGTAATCAAAAAAGTAGATGTGAATTTTGAGGACTTCGATCACAGCTTATGTATCATTGATACAAAAGGTTCTCATGCAGATTTAACAGATGAATATGCAGCAATTCCAGAAGAGATGAAAAAGGTAGCTGCTTATTTTGGAAAAGAGATATTACATCAGATCGATAAAAATGAATTTTATATTCATGTCCCGGAAATCAGAAAAGTTGCAGGAGACAGAGCAGTGCTTCGTGCAATGCACTGGTTTGAAGAGACAGAACGTGTTATCAATCAGGTGAATGCATTAGAAGAGGGCGATTTTGAAGGATTTAAGACATTAATCAAGGCATCTGGTGATTCTTCTTTCAAGTATCTTCAGAATGTATATTCGGTAAAAAATCTTTTCCGACAGGAAATGGCAGTAGGTCTTGCATTTAGTGATGTAATCCTCAAAGGAAGAGGAGTAAGCCGTGTACATGGCGGTGGATTTGCAGGAACAATTCAGGCATTTGTACCGAATGATATTGTAGACATTTACAAGAAAAATATGGAAGATATTTTTGGACAGGATGCCTGCCATGTATTAAAAATCAGAAAATACGGTGGAATGAAGGTATTATAGGATATTATTAAGTAGGAGGATGGAGAAAATGGGACTGACAAAAGATATTAAAAAGCTTGTTCGTTATGGTATCGGAGCAAAGTTAATCCAGCCGGAAGACGAAATCTTTATGATTAACCAGTATCTTGATATATTTGGTTTGGATGAATATGATAATCCAGATATTTTTGGAGAAAAAATGGTTCTTGCGGACATTTTAAATGAACTCACGGATATTGCTTTTGAAAAGGGACTTATTCAGAGTGATGATATTGTCACAAGAGATTTGTTTGATACAAAGCTTATGGGAGTTATGACACCAAGGCCAAGTACAGTAAAAAAGACATTTGATACCTGTTATGAGAAAGGTTCGAAATATGCAACTGACTATTTTTATGAGCTTAGCCAGAACAGCAACTACATAAGAAAAGACCGCATCCAGAAAGACATGAAATGGACAGTGGACAGTTCCTACGGTACGATTGATATCACAATTAATCTGTCAAAACCAGAAAAAGATCCGAAAGCAATTGCAGCAGCCAAGAATGCAAAACAAAGTGCCTATCCAAAGTGCCAGCTTTGCATAGAGAATGAAGGATATGCAGGAAGAATGAATCATCCGGCAAGACAGAATCACCGTATTATTCCGGTAATGATTCAGGGAAGCAGATGGGGATTCCAGTACTCTCCATATGTTTATTACAATGAACATTGTATCGTCTTAAATGGACAGCATACCCCAATGAAAATAGACAGAGATACCTTTGCAAAGTTATTTGACTTTATCCGTCAGTTTCCGCATTATTTTGTTGGTTCCAATGCAGATTTACCAATCGTTGGAGGCTCTATCCTCACACATGACCATTTCCAGGGAGGACACTATACTTTTGCGATGGAACGTGCCAAAATGGAAAAAGAATTTAAAGTTCCAGGATATGAAGATGTAACAGCAGGTATCGTATATTGGCCGTTATCTGTCATCCGAATCCGCCATAAAGCCCCGGAACGTCTGATAGATCTAGCGGACCATATTCTTAAAAAATGGCGCAATTACAGCGATACAGATGCCTTTATTTTTGAGCAGACCAACGGAGAACCACATAACACGATTACGCCGATCGCAAGAAGAAGAGGGGAAGAGTACGAACTTGACCTCACATTAAGAAATAATATGACCACAGAAGAAAGACCACTCGGAGTCTATCATCCAAGACCAGAGTACCATCACATCAAGAAGGAAAATATTGGACTTATCGAAGTTATGGGACTTGCCGTACTGCCTTCCAGATTGAAAAAAGAAATGGAAAGTCTTGCAGACTGCCTTGTAAGTGGACAAGACATTTCCTCTGTCGAAGGCCTGGAAAAACACGCTGACTGGGTAACTGCCTTCCTGCCAAAATACGCAGAAATCACACAGGAAAATGTGTGGGATATTCTCAAAGAAGAAATTGGGGAAGTGTTTGTAAAAGTACTCGAAGATGCAGGAGTATACAAATGCACGGAAGAGGGAAGAAAAGCCTTTGACCGCTTCATCAGTGTGTTGTAACCGCTGATTTTCCGCAGGCAAAATAGACGCACCTCAAAAGAGAGAACAGCCTATATTTGTGACTCTATCACTGTGGGTTGAATGTTCGCTTAACGGCTCACATCCAATCCTCGCTCTAAGGCCACAAATATAGGCTGTTCTCTCTTTGGATGCGTCTGTTTTCGTCTGTTCCTGCGCAAATCAAAAGAAAACTTAATTTTTAAGTTGACTTAGTTAAAAATAAGTGATAAATTTAATCTAAAATCACGGATTAAATTAATGACGAAACAAAACAAAATTAACCTAAATAAAAATTAATCAACATGTTTATAGGATTAAATTTATGAAGCAATCTTAACGGATTAATTTTTGAAGACTTAGAAATTAATGCATGAATTCAGGTTAGGAAAAGGAGCAGAAGGATGAGTTACAAAGACGTATACAAAAAATGGTGTGAGGATGCATATTTTGACGAGGAGACAAAGAAGGAGTTAGCGGCCTTAGAGGGAAACGAGGCAGAGATTGAGGACAGATTTTACCGTCAGCTTGCATTTGGTACTGGTGGGCTTCGTGGTGTGATCGGTGCAGGAACAAACCGTATGAATATTTATACGGTAAGACAGGCAACGCAGGGACTTGCAAATTATATTCTCGCCTGTGGTGGTCAGGAAAAAGGTGTGGCAATCGCACATGATTCCAGAAGAATGTCACCGGAGTTTGCGAGAGAAGCAGCGCTTTGTCTGAATGCGAATGGAATTAAGACATATCTTTTTGAGAGTCTTCGTCCAACACCAGAGTTATCTTTTGCAGTAAGAGAACTTCACTGTATTGCTGGTATTGTTATTACAGCGAGTCACAACCCAAGAGAGTATAATGGTTACAAGGTATACTGGGAAGATGGTGCACAGATTACACCGCCTCATGATAAAAATATTTTAGAGGAAGTAGCGAAAGTAATGGATTTTTCACAGGTTAAGACGATGGAAGAAGACGATGCGAGAGCACAGGGATTATTTGCAGTGATTGGTACCGAGTTTGACGACCGCTATGTAGCACAGCTTAAAAAGCAGAGTATTCATCCAGAAATCATTGCAGAAGCGGCAAAAGATATGAAAATCGTGTATACCCCACTTCATGGAACAGGAAATGTGCCGGTACGCCGCGTGCTCAGAGAACTTGGTTTTACGCAGGTTTATGTTGTGAAAGAACAGAAAAAGCCAGATGGAAACTTCCCAACGGTTGCCTATCCAAATCCGGAAGATGAAAAAGCATGGACACTTGCACTTGCTCTTGCTAAGAAGGTGGATGCGGATATTATCCTTGCAACAGACCCGGATGCTGACCGATTAGGTGTATATGCAAAGGACACAAAGACGGGAGAATACGTAAGCTTTACAGGAAATATGTCTGGTATGCTTATTGCGGAATACATTTTAAGAGAAAAGACAGCAGCCGGAACAATGCCAGAGAATCCTGCCTTAGTAGAAACAATCGTAACAACAGATATGGCAAAGGCAATTGCCAAAGATTATCATACAGATTTAATTGAAGTTTTAACTGGATTTAAGTATATTGGAGAGCAGATTAAGTTCTTTGAAGAAAATGGTTCTCATAACTTTGTGTTTGGTCTGGAAGAAAGCTATGGCTGTCTGGCTGGTACATATGCAAGGGATAAAGATGCCTGTGTTGCCGTTATGATGCTCTGTGAAGTAGCAGCATTTTATAAACGTCAGGGAAAAACTCTGTGGGATGCGATGTTAGATATGTATGAGAAATACGGCTACTACAAAGAAGGCCTTGCTTCTCTTACTTTAAAGGGGATTGACGGAGCACAGCAGATTCAGCAGATGATGGATGATTTCAGAGCAAATCCTCCAAAAGAATTAGGTGGATTTAAAGTATTAGCGGCAAGAGATTACGCAGCAGATGAGAGAAAAGATTTACAGACAGGAACGGTGGAAAAAACTGGTCTGCCATCTTCAAATGTATTATACTATGAGTTAGAAAATAATGCTTGGTGCTGTGTGCGTCCATCAGGAACAGAGCCAAAGATTAAGTTTTACTTTGGTGTGAAGGGAACAGGCCTTTCTGATGCAGAAAGCAAATTAGAAGGGTTAAAAGAGGCTATGACAAAGAATTGCTAAGATGTAAAAATCTTAACCCAAAAGAATGAGTAGGGATATTGAAAATAACAAGTGTGTTTGTAAAAATATCATGCCTAAAATATATTAAAAGCAAAAAAGATAATGCGAAGGAGACTGATTTATGGCAATTGTATTTAACAAAGAAAAACGATTATTTAAGTTAGACACGGACAACACTTCCTATCTGATCGGACTGACAAAGGAAGGCTATGTGGGACATATTTATTACGGGGCTTCTCTTCCTGAAGAGGAAGGATATTACCTGATGCGTACCGAAGAAGCACCGTTTACTCCTGCAGATAATCCGGGAGAAAAATGTTCTTTCCACGACTTTTTCCCGGCAGAATATCCAACAGGCGGTATCGGAGATTATAGAGAAAGTGCATTAAATATCCGCGGAGAATCCGGCGCAATGGGTTGTGAGATTCTATACCAGGATTATAAAATTAATGCAGGAAAGAAGAAGTTAAAAGGACTTCCGTCCTCTTTTGGTACAGAGGAGGAAATACAGACATTAGAGATTATCTGCCTTGATCCGGTACTTGATGCAGAAGTTGTTTTATCCTATTCAGTATTTGCAAAGGAAGATATTATCACAAGAAGCGTGAAAGTTACAAATAAAGGTACACAGAAGCTTGTGTTAGAGAAAGTCTACAGTGCATCTATTGACATGGATGATGAGAACTTTGAGACACTGACTCTTTGTGGTTCCTGGGCAAGAGAGCGTCATATGCAAAGACAAAAAGTAGCTTACGGCAAGCAGGTTATCACTTCTGCAAGAGGAGAATCCGGTCATCAGGTGCATCCGTTTATGGCGGTAATGACACAGGGAGCAGATCAGAATCATGGAAAAGTGTATGGAATGCATTTTGTATATTCCGGTAACTTTACAGCTGTTGCAGAGAAAAATCAGTTTGATTCTGTTCGTATGACAATGGGAATTTCCTCTGAGGAATTTTGCTGGCAGCTTCTTCCGGGAGAAGAATTTCAGGCGCCGGAAGTTGTTATGGTATACTCCGATAATGGACTTGGAACAATGTCCAGAAACCTGCATGACTTCTACAGAAATCATATGATAAGAAGTCCATACCTTCATAAAAAACGTCCAATTCTCATTAACAACTGGGAGGCAACTTATTTTGAATTTGATACAGAAAAGCTGCTTTCCATCGCGAGAGAGGCAAAGAAGGACGGCATCGAAATGCTTGTTATGGATGACGGCTGGTTTGGAAAAAGACAGGCGCCAGACAGTTCTCTTGGAGACTGGATTGTCAACGAGGAGAAGCTTCCAGGCGGACTTCCTTATCTGGTAAATGAAGTAAAGAAAATCGGTCTTGATTTTGGTATCTGGTTTGAGCCGGAAATGGTATCTCCAGACTCTGATTTGTACAGAAACCATCCAGAATGGGCAATTCAGATTCCGGGAAGAAAAGGAACACAGAGCAGAAATCAGTTTATTTTAGATTTATCCAATCCAGAAGTTGTGGATTATGTATTTAACGCAGTGGCAAATGTACTTCACAGCGCTCCAATTTCCTATGTGAAATGGGATATGAACCGTCAGTTTACCGATGTAGGAAGTACGTATCTTGCAAAAGAAAATCAGCAGGAATTATTCCACCGCTATGTGCTTGGTGTATATGAATTACAGGAACGTCTTGTAACAGAATTCCCAGACCTTCTTTTGGAAAACTGCTGTAGTGGTGGTGCACGTTTTGACCCGGCAATGCTGTATTTTAGCCCTCAGATCTGGTGCTCTGACGATACGGATGCGGTAGAACGTCTTGTTATTCAGGAAGGAACGGCGCTTCTTTATCCATTATCTGCAATCGGAGCCCATGTCAGTGATTGTCCAAACCATACTGTAGGAAGAAATACACCATTTGAGACAAGAGGACATGTTGCATTAGCTGGAACATTTGGCTATGAGCTTGATATTACAAAGATTCCAGAAGAAGACAGAAAGCTGATTCCAGAGCAGGTTGCCATGTATCATAAATACAATGACCTTGTAAGAGAGGGCGATTATTATCGTATCGCTTCCTGTCAGGAAAATCATTTCTACGATGCTTACGAAGTAGTAGCAAAGGATAAGAGCGAGGCACTTGTGACTTATGTGCAGGTGATTGCAAGAGCCAATGTGCACAGCAAAAAGATCTATATTCCAGGACTTGATGAAAAAGCAATGTATCGCTTAGAAGGAACGAAGCAGGTATATTCCGGTGCAATCCTTGCCAAAGGAGGATTTCTTGTAAAAGATTTATGGGGAGATGCTCAGAGCCGCCTGTATCATTTCGTTAAAGAAGATTGACAAGTTAACTTAAAAAAATTATACTGTTAAGTAGTTGCAAGAAATTAATTAAAATATAGCAATGCAAAGTGTATGAACCCAGGAGTATGTTTAAAAACTTAAAAAGTCTGTATGTTTCATTTTGCAGAAAGTGTTTTTCAAATATGCTTCTGGTAAAGGCTATATATCTATTTGGAAGATATATTCCATTTAAATTAAAATTAGTTAAAATTAGTATTACATCAAAATTAACTTTGTACAGCTATATTAAAATAAATTTATTTAGAGGTAAAACAGTATATGGGAAAAGTTAGACTAGCGGATATCGCAAAGGAAGTAGGAGTAAGTACCGTTACCGTTCACAATGCATTATCTGGAAATAAAGGGGTTAGCGAGGAAATGCGCCGAAAGATTCAGCAGGTCGCGGACGCACTGGGATATCAGCCCTCCTCTTCCGCGAAGAAACAGGAAGAAGGCGAAAGTCAGTACCGGAATATCGGCGTGCTTGTTGCAGAAAAGTTCCTTGCGCAGTATGAGACCTTTTATTCCAAGATGTATCAGGAACTTACGGTTTTAGCAGCGGAGAAACGTTGCTTTACTTCCGTTGAAGTATTGAAAAAAGAAGAAGAAAAGACAACAAGAAGACTACCGGAAAGCTTGAAAGCCGGAATATTAGATGGAATGGTTGTTATCGGGGAAGTAGACCGTACTTATCTTAAAAAGTTAAAAGAAGCAGCACGCATTCCAATCGTTTTTCTTGATTTTTATGATGAAGAAATTGCAGCCGATGCCGTAATCAGTGATAACTTTTACGGAATGTATCAGCTCACTGAATTTATGTTTAAACAGGGAATTGAAGAACTTGGATTTGTCGGTTCCATCTATGCGACCAGCAGTATTATGGACCGCTATTGCGGTTTTATGAAAGCGATGATGCTCCATGGAAAGCAGTTAAATCAGGAATGGTTGATAGAAGACCGTGATGAAGTGGGACAAGTCGATGTCACACTTCCCAATGTCCTTCCAAAAGGCTTTGTATGTAACTGTGACCTGACAGCAAGTATCCTTATTGATAAACTGGCAGAAAGAGGAGTCCGTGTACCAGAAGATGTAGCGGTTATCGGATTCGATAATTATCTGTATCCGGGACTTGCGGACTTTAAAATCACGACTTACGAAGTAGATACTCGCGCTATGTG
The DNA here is from genome assembly GCA_963600375.1 of bacterium. Lineage (GTDB taxonomy): Bacteria > Bacillota > Clostridia > Lachnospirales > Lachnospiraceae > Anaerobutyricum. Next base: position 6,209 of record CAVCBH010000047.1, on the reverse strand, counting down.
CAGTGTGGCGTTGAAGAAGCTTTTAAAACAGCTTAAAAATCCACGATCTGGCAGAGGGCTGGATATCGTGTCGGGGCATATGGTGATTAAACAAACGGTACGGTTGAAGAATTCTTAGAGCCAGATAGCATTGAAACACGATATCTGCTCACTTTTAATTTGATTTTCAAAGTCAGCAACTCAAAAGAGAACGGTTATAGCAGATTATAACAGGCTATAGTAGCCAGAAATTCTCACGCTATTATAAAGCTGGAGTGGCTATTGAGACAAAGAGCTTGAATAAAAAACAGAAGAGATTCTCCATTTTCCTATACGACTCAGTATTACTTTTGGGTTGAATGTTCGCTTAAACGCTCACATTCAATCCTCGTTCTAAGGTATCGTATAGGAGGATGGAAAATCTCTTTTTGTTTTTTTACACAAGACTACAGCGCAATACCGCGACAACCGCTTCCTACAGTGCGTGCAGAAGCTCCTGTAACAGGCTATTTCGGCATATTGTTCCTTCGTAGAATTAAAAAGAAAATGATTAATTGATTTTTTAAGTTGTAATTAAGCGAGAAAACTAAGCATACTGCACAAAAATAAAGGTAAAAAATTTGTAAAGTATACAAAGATGAAGTGAATGCCAAGAAAAGCTTGAAAAAATTAACTTAATAAACTATAATTAAAAATGTCATTAATAAATTAAAAAAGTGATTAAAAGAGGAGGATGTATTATGAGAAAGAGAAGCTTAAAAGGCTTAATTAGTCTGGCACTTGCGGGACTGATGACATTTTCACTTGTTGGCTGTGGCGGAAGCGGAAGTTCAGAGAAATCTGAGAAGAAAGCAGTGGTAAGTGACAAGATTCCTACAATTGACAAGATTAATCTTGGTACCGATTATCAGGATATAAAAGCTACAATTAAAGTGCTGACAAACCGTACGGATATTGTAGATAGATGATGCCAACGACTGGGCGCACATGGGGTTTGAATGTTTTGTGAAATTATTAGATATATACCGTCCGAAGTATTACATACACGGACATATTCATTTAAATTATGGTGGGGGACATATCCGCAGACAGCAATACGGCGAGACAGAAATTATTAACGGATATCAGTTTTATAAATTTGAATATGAAACGGGAAAAGAAATCAAGATGTTTTAAAACATTTTGCAGACAGGCTTTAGAGATAAAATAGAGATATATGGTGTAAAATGTGAAAATGATATATAACACAAGATAACATATAACATTTAGCAGGCAAAAACATATGAAAATTAATGGAAAATGTAATAAATACCAATTTTAAAAGAGTAACTCTCAAAGCAAAAAATGTAGCAATGAAAGATAATAAAATGTATTAATCAATAGTCAAATCCGGAGATGCTAAAATCTGCATCGGTGATACGGAGGAGTAGGAGGAACGTAATGTCAGAAGTAGTATTAAAACACATCAAAAAAGTATACCCTAACATGGAAGGTAAAAAAAGAAAGAAAAAAGGACAGGCAGAGAAGAAGCACAATCTTCAGGTAACAGAAGAGGGCGTATTAGCTGTACAGGACTTTAACTTAGACATTAAAGATAAAGAATTTATCGTACTCGTTGGTCCTTCTGGATGTGGAAAGTCCACAACGCTTCGTATGGTTGCAGGTCTTGAAGACATTTCCGGCGGTGAGCTTTACATTGATGGCAAGCTGGTAAATGATGTTGCACCAAAGGACAGAGATATCGCAATGGTATTCCAGAGCTACGCATTATACCCACATATGACAGTACGTGAGAATATGGAATTCCCATTAAAACTCCGCAAAATGCCAAAAGAGGAAATCAACCAGCGTGTAGACGAGGCAGCAAAAATCCTCGGAATCACACAGTACTTAAGCAGAAAGCCAAAGGCATTATCTGGTGGACAGAGACAGCGTGTTGCTATCGGACGTGCCATCGTGCGTGAGCCAAAAGTATTACTGATGGATGAGCCTTTATCAAACCTTGATGCAAAGCTTCGTAACCAGATGCGTGCAGAAATCTTAAAACTCCGTCAGAGAATCGACACAACATTTATCTATGTAACTCATGACCAGACAGAGGCTATGACACTCGGTGACCGTATCGTTATCATGAAAGACGGTGTCGTACAGCAGATTGGTACACCACAGCAGGTATTCGATTATCCAGCAAACATTTTCGTAGCAGGATTTATCGGAATGCCACAGATGAACTTCTTTGATGCCAAATTAGTAAAAGAAAATGGGAAATATGCTGTAAACTTAAATGGAACAACATTTCAACTTTCTGAAGAAAAACAGGCAAATCTTGCAAAACAAAACGTGGCTGAACAGGAAGTTGTTATGGGTGTCCGTCCAGAGCATATCCGTCTTGCAGAAGCTGGTGATAAGGTGATTCAGGGAAAAATCGAAGTAAGTGAAATGATGGGTAGTGCGATTCATTTCCATGCAAATGCTTGCGGAAAAGATACAATTATTATTGTACAGACAATGGATTTAGCTGGAAAGAATGCGGATATTTCTATTGGAAGCACGATTGATTTTACTTTCGGTGGAAATGCAATCCATGTGTTTGATAAGAATACGGGAAAGAATCTTGAATTCTAGACTATCAAAATAGATAACAGATAGCAGACGACAGACGCCGCTGAGATGGAAGTGTGGCCGGATTGTTGGAGGCTGTGATTAGAAGAAGGATTGAGGAAAAGGTTGATTTTGTTCCGTTGTGCTAAACGTTCCATTCTGCCTGATAAAACAGCCTCGCTCGAAAACGAGCTCGCGAGGCTACAGTCAGAATTCCACAGCACAAAGTCACAAAATCAACCTTTTCCTCAATCTTTCTTCTAAATATAGGGGTTTGACAATCCGGCAGGAGACTCCTTTGGCGGCTGTGAAGTGATTGATATAGAGTAAAGTTGCATTGCCGTATTTAATAAGTATAGATAATTTTAATTTGATTAACAGAGGGCCATGATAGGTTTTTCCAGTATTTGTGTGAGGATTTGAGGTTTTGACAACTTAATTTTATAAGCCTATCTTTTGTAATCTAATTCAATGATATGGATAATTTTCATGGTTTTGTAGAAGTCAGAAACTAAAGAACTGGATATCTGTCAGATACGGCTTCGGAGCCAGTGAAAATGCGGTTGAGCATTTTTCTCGCAGCGACTATAGAGTAGATGACAGATATCCAGTTCTTTAGTTTCGTTTGTTTTGTAAAACCAGAAAGGAACATTTATGAAAATAGATTTAAAAGATACCCATCTTCGGTGGAATGGTAGAATTTATTGGGGTGAGGGTGAGAAAGCGTTGTGGATTTTTCCTGCTACGTCTCTTCGTTTTCGGATGAGGGGAAGGAAAGCTGTTTTGAGGGTGAGAAATTATAATCAATACTGGGAGAATAGTCTTGGGATAATTGTTGATGGAGTGCAGACAAAATGTGTACTTAAAAATGAGGGAGTTACGGAGATGGTTTTGTTTGATGAAGGTCAGAATCATTTTGCTACAAGTCAGGTGATTACAGGTCAGATAACGAATCAGCAACCTGCTGCGGATGAAAGTAAAGAAGGGACTGTTCGATTAGAGGATGAGAAAGAAGTTGTTCCAATAGAGAAAGCAGAACAATCTATAGAGCAGGGAATACGCGAGGTTTTCATATTTAAAAGAATGGATTCGTGTCATCTTTGCGAGATTGAGAGTTTGGAAGTTTCTGAGGATGCGGAATTTTTGCCATTGCCAGAAATAGAGAATAGAAAGATTGAGGTGTATGGTGATTCTGTGTCTGCAGGGGAAGTTTCAGAAGCAGTAGGGTATACGGGAAAAGAGGATCCAGAGCATAATGGAGAGTATTCGAATAGCTGGTATTCTTATGCATGGATGACGGCGAGGAATCTTCGTGCACAGATTCATGATATTGCACAAGGAGGAATTGCCTTGCTAGATAACACAGGCTGGTTTCTTGAGCCGGAAGCGGTAGGAATGGAAAGTGCGTGGGATAAGGTTCAGTATAACCCGTATTATGGGAAGTTGATTTCGTGGGATTTTCAGAAATACAGACCGGATGTCGTACTTGTTGCTATTGGACAAAATGACAATCATCCGGAAGATTATATGAAAGAAAATTATCTGGGAGAAAAAGCAATCTACTGGAGAGAACATTATAAACAGTTCTTATTACATCTCCGAGAAAAATATACTGAAGCCTACATCATCTGCCACACCACATTATTGTGTCATGATATATCATGGGATAACGCAGTTGATGAAGTTGTGGAAAGCTTAAATGACCAAAAAGTAAGTCACTATCTTTTCAAACGAAACGGCATAGGAACTCCCGGTCACCTACGCATTTCTGAAGCGCAGGAGATGGCAGATGAATTGGCAGTTTACATCTCGAAATTGACAGGCTGGAAATAAAATAACTTGGGGCATAAGATTATTATGGAGTTTCGTATGTAAGCATAAGAGAGAGCATTTATGCAGATATGAAAGCTGGAAAATATACACAAGAACAGCTTACACCAGATGGACTTCACCCAAATAGTTTCGGGCAGGGCCTTGTGGCACAGCAGCTTATAAATTATTTGGAAAAAATAAAAGAAATGTTAGATGAAGAAAAGGGAAAACACCATTCTATTTATTATCGTTAATTGGAAATTTTTCAAATTGATTATAATCGAACAGCAGAGCACTGAATCAGTTATGCTGCTGGTTATGAGGTGAGCTGTAAAATTCATTATCATATTATTATGGATCTTGTAAAGATGGCAGATGAAGAAATGTATCAGGAGAAAAAGTATAAAATACTGTAATCTTGTACGGAGATATGCTAATATAAAAGAGAAACTTACCAAAGTGTGTTTACAAAATGAAAAAGTAATCTACACGCGCAAATGTGCTGATACATGCATCGTTTAAATAGTAATGTATCAAGACACAAAAGATAACATCATATTATATTTTATAAATGTAATTGGAAGCATTAGTATAATATGAGACAGGAGGAAAATAGTAGATGAGAGTAGCAAGAGATTTTAGAGAGATTGCCAGAGGTGCTCTTTCTGGTAGATGGGGTTCGGCGGTGCTTACAACATTAGTAGCATCGATCCTTGGTGCCGATATTATGGTGAGCGGTGGTTCAACAAGCACATCAGGTATTACCAGCTCAGTAACGGACGTGGTGAACCGTGGAAATGGAGATAGTTCTTCTTATGATGGAATTTTAGATTCTATGTCAATAACTTCGCTGACATATATTTTAGGAGCTATAATGGCAGTTGTTTCTATTTTGGTTATTGTTGGATTGATTCAATATGTTATAGGAAGTTTTGTTTCCCTTGGATTAATTCAATATAATCTGGATTTAATTGACGGAAAAGATGTAGAATTTGGTCAGATTTTTTCAAAAGCCTCCATGTTTGGTAAAGCATTCTGGCTCAGACTTCGAATGGGTATCTTTATATTTTTGTGGACATTATTATTAATTATTCCGGGAATTATTAAATCCTATGCCTACAGTATGTCAGGATTTATCCTGGCAGAGAACCCGGAAATGACGGCAAAGGAAGCAATGCAGGTTTCTGAAAAAATGATGGTAGGAAACAAATGGCGACTGTTCTGCTTACAGTTCAGTTTTATCGGCTGGCAGCTTCTTTGTATCCTCAGCTTTGGAATTGGCTTCTTATGGCTGACACCGTATACGAATGCGGCAACGGCGGCGTTCTATGACGAAATTTCCAGAGAGCCGTTAGAATAACTTCTGATTGAACAAAATCGCTGCGCGATGGCTTGCGAAAGCTACGTGCAGCGATTTTTGTTTAATCAGAAGTTACCAATATGTTTCTAAGCGTTCTAAAATCAGGATCTCAATATATTTTGGGGGCTTTTTTTCTTCTTCCTCCCATGCCAGCCATGTCTTTAATGGAAAGCCAAGTAGTTTGGCGATTTCTTCTGCAGAATGTTGCGTTTTTATTCTAGCTTCTTTGATTGTCATAAAAATACCTTACCTTATAAAAATATAATAAACATTTAAAGCTACTATAATGATATAATGTGGGATTGTCAAATAGGAATAAAGTTAAAACTGATATTTTATAAATATAAAGAGAAAATAAAGTTTAATTATAGATAAATTTACAATAAAAAGATGGATTCTGGTTTGAATGAAAAGTCTAATCCCCCAGCTATGCTGGGGAGAATAGAGTAAGTGGAAA
>CAVCBH010000046.1:0-4114 GCA_963600375.1 bacterium | reverse complement strand
GACTTTTTAAGAGCGATTCCAAGAATAACAGCCCATGCAAGTACTCCAAGATAGTTGGCATTTACTAATGCATCAATTGGGTTCGCTACGATTTTTAAAAGGAGATTTTCAAGTACTTCTACAACTCCTTTCGGTGCTTCCTGCTGTACAGCATCCGCTAATGTAATGTTCATAGGAAATAAAAAGCTTCCTGCTACCGCTACGATTGCTCCCATTATTGTACTGAACATATAAAGGATTATTACCGTTTTCATGTTTCCGTTATGCCCTTCTTTTGTCTGAGCTAAAGAACTCATAATTAAAAGACATACAAGTAATGGAGCGATTGCCTTTAATGCTCCTACGAAAAGATCTCCAAGAATCTTGATTCCTGTAAATTGAGGCACAGCAAGTGCCAGTACCACACCGATTACCATACCGATCAAGATACGGATAATCAGGCTGGTCTCTGTATATTTGTTTGTTATTCTTTTTAAACTAGATGTTTCCACTTTTTCCTCTTTCAATTTAATGTTTTTTAGTTACTTTTTATTTGGCCCTGTTGACATAACATAAAAGCTATAGATATATGCCAAATTCTCCTGCTAATTTTTATAAATTTCGTCTCTGACTTATCAGAAAATGCAGGATCATGCTTCTTCTACACTTCTTCTTTTACCCATGCAATCTTTCCGGCGAGTATTTCTGCAATCTTTGTTACGACCGGCTGCATGGCGGTAAGGGCATCTTCTCTTGTCTTTCCGGATGCAGTTACTCGTATTAATACACCATCTTCTTTTGCATAAGTTGCGACTGTCGGATTCTTATTATCAAGGATGTCTCCTAATAAATCTGCGACTGGTGCTTCTCCGATTTCTCTTAACGGAAGTTCATCCGGACCTTTGCACTTAATGTTAATTGATACAAAGACCTGGTCGGAAAGTCGGTTAATGAAAAGATGACAGCACTCGGCAAGAACAGCCTTCATCTCTTTTGGCGGGCCTGGCAGCATAACAATTGCCTTATCTCCCTGCGCCATAATGATTCCTGGGGCAAGTCCTGCAGGATTGGTAACTACAAGAGAACCTTCTGGAACTAATGCCTGTTTTTTCTGGCTTTCTGTCATCTCATTTATTCCATAAGATTCCAGTTTCTTTCTGACGTGTTCATATGTCTGCTCATGAAAGACTAATTTCTTCCCAAAAAAAGATGCCGCTACTTCTTTCGTAAGGTCATCTTTTGTCGGACCAAGTCCACCTGTCATGATAATTAAATCTGAACGCTTCAGAGCTGTAGCTAATACATTCGACACGCGTTCCGCATTGTCCCCCACCACTGTCTGGTAGTATAAATCAATTCCTATATGGGCAAGCTCTTTTGATATATGCTGTGCATTCGTGTTTACGATATCTCCCAGCAGAAGTTCCGTTCCCACACATACGATCTCTGCAACCATGTGATATCCTCCTATCTAATTTGAAATTTTCCGTGAAAAAATATGTAGCCATTTCTCTCACATTTACCATTATAACAGATTTCTTAAATATATTCACCTTTTATATGAATATTTTTATTTTTTTAAGTTCATCCTGTTATACAGATACATTTTCTATTACATTTTTTGTGTCTCAGAATCTTTTATTCCTGATTCTGTGAATCACCTGAAGAAGCTGTACAAAGAAATATACCTTCTTACTGTGCAGTTTCGGCGCAAATCTACTTGATTTATGATTTCATAAAATTCTGAAAGTACATGTTCATCTTAGGAGGATAGCGATGTTTTTAAACAAAGTAGAAATCTGTGGAGTAAATACTTCGGAACTGCCTCTTTTATCCGATGAGGAAAAGGAAAATCTATTTATACAAATTGAAGAAGGAAATATGGATGCGCGAGATCAATATGTAAAAGGAAACCTGCGCCTTGTCTTAAGTGTTATCCAGCGTTTTTCGAATAACCATGAACACGCCGATGATTTATTTCAGGTTGGCTGTATCGGACTGATGAAAGCCATTGATAATTTCGACCGCACTTTAAATGTGAAATTCTCTACCTATGCTGTTCCCATGATTCTTGGAGAAGTCCGAAGGTACCTGAGAGACAATAACAGTATCCGCGTCAGCCGTTCTCTTCGGGATACTGCTTATAAAGCAATCTATGCAAAAGAACAACTTACGAAATCAATGAACCGCACCCCCACGATTGAGGAAATCGCTAAAAAAACGGGAATTCCGGAAGAGGATATTATTTATGCCCTGGATGCGATTGCCACCCCAATGTCCTTGTTTGAACCGGTCTGTCAGGATGGCAATGACCCTCTGTTTCTGATGGATCAAATCTGTGACAGGAAAAATAAAGAGGATACCTGGATTGAGCATCTCTCCCTTCAGGAAGCAATGAATCAGCTTTCTGGCAGAGAATATCACATTATTGAAAAACGTTTTTTTGAAGGGAAAACACAGACGGAAGTTGCAGATGAAATCAGTATCTCACAGGCGCAGGTAAGCCGGTTGGAGAAAAATGCTTTGAAATCTATTCGAAACTTTATTGAACGATGACTGCAGGCAAAGGAGACGCACCCTGAAAGAGCGTATAGCCTCTCTTTGGGCGCGTCTCTTTTGCCTGTAAATTCAGAAGCCTACTGCATTTTAATCATCTCTCGCTTCAGCCGATGAATAATCTTCTTTTCGAGTCTGGAGATATATGACTGTGAGATTCCCAACAGGTCTGCGACCTCCTTCTGTGTCTTTTCCTCGCTGCCATCCCCACCAATTCCAAACCGCAGCCGAATAATCAGTTTCTCCCTTTCGGATAAAATCTCCATTGCTTTGTTTAACATTTTCCGGTCGATCTCGTCCTCAATGTCTTTGGAGATGACATCGCTGTCAGTGCCTAAGATATCTGAAAGAAGGAGTTCATTTCCATCCCAGTCTACGTTTAAAGGCTCATCGATCGACACTTCCATTTTCGTCTTACTGGTCCTTCTTAAGTACATAAGAATTTCATTTTCGATGCAGCGGGACGCATACGTTGCAAGTTTTATTTTTTTATCTAATTTAAAGGTCTGGATTGCTTTGATCAGCCCAATGGTTCCAATAGAAATCAGGTCCTCTACTCCGATTCCTGTATTTTCAAATTTCTTTGCTATGTAAACAACTAATCTCAAATTTCTTTCGATCAAAAGGGTCTTTGCTTCCTCTCTTCGTCTGGTATCTAACTGACTTAACACATAAGCTTCCTCTTCTGGCTCTAATGGCGGTGGAAGAATGTCGGTTCCTCCAATGTAATGTACTTCCCTCTGTGGATGAAACAACGACTTCATATTATTTATCACTGTAAATCTTACTCGGTTTACTCCTGACGCATTCAATACAACTGCCATATTTTTACCCTCCATCAAATGATACTGCGATTAATTTTCCTCTCAAAGATATCTGCCGGAAGTAATACTGAAAATTTATTTCCTTCTGAAATTCTTTCCGGGCTGATACCTAGCATTCCCTTTGTTTCAACTAGCACCTCCTCATTTTTTAACACAACAATCTGCTCTGCTAAGATTCCCGGTATCTTTGCATTCTTTTTGCCCACGGAGGAATACTGTAGTATATAGATTCCATTTTGAAATTGTTTTGCCCATACTTTCCATGAAAAATTTTCTACAGACTCAGCAAAAAAATTAGTGATATAGGCTTCCTCCTCCGGCAGCAAAAGTTCCTTTGCCTGCTCCATCGCTATGATGCACACTCCCTGACCGGTAATCTGACTGGATAAAAGATTTCCTGAATCATATATTCCTGTACACATTACTTCTTTTGCTTTTCTTGTAATTCGTATTTCATAGGTGTTTGTCTTCGCACTTTTTTCTTTCTTTTCCTGTTTTCGTTTCCTTTGCCACAGAAAAAAAATTCCTGCCATAAGGAACATAACGGACACTGCCTTATATGCTGCTTTTTTTCCATTTACGTTTTCTATATGTATACTGGTAAGAAAAAAAGACAGGCTTCCTCCCAGTAAAAAGAGCCATAACATAAAAGATAGAATTGTTTTACTAAAACTTTTGACCGAATGTATTTTAAAGAAATGGCAAAGTAGAATACTTATCGTGATCCATTTTAAGACTGTGCTTAAATATGGCGG
>CAVCBH010000045.1:0-13233 GCA_963600375.1 bacterium | reverse complement strand
GATTGAATGTGAGCGTGAGAAGCGAACATTCAACCCACAGTGATAGAGTCACAAATATAGGCTATCCGCTCTCTTTGGGTGCGTCTGTTTAGTTCTGCAAATCAGAATTGTCTCCTTTACATTAGGGTCAGAATCGGCTATAATGTTATTAAGTATTACTTTGTCCTTTTGTGCAAGGCAAAGAATCAGGGGTGTGAAGAATGAAGGTATTATTGTCGAATGTTTCGAGAAAAAATGGATATATGATTATAGATGTCTTTTTTTCAGTGCTGTCAGGGATGAACTATCCGGTGTTAGCGCACAATGATACTATGCTTAGATTTATTGATGTGGATGAGAAGTTTAAGAAAACGGAAATTCGCTATGATTTCCGCACCCGAAAGATTATCATGGGATAAAGTATATTCCTGGAATTTATTTTAAATATATTCAAAGAGTATATTTAAGATGTAAGAGATTCAGAGAGTATATTAAAAGCTTTTGGAGGTTTACATGAAAGATTTAAAAAGTTTAAAGCGTGTTTTATTAAAATTAAGTGGAGAGGCATTAGCCGGAGAGAAGAAGACTGGTTTTGATGAGGCAACGGTATTAAAGGTAGCCGAGCAGGTAAAGCAGATTGTTGATGAGGGAATGCAGGTTGCGATCGTTATTGGCGGTGGTAATTTCTGGCGTGGAAGAACAAGCGAAAACATGGAGAGAACAAAGGCAGACCAGATCGGTATGCTTGCTACAGTAATGAACTGTATCTATGTTTCTGATATGTTCCGTCATGTAGGAATGAAGACCAGGGTATATACTCCATTTACCTGTGGTGCATTTACAGAACTTTTCTCAAAGGATGATGCGGTGAAGAACTTAGAAGAAGGTGTAGTAACTTTCTTTGCAGGAGGAACAGGTCATCCATATTTCTCTACAGATACAGCTACAGCACTTCGTGCGATTGAGATCGAGGCAGATGCAATCCTTTTAGCCAAGGCAATTGATGGTGTTTATGACAGCGATCCAAAGGTGAATCCAGATGCAGTGAAATACGATGAAATTTCTCTTGATGAAGTACTCTCAAAGAAACTTGGTGTTATTGATTTAACTGCAACAATCATGTGTCTTGAGAACAAGATGCCGTTAGTAATCTTTGGTTTAGAAGAAGAGAACAGTATTGTTAATACAATGAGCGGCAAGTTTAACGGAACTTACGTTACAGTATAGGGGTCTGGGAATATTTTGTGAAGAACTCACATACAAATATTGGAAAAGGCTTGACAATTAAGTTGGGTTATTGTAAATTAATATCACATAATAACAGAGAATAAGTATATGTAGGAGGACATATTATGATAAAGAAGTTTGAAGAGAAGATGCAGAAGTCTATTGAAAGTCTGGAGAGAGAGTATAATTCTATCCGTGCAGGAAGAGCGAATCCACACGTATTAGATAAGATTAAGGTAGATTATTATGGAACACCTACTCCATTACAGCAGGTTGGTAACATTTCCGTTCCAGAACCAAGAATTATTACAATTCAGCCATGGGAGACCTCTCTTTTAAAGGCAATTGAGAAGGAGATTATGCAGTCTGATATCGGAATCAACCCTACAAATGATGGTAAGGTTATCCGTCTTGTATTCCCTGAACTTACAGAGGAACGAAGAAAGGAACTTGTTAAGGACGTTAAGAAGAAGGGAGAGGCAGCGAAGGTTGCTATCCGTAATATCAGAAGAGATGCGAATGATACTCTGAAGAAGGCGAACAAGAACAGCGAGATCACAGAGGACGAATTAAAGGATCAGCAGGATAAAGTACAGAAAGCTACAGATAAGTATATTAAGACTATCGATGGAATGATTGATAAGAAGTCCCAGGAGATTCTTACAGTATAGTATCATGGAAAGCAACCAGGCAGCCGGCGTGACTGGCTGTCTGGTTTTTCTTATGCAAGAATATTTTATAAAGAAGATAAGATATATAATATCTGTAGTTTCCTGCGAAGGAAATTTAAAAGAGTATGTAAAATTACAATTTTTGGAGGATTACGATAAGTGGAAAAGGAATTAAATGGAAAGCTGCTTACGATTCCAGAGCATGTTGCGATTATATTAGATGGGAATGGGCGCTGGGCAAAGAAGCGTCTTATGCCGAGAAATTACGGACATTCTCAGGGAGCGAAGACAGTAGAACAGATTTGTGAAGATGCATGGGACATTGGAATTAAGTATCTTACAGTGTATGCGTTCTCAACAGAGAACTGGAAGAGACCGGATAAGGAAGTAAAGGCACTGATGCGACTTCTTCGTAAGTATTTAAAGGATTGTATTGAGAGAACAGCGAAGAATAATATGAGAGTTCGTGTGATCGGAGAGAAGAGTCGTTTAGATGAGGATATCCGGGCGGCAATTGATGAACTTGAAGAAGTTTCAGCTAAGAATACGGGGCTTAATTTTACGATTGCACTTAATTACGGCAGCAGAGATGAGATGGTAAGAGCCATGCGCCATATGACACAGGATTGTAAGGATGGAGCTTTTTCGGTAGAAGAGATTACAGAAGAGAGATTTGCGTCCTATCTTGATACGAAGGAATTACCAGATCCTGATCTTATGATTCGAACAAGTGGAGAGCAGAGACTCTCGAATTGGCTCTTATGGCAGCTTGCCTATGCAGAATTTTATTTTACAGATGTACTCTGGCCAGATTTTGATAAACAGGAATTAATCCGGGCAGTAGAGTATTATAATACCAGAGACCGTCGTTTTGGTGGAGTTTGATCTAGGAGGACACAATGTTTAGAGAAAGATTAATCAGTGGAATCATTCTGGTACTGCTTGCTTTTGTTACATTATATTATGGAGGATTTCTTACATTTTTTGTTGTGGGAGCCATTTCTTTAATTGGTGTATTTGAGCTTTTAAGAGTGATTCATATGGAGAAGTCTGCGCTTGGAGTTATTATATATACGGGAAGTATTTTATATTATCTGTTATTGCTTTTGGGATTAGAACAGTACGTGATGCCGTTAGCATTACTGGTACTGATATTACTCATTGCGGTTTATGTATTTACTTTTCCTGAGTACGAGATTTCCAGTGTGGCGATTTCGTATTTTGCTTTATTTTATGTAACAGTGATGCTTTCCTGCATTTACAGAATTCGCATGCTCTCAGACGGAGCATATATGGTTGTGCTTGTTTTCCTCAGTGCATGGGGGAATGATACACTGGCATACTGTACAGGAAGGTTGATTGGAAAGCATAAGATGTCTCCGATATTAAGTCCGAAGAAGACAATTGAAGGTGCAGTAGGAGGCGTGATCGGTGCAGGTATTTTAGGATGTCTGTACGGTCTGTTTGCCAAACAGTTCCTTTCTGTAAATTATAATCTGATTGTTGTATTTGGCATGGTATGTGCAGTAGGCGGGCTTATCAGTATTATTGGAGATCTTGGTGCATCCGCAATAAAGAGAAATTATGAGATTAAGGATTACAGTCACCTGATTCCGGGACACGGCGGTATTCTTGACCGATTTGACAGTATTATATTTACTGCACCGATTATTTATTATATGTTAGTAATGGTGGTGGGATTAAAATGAAAAAGATAGCAATTTTAGGTTCAACGGGGTCTATAGGAACGCAGACACTAGATGTCGTAAGAGAACATGCAGATGAACTTCAGGTTGTAGCTCTTGCAGCAGGAAGGAATAAAGAACGTTTAAAGGAACAGATTAAGGAGTTTCATCCACAGCTTGTAAGTTTGTCTGATGAGGAGAAAGCAAAAGAATTAAAAGAAGAACTTGCCGGGGAATCGGTAGAGGTTGTCTGTGGAATGGATGGACTTATTGGAGTTGCAGGAATTGACAGCGCAGATGTTGTTGTGACTGCTGTTGTTGGTATGATGGGGATTTTACCAACAATGGAAGCAATTAAAAAGGGAAAGGATATTGCGTTAGCGAATAAGGAAACGCTTGTAACAGCGGGTCATCTGATCATTCCGATGGCGAAGGAATATGGAGTATCCATTCTTCCGGTAGACAGCGAACATTCTGCAATATTCCAGTCCCTTCAGGGAGAACCCAAAAAAGCGCTTGATAAGATTCTTCTTACGGCTTCCGGTGGTCCATTCCGAGGGAAAAGTGCAGAGTTTTTAGAGACAGTTACTCTTGAAGATGCGCTGAATCATCCAAACTGGTCCATGGGACCTAAAATCACGATTGATTCTTCTACGATGGTGAATAAAGGGCTTGAAGTGATGGAAGCGAAGTGGCTCTTTGGAGTGGATTACTCGCAGATTGAAGTCGTTATTCAGCCACAGAGTATTATTCATTCGATGGTGCAGTATATTGACGGTGCAATTATTGCGCAGCTTGGAACACCGGATATGCGTGTACCGATTGAGTATGCACTGTTTTATCCGGAAAGAAGAAGTCTTTCCGGAGACAGACTGGATTTTTCAAAGTTATCACAGATTACATTTGAAAAACCAGATTATAAAGTATTTAGAGGATTATCTCTTGCAATTGAAGCTGGAAAGACAGGAGGCACAATGCCTACCGTTTTTAATGCAGCGAATGAGAGGGCAGTTGCAAAGTTTTTAAAAGGTGAGATAAAGTATACGGACATTGTCCGTTCCATTGAAAAGTGTATGGATACCCATAAAGTGTCTGCTCATCCTGATTTAGAAGAAATTCTTGCAACAGAGCAGTGGGTTTATTCTGTACTTCAGTAAAAGAAAGGAAAATTCATGCTGAAAATCATTCTTGCAATTGTTTTATTTAGTGTTATTGTTATTTTTCACGAGCTGGGGCATTTCCTTCTGGCGAAGAAAAACGGAGTTTGTGTTGAGGAATTTGCCATCGGAATTGGACCGACAATTTTTGGAAAGCAGATTGGAGAAACCAAGTACTCTGTTAAGTGTCTGCCATTTGGAGGATGCTGTGTTATGCTGGGGGAAGATGAAGATTGTCAGGATCCGAGAGCATTTGGAAGTAAGTCTCCGCTTGCCAGATTTTCTGTTATATTTGCCGGACCATTTTTTAATTTTATTTTTGCATTTGTGCTTGCTTTATTTGTGGTTGGTTTTAGCGGAGCAGATACTGCTACTGCTGGCGAGGTTGCAGTGGACAGTGGAGCATATGAAGCGGGAATCCGGGCGGGAGACCGTATTGTGAAGTTGGATGGTTCCCGAATTTATAATTTCAGAGAGATTTCTCTGTTTAATTATGTGCATAACGATAAGGCAGATGTAAAGGTTACTTATGAGAGAGCCGGGGAAAGAAAGACAGTTACAGTGAAAAGAAAGAAGACAGAAACAGGAAGTTATGCCTTTGGTATTACAAGAATAGCTGCTCCAAAGCAGGGAATTCTCGGTACTTTAAAGTATAGTATTTTAGAAGTAAGATATCAGATTAAGTCTACTTTCATAAGTCTTAAGTATCTGATAACAGGACGGTTTAAGCTGAATGACTTATCCGGACCGGTTGGAATTGTCAATATGATTGGAAATACCTATGAGCAGTCCATTGTATATGGCATTAAGACGGTTGTTTTAAGTCTTCTGAATTTTGCCATTATGTTAAGTGCAAACCTTGGAGTTATGAATCTTTTACCATTTCCGGCATTAGATGGAGGAAGACTTGTATTTATTATTCTGGAGATGATTCGAAGAAAGAAAGTATCACCGGAAAAGGAAGGTATGGTTCATTTGGCCGGACTCGTGTTGTTGATGGCGCTTATGATTGTTGTTATGGCGAATGATATTAAAAATATATTTTTCATATAAGTAAACACAAAGAGAAAGTATACAGATTCATTTAAATAAGTGTAATTTAGGGAATCGTATAAGTAGGGAAAAGAGGCTGTTGCAATTATGGGTGCGGCAGGCTCTTTTCTGGCAATAATATGTACTCTTTGAACTTTTTTACGCAGTTAGAGAGTAACATTAATAACAAAAAAAGGAGGAAGCATTGTGTACAGAGAACATACAAAGGTAGTAAAGATTGGGGACAGAGTAATCGGAGGAGGAAATCCAATTCTGGTTCAGTCTATGACAAATACAAAGACAGAAGATGTGGAGGCAACAGTAGCGCAGATTCTTGAGTTAGAGGCGGCAGGCTGTGATATTATTCGTTCTACCGTACCTACTTTAGAGGCGGCAAAGGCACTTGGAGAGATTAAAAAGCGAATTCATATTCCAATCGTAGCAGATATTCATTTTGATTATCGCATGGCAATCGCAGCAATTGAGAATGGGGCAGATAAGATAAGAATTAATCCGGGTAATATTGGTTCTCCAGAACGAGTAAAAGCCGTCGTTGATAAGGCAAAAGAATATAATGTTCCTATCCGTGTAGGAGTAAACAGTGGCTCTTTGGAAAAACATATCATAGAAAAGTACGGAAAAGTAACTGCAGAAGGACTTGTAGAGAGTGCACTGGATAAAGTGAAGATGATAGAAGATATGGGCTATGATAATCTTGTAGTAAGTATCAAGTCTTCTGATGTTTTAATGTGTGCAAAGGCACATGAACTGTTAGCGCCAAAGTGCAAGTATCCTCTTCATGTGGGAATTACGGAGGCTGGTACTTTATTCCGTGGAAATATTAAGTCAGCCATTGGACTTGGTATCATTTTAAATCAGGGAATCGGAGATACGATTCGTGTGTCTCTTACTGGTGACCCTGTAAATGAAATTGCTTCCGCAAAGCAGATTTTAAAGACACTCGGTCTCAGAAAAGGTGGAATCGAGGTGGTATCCTGTCCGACATGTGGAAGAACGAATATTGATCTGATCGGACTTGCAAATGAAGTGGAGAAGATGGTGACAGAATTTGATAATTTAAATATCAAAGTAGCCGTTATGGGCTGTGTTGTAAATGGCCCGGGAGAAGCAAAAGAAGCAGATATCGGAATTGCCGGTGGAAAAGGAGAAGGACTCCTTATTAAAAAGGGACAGGTAGTACGGAAGATACCGGAAAGTGAGCTGCTGGGTGTATTGAGAGAAGAACTCAGCAACTGGAATGAGGCATAAAAGAATTTCAGAAATACAGGAAGAAGACAGGAGGACAGAATGGCGCTTAGATTTATTACAGGAAGAAGTGGACAGGGAAAAACAGAATATCTGGTGCAGGAAGTGATTCGCCGTTCAATAGAATGTCCGGAAAAACAATATTATGTGATTGTGCCGGAACAGTTCAGTCTGGAGATGCAGCGTAAGATGGTAAAAAAGCATCCGCGACATGGTTTTTTTAATATAGACATTCTAAGCTTCCATCGTCTTGCCTATCGCATTTTTGCAGAATGTAGATATCAGCCGGGAGAAATTCTTGAAGATCTGGGTGTTTCCATGATGCTTAGAAAGATTCTTTCCGAAGGAGAGGGAGACTTCCTTTATTTCAAAAAAAGTATGAAGAAACCGGGATTTATTGATGAGTTAAAGTCAATGCTCATGGAATTTATAGGGTACGGAGTTTCCTGGAAACAGATAGAGGAAGTGACAGGGCAACTAGGAGAGAATAAGAGCCTTTGTAGTAAATGTGAGGAACTTGGTCGAATTTACGAACGCTTTGAAAAGGCGATAGAAGGCAGATTTATGGTGACGGAGCAGATTCTTGATGTTGCCGGAGAATTTACACAGAAAGCGCCGATGTTAAAGGATGCTGTATTCTATTTTGATGGTTTTGCAGGATTTACCCCGGTACAGCTTGCCTTTTTGAAGGAATTATTTAAAGTAGCAGGCCAGATTAATGTGACGGTGACTATTCCAGAACTTGTTCCCGGACAAAAAGGAATGCCGGAAGACTTGTTCCATACAAGTAAGAAAACGGCCGATTTTTTGTTATTGCTTTGTAAGGAAAACATGCAGGAAGTAGAAGAAATTCTAAATCTTAAGGAAGAAGATGCGCCGAGATTTAGAAATAACCCGGAAATTGCCTTTTTAGAAAAGCATATATTCCAGGATATTCGGGAAAGTTATGAGAAAAACCCGGAAAGGATTCATATGACCGTATGTCGTAATCCAGACGGAGAGGCAGAGTATGTCATGCACAAGATAGAGCAGCTTGTGAGACAAAAGAAGTATCGGTACCGAGATTTTGCTGTACTTTCCGGGGATGTTGCAGAATATGCATCCGCATTTAAGCGTAAAGCGGCGCAGCTTCAGATTCCTGTGTTTGAAGATATTAAAAAGAAGGTGTCCTATCATTCCGGTGTGGAGGCGGTTCGTTCTCTCTTTCATCTTGCGCAGATGGATTATTCTTATGAAAGTGTCTTTCGCTATTTGAAGTCAGGGATGTCTGATCTTATGGATGAGGAGGTCGATTATCTGGAAAACTATGTTCTGTATGCAGGTATTCGAGGCTTTTCTATGTGGAAGAAACCATTTGTCAGAAGATTAAAGAATAAAGAAGAATCGATGATAGAGGAATTACATCTTTTGCAGGAACGTTTTATGAAGGAAACGGCGGATTTTTGTGCCGTGATGCGAGATAAAGAGGCATCGGTAAAAGAGAAGATGGAAGCACTCTATTTTGCAATGAAAGAGTTGAACTTTGAGGCGAAGTTTACTTATCGGGCGCAAAAGGCAGAGGATGCAGGAGATTATGTAAAGGCAACGGAATACAGACAGTTGTACAGCTTATTAATTTCTCTTATTGATAAAGTGGTTATGATTTTCGGAGAAGAGAAAATGTCTGTAAAAGAGCTTGGCGAAGTTATGGATGCAGGATTAGATGCTTTAGGGCTTGGCGTGGTTCCGTTATCTATGGATCAGGTTGTGCTTGGTGATTTGAAGCGTACTCGTCTGCATGAGATAAAGGTATTGTTTATTACGGGAATGAATGACGGAAAGATTCCTCCGAATTTAGAAGATAGGGGGCTGCTCAGTGATGCCGAGAAAGATCTCTTAAAGGAATGTGGAATTTCTCTGTCCCAAAGTCTCTTAGAACAGTCGATGGAAGATGAATTTTATATGTATATGGCATTTTCCAAACCAACAGAAGAACTTTATTTTTCTTATTCTGTAACGGATAGCGATGGGGCAGCGTTACGTCCATCTTTGCTTCAAAAGAATTTGAGCCGACTTTTTCCACTGCTTTCTAGAAAGAAATATCCGGAAGAAGAAAGAAGATACTATTTTAATCAGGAAGACAGCCGCGAGTTTTTATTAGAAAGTTTGTTACAATTAAAGAAAAATACACAACAGGCTGAAAAAAATAAAGCATTCCTTATGCTGGCGAAATACTGGGATACTCTGCCGGAGACAAGGCTTCAACTGGAAAGATACAGTCGATATCTTGAAAGTGCATACGAAGAACCGAAACTTTCTGAAAAGCTGATGGAAGATTTGTATGGGAAAGAGATTTCAGGAAGTGTAACAAGATTAGAAAGATTTGCAGCCTGTCCATATCAGTATTACTGTATTTATGGTCTGGAATTAAAGGAAAGAGAAGAATATAAGATTCGTCCGGTAGATTTGGGGAATCTGTTTCATAAGGCATTAGAAAATTTTTCAAAAAAGGTAAAAGAATCAGAATACAGTTGGAAAACACTTCCAGATGAGGTGCAGAACCAGTATATTTCGGAGGCATTACACAGTGCGATGGATGAGAATCTTACAGATGTCTTCTGTAGCTCTTTCAGAAATCAGTATAAGATAAAGACCGTTGAGCGAATTATGCGAAGAACAATAGGAGTTCTTCGGGTGCATTTAAAGAACAGTGAATTTGAGCCAGACCGATTTGAATTACATTTTGGAAAAAGAGAAAGATTAAAAGAAGCAGAAATTCCACTTGCTGATGGCCGCAAGATGTTCCTACAGGGAACGATTGACAGGGTTGATGTCTGTGAGGAAGACGATGAGATTCTTATGCGAGTTATTGACTATAAGTCCGGGGCAAAGAAGTTTGAGATGGAAGACTTTTATTATGGTCTGGAGTTACAGTTGATTATTTATATGAATGCCGCTGAAGAATTGTATCAGAAAGATTCTCATAAACAGGTAACTCCTGCTGGTGTATTTTATTATCAGTTACAGGATCCGATTATAAAGGCCGATCATGCGGAGAAAGAAAGTTTACTTAAGAACTTCAGAATGTCTGGTATGGCAAACAGTGACGGGGATATTTTAAATAAGCTTGAGTTACCGGAGGGAGAGTTTTTGTCTATGCCGGTTCGATTAAAGAAATCAGGAGAGCCCTATAAGAATTCTCCAGTAATGGGAACGCAGGATTTCTATTATATGGGAGACTATGCCAGAAAGAAAGCGGCAGAGATTGGAGGAAGAATTTATAAAGGAGAAATTCGTCCAAGACCATACCGGAATAAAAAAGGAACGGCCTGCGATTATTGCCCATTTGCAGATGTCTGCGGATTTGATGTGAAGATGCCGGGGTTTGAATATCAGAGTTTGCAGAGTTTATCTGTAGAAGAAGTGCTAGAAAAAATAAGAGAGGAGGGAGAGTAAGATGCATTATACAAAAGAACAGGAACAGGCGATATTTCTAAGAGGAAGAAATATTATGGTATCTGCCGGAGCCGGAGCCGGAAAGACAAGAGTTTTAGTAAGTCGTATGGCAGAACTTATTATGGATAAAGAACATCCAGTGGAAGCAGACCGCTTTCTTGTTATGACATTTACGAATGCAGCAGCGGCAGAAATGAAGGAACGTATCAGTTTAGAGCTAGAAGAGCGTCTGGCAAAAGACCCGGAAAACCGCTATTTAAAGAAGCAGATAAGAAAGATAAAACAGGCAGATATTTCGACGATACACAGTTTCTGTAATCATTTGATCCGTACACATTATAATGAACTTGCGATAGATCCTTCCTTTCGAATTGGGGAAGAAGGAGAACTGTTTCTGCTTCGCCAACAGGCGATGGAGCAGTTGTTGGAAGAAGCTTATGCCTCTGGAAGGGAAAGCTTTCTGAGGTTTGTGGAAGCCTATGCACCAGGAAAGAACGATACAATCATTGAAGGAATGATAGAAGATATCTATCGTTTTTCTCGCAGTTTCCCGAATGTGGATGGCTGGTTTGAAAGGACAAAAAGAGAGGCAGTTCTTCTTGCAGGGAAGAAAGACTGGAATCAATCTGCTGCTGTGCAGTTACTTTTTTCGAAAGCAAAAAAGGAAGTTTTGCAGCTACAGGAAGAGCTTCTTATTTTACTAAAGCAGTTAGACATGGCAGAAGAAGATGTCCCGGAGAAATATATAACTTTTCTTCAGAATATAAAAGAACTTACAGATCAGTTGGCGGGGGCACAGGATTATAACGAATATTATGAGATCTTATCAAGAAATTCTATTGCAACATTTCCAAGAGCAACAAAAAAGGACAGGGAATGGAGCGGGTACGAGAATGTGAGGGAATTTTACCAAAAGGTAAAAGAGCAGATAAGTAACCAGAAAGAAACTGTATTTACAGCGCCGGCTGAAGAACTGCAAAGAGAAGCCGCTTTGTTATATCCTCTTTTAGAGGAATATATTACGCTTGCAAAACGATTTGCAGAGATTTATTTCTCATGTAAAAAAGAAAAGAATGTATATGACTTTGACGACCTTGAACATTTTGCACTTGAACTTTTAGTAGAATCTTATGATGAAAAAGGGATAGCCCATCCATCGGAAACAGCAAAAGAATTATCGAAGAAGTATAAGATGATTTTTGTCGATGAATATCAGGATACTAATCTGGTGCAGGAAACCTTATTGGAGATGCTTTTAAATGAAAAGAGAAATACTTTATTTACAGTAGGCGATGTGAAGCAGAGTATTTACCGATTCCGACAGGCAAGACCGGATTTATTTTTAAGAAGGAAAGATAGGTATACTTCTTTAGATGCAGTTTTAAAAAAAGAAGGTGCTGAAGGTACAGACAATATAGAAAATACAAATCCTATAGAAAGTGTAGATGCAAAAGAAGCAGTAGAGATAAAAGAAATCCCAGAAATAGAAGGAGCAGCGGATAAAAAGGAGAACACAGAAAAGAGTGTGTCAATTGAACTCCGAGATAATTTTCGAAGTGCGCCGGGAGTACTTCGGTTTACAAACTATATATTTTCGCATTTGATGGAAAGAGAGTTTGGAGGAGTTGATTATAATGAAGAGACCGCACTCCGGCCAGGAGAAGGGGGACCAATGCTTCAGGATGAAGAAACTTCAGAAATTCTGCTTTTACAAAAAGACAGTGCTTCTGCTTTAATAGAAATGCCGGAAGATATCCTGGCAGAGAGCGCGGTTATATGTAAAAGAATCAAAGAATTATTAGAAGAGGGCTACCATTATGGTGATATGGTTATTCTTTTAAGATCTGGAGCCGGAAGAATGGAGCCGATGGCTGAATTTTTAGAACAGAGAGGAATTCCGGTAAGTTGTGAAAATAAAACAGGATATTTCCATACAAGAGAAATTACGGTTATGTTGAATTACCTGTCTATCGTAGATAATGTATATCAGGATATTCCGATGGCCTCGGTTATGCTTTCTTCCATTGGTGGATTTACAGAAGAAGAACTGGTAAAACTCAGAGTACTGATTGAAGAACCGGTAAGGAATCAATATACCCTGTATGATTTTATGCGCCTTTATTTGCAGGAAGGAACAGAAGAAGTCTTCAAGAAGAAGATTCGAGATTTCCTGTTTGATCTACTTTATTTCCGACAGCAAAAAAAGGAGCAGCCACTGGGCGCTTTATTGTGGGATATTTACGAAAGAACCGGCTTCTATTATGATGTGCAGCTTATGCCAGATGGAGAAAAGCGAAAAGAAAACCTTTTAATGCTTTTAAAGAAGGCAGAAGATTATGAGAAAACAGTTTTTAAAGGTCTGTTTTATTTTAACCGTTATATGAAACAGCTAAAATCCTATGAGATTGAGATGGGAGAAGCAGGAAGCGGCATGGAAGAGGAAGATGTGGTAAAGATTATGACTATTCATAAAAGTAAGGGACTGGAATTTCCGGTCGTATTTGTGAGTGGCTTATCTAAAAAGTTTAATCGAATGGATTTGAATAAGTCGGTTCTCTGTCATCCAGAGCTTGGAATTGGGATGGAATGTGTAAACACAACGTTGCGATTTCACCATCCGTCACTTATGAAAAAAGCGATTCAGGAAAAGATATGGAAAGATACGCTGGAAGAGGAAATGCGAATCTTATATGTTGCCATGACCCGGGCTAAGAGAAAGCTGATTCTTACAGGGCTGATAAAGACAGAAGTGGAAGAGGAAGATGTGGTAAAGATTATGAC
>CAVCBH010000044.1:0-2046 GCA_963600375.1 bacterium | reverse complement strand
AGATGAGGATGAGCAGACAGTTTGATGAAAATATAGAGGCGATTGATCCGTTAGAGACCATGCCGCCTGCCAAGAAAAGTATGGTCATTTTTTTTCTGGTAGATACTTCAAAAAGTATGGAGGGTTCAAAGCTTGAATCGTTAAATCGTGTTATGGGAGATATTTTACCGGAATTAATTGGTATTGGTGAGGCAGGGACCGATGTAAAAGTTGCCGTAATGTCATTTTCTTCTGGATGTGAATGGATTACACCAGAACCAGTATTAATCGAGGAATACCAGAGATGGGAGAACTTAAGCGCAGACGGTGTAACGGATCTGGGAGATGCCTGCGAGGAACTTTGCCAAAAACTTTCCAGAAATGGATTTTTAAGAGCACCGTCCCTTTCCTATGCACCGGTTATTTTCCTTATGACAGACGGATATCCAACCGACAACTACAAAAAAGGTTTTGAAATGTTAAAGAAGAACCGTTGGTTCCAGTACGGTTTGAAAATTGCTCTGGCAATCGGTTCGAACGTAGATTTAGATGTACTTCGTGAATTTACGGATGATGAAGAACTGGTACTTCAGGCATGCGGTGCCGAAATGCTCAAGAAGCTTGTTCGTGAAATCGCAGTTACTTCCTCCAAAATCGGAAGTACCAGCATGACACTTACGGATACAACAGGGGAACGTTCTCTTGCAGAAGTAGCGGGAGCAAAGAAAGAGCAGATGGTAGAGGCAGTGCAGGAAATGAAACAGGACATTTTGGGAATAGATGACCTCACTGATCTTGATGATATGGATATTGAATTTGATGAGGGATGGTAGAATGTTTCAGGGAATACATTCTACAGTAATCGGAGACAGCCATATTAAAAAAGGCATTGTCTGTCAGGACAGTTCAGGAACGGTGGTCACCGACAAATTTGCGATTGCCGTTGTGGCAGATGGGCATGGCAGTGCCAGGCATTTCCGGAGCGATGTAGGTTCAAGGATTGCTGTAAAGATTACGACGAAGTTATTAAAGAATTATATGAACCGTCCAGATTTTAAGGAGCAGTTTTTCAAACATCCGGAATTTATTCTGGCACAGATGGAAAAACAGATTCTTATGAAATGGAGAGAGGCCGTAGAGGAATATCATTTAGAAAACCCTCTGACCGAGGAAGAGGAAAATAAAATTCCGGAAAAGGCAAAAGGGAGACTCAGAACCGCAGTTATTTACGGAAGTACCGTACTTGCCGCCGTTTTAGCACAAGATTTCTCCTATGGAATGATTCTCGGAGATGGAGGATTTGTTGTACTTGGAGAGAATAATGAACTCTATATTCCAATCGAGGATAAAAATTCTCACGCAAACTACACATCCTCTCTCTGTAATACTGATGCGATTCATTTCTTTGAACACTGGTATACCACAGAAAAAGTAAAAGCATTATTCGTATCGACAGACGGCCTGTTTAAATCATTTGCAAGCGAAGAAGACTTTTTGAAATATCATGGACTGCTTTCTCATATGTTTCATGATACGGAAAAAATGCAAAAAAGTTTAAAGCGGAATTTTGAAAAGAGAACGAGAGAAGGCAGTGGTGACGACATATCCATTGCGTTCGTTTATCAGGAAGGAGAGAAGGCAGAATGAAAAAAGAAGCAAGCGTAATTCTGGCCAAATGTGCCCAGGATAAGCTTTACGGAATCCGAATTGAAAAAAGAGATAATGACTGGGTTCGCACCTGGGCATTTAAATTAAAAGAAGAAACAGCAGAAAAAGAAGGCTTCGATAAAGTCAACTTTACCGGAAGCTTCTACACCGATGAAGAATATCCAGGCTGCCCTTACTGCGGCGCAAAGAAATGCTTTGTCTGCGGAAACTGCGGCAAGGTAAGCTGCTATGATGGCTCAGACAAAGTAGTTTGTAACTGGTGCGGTTCGAATGGAACGGCAGCAGATGATGATGGCAAACTGGATGTTTCCGGGGGTGGATTCTAAATGTAATTTGGCCATAGACTAGTGTTCCATCCATCTAGTTTCTAAAGTATTGTTAGATCTAGTTTTTTCAATT
>CAVCBH010000043.1:0-8509 GCA_963600375.1 bacterium | reverse complement strand
AGTAGAAAGTTCTTTATGAAAACTTATATATTGGGGGTCTCACTTTCTTATATTTCTATAAAGAAAGTGATTTGATATACGCATAGAAAAAGTAAAGGAGTAATAAAATGACTACAGAAGAAAAAATTAAATTATTAGAAAGCAGATTACATCAGTTAAAAAGCAGGGACAAAGAAAACTATGGAGTATGCAGAAAGATTGAAAGAACCATACAGAATTTAAAAATGCAGGATACGGAAACAAGGTAGATGTTTAATGGCAATATATTCGACGAAATGTGTGTCCTGTAAAGAAATAACAAAGAAAAAAATTATTCCGGAAAAATCAGGAAAAAAAGCGAAGGTACGTCAATGTATGTATGAATGCAGGAATTATAATTGTGATGTACAACGTGCGATTAAGCAAAATATTAGAAAGCATCATAGAAGAAAAAATCTTAAGTCCTGCTAAGTTTTATAAAAATCGTTTATTGTTTATTTGTTGAATTCAATCCTGCTTCAATGTTATGATAAGAAAAAACAGTGGAGAAGTTTTATGAATACAAGAGAAGAAGCAATAAAATACGGTTTATCCTTTTTAAATACCTATGTGGAAGCTCCATTTCGTGACCAGAACTGGCAGCTTGTACGGGTGAAAGGAAGTAAAAAAGATTCCAAAAGGACATGTTGCAACTTATGGACAGGTGGCAGCGATGGCAGGAAATCCGAAAATGTCACGGGCAGTTGGCAATGCTCTCCACAAAAATCCTGACCCGGAGAATATTCCATGTTTTCGTGTTGTGAATTCTAAAGGAGAGCTGGCAGGAGCTTTTGCATTTGGTGGAGAAGGCGAACAGGCGACTCCACTTCCTGCGACAAATTCCTATTTTTCTCTTGTCAGTTTGTGAATCCACTTATAACTCCGAAATCTCAAAAATATCGGAAGCCCCTTGAATATCTGGTCAGACTGTAAACAGATTACTACTGCAGGAATTGGCCATTTCCACCAAAAGGCAGCGGCTAAAGATAGAGGAAGTACGATTCCCCATGTGCTGATCATATTTACATAGAGTGAAAACTTCGCATCGCCTGCTCCGCGGATAATCCCAGAACCAACGGGCATTTGGTATGCCATGCCGACCATAACTACAGACATGATGATAATTAACTGTTCCGCAAGCAGCGAAGCCGAAGGACTTAATGTATACTGCGCCAAAAGGAAGTCTTTTGTGAAGTAAAGAACAGCGCCAAGAATAATTCCAATGCCTACATCGAGTACAGAGAGCGTTCTTGCAGCAGCTTTTACCTCGTCTAAATCCCCTTTGCCGACAGCTTTTCCCATCATGACGGAAGAAGCGGAGGACATAGCAAGAACAACGACCTTCATATATTGATAGAATGTAGTCGCAACCGAATTTGCCGCTATCGCATCTGAACTTAAATGTCCAAGAATTGCTGTCTGCATCGGTATAGAAATCGCCCATAGCATTCCTGATACAAAGACGGGGACAGCAACTTTTACATAATCTGAACGTAGTAACTTATCAATATGAAATACAGCTTTATCAGAAAATAACTTCAACTTTTTATCTATCTTTGCCACATAAATAAATACGATAAGGAATTCTAAACATCTTGATATCATTGTGCCGATTGCAGCTCCTCGGATGCCCAACTCGGAAAATCCGAACCGTCCGTAAATTAAAGTATAGTTAATGCTTACATTTACCACTAAAGACACACATGATATCACAAAGGCAATCCGAACCGTCTCCACACTTCGAAGGGCAGAGAGAAGTACCTGCGTTACAAGATATAAGAGAAATGTATATTTTATAATCTGCAAATAATTTCCAGCCTGCGTCAGGATCGCTGTATCAGACGTAAAAAATCCTAAAATTGCTTCCGGAAGCAAGGAACATAAAATAATCAAAAAAATTCCCAGACCTAACGCAATCTTTAAAACTATTCCCGTAATCTGCCGGATTGGTTCCATTCGTTTCTGTCCCCAGTACTGAGAGGCGATAACAACAAGTCCGTCTCCAATAACAACTGCTGCCTGCTGGATAAGAAAAAATACCTGATTCACCAAAGCTGCGCCAGAAAGAGCATCCTGACTGTATGCACCCAGCATAATGTTATCTGCCATATTCACACTGTAGGAAATGAGATTTTGCAATGAGATTATAATAAGTAAGGGAAATAATGCCGCATAAAAATTTTTATCGTGTGAGAAAAATGTCTTCTTCATAAAAAATAGCCTTTCTGTAGATTTGAAAAATATTATATCAGGTTATGAAGAATTCTCCAACTGTAAAATCTGAGTTGCCGCAGGTAAGGGGAGATGCCGCCGGGAAGAGTAATAGCCATATTATTTTCAAACAGGCTCTAAAATAAATAGAGTAAAAGTGATAGTGATACAAGTTTTTTTGTTTGAAAAGGTTGTGTTTTCTTTTTTGTGTCTTTATAATAATGCTATATGGATATACTGTAAAGTAAGTACAATATTGTGCTATAGTTACCAAAAAGAAACCAATGGATGTGAAAAGGATGTCTGAGGGAAAGAACAAAAAATCAGGAAAAATATGTAAAAATGCACAAAGGGATGGAGGAGATTATGAGAAAGTTTCATTATACAATTAAAGAAGAACAGGGAATCCACGCCCGCCCGGCTTCTTTTCTTATTCAGGAAGCCAGAACATATGAAAGCAGAATTACTATTCGGGTGAAAGGAAAAAGAGCAGACGCATCTAATATTATCGAAGTGATGGCGCTGGATGTGATGTGCGGTCAGAAAGTGGAAGTAGAGATATGCGGAAAAGATGAGGGAGTCGCATATCGAGGGATGAAGAAATTTTTTGAAGAGAATTTATGAGAAACTTCTGAGTTGCCGCAGGTAAGGAGACCTCCCAAAGAGAGTTTGTTCACAGCCTCACAAATCAGAAATCCCTTTACCGATTGTCAGCTAAGTGTTATATTTAATCTTTAATAAGTGAATGTATATGGCATATTAAATAGCAACTCATTTTTAAAGAATTATAAGGAGAGATTTATGAACATTTTTGACGTTATCGGTCCGGTCATGGTTGGACCTTCAAGTTCCCACACGGCGGGAGCAGTAAGAATTGGTCATGTAGCAAGACAGCTTTTAGGGGAAGAAGTAAGAGAGGCAAGGATTTTGCTTTATGGTTCTTTTCTTGCAACAGGAAAAGGGCATGGTACAGATAAGGCTTTAGTAGCTGGGCTTCTTGGAATGCAGACCGATGATTATCGGATTCCTAAAAGTATTGAGATTGCGGAAGATAAGGGAATGAAGATTGCTTTTGGCGAGGCGGTGTTAAAAGAGGCGCATCCAAATACAGCACAGCTTTATTTGAAAGGTATTTCTGGAAAGACAATGGAGCTTGTAGGACAGTC
This sequence comes from bacterium, assembly GCA_963600375.1. Taxonomy (GTDB): domain Bacteria; phylum Bacillota; class Clostridia; order Lachnospirales; family Lachnospiraceae; genus Anaerobutyricum. Next base: position 5,114 of record CAVCBH010000043.1, on the reverse strand, counting down.
CCTTGGTGGTGGGCGCATTAATATTGCAGAAATTGATGGCATTGAGACGAACTTCTCCGGGGAGAATCCAACATTAATCGTTCATAATCTTGACCAGCCAGGACATGTATCGGAAGTGACTTCGATGCTTGCACATAAAGGAGTGAATATCGCAACCATGCAGTTATATCGTTCGGCAAAAGGCGGCAAAGCGGTTATGGTTGTGGAATGTGACCAGGAAGTTCCGCAGGAAGGAATCCGCTGGTTAGAGAAAGTAGAAGGTGTGCTAAAGGTAACCTATCTTGGAAAATCGGAGGAGAAATAAATGACAGAATATCACAGAATACAGAATATATTAGACCTTTGTAAAGAACAGGATAAAAAGGTTTGGGAAGTTGTCCTGCAGGCAGATATGGACGAGAGTGGAGCATCAAAGGAGCAGACTTTCGAGAAAATGCGTTTTATGTATAAGGCGATGCAGGAAGCAGACCAGAGCTATGAGGCAAATTTAAAGTCACAGAGCGGAATGGTTGGTGGAGATGGCGAGAAGATGCGTCAGTATAATGCCAGTGGGAAAAATTTATGCAGTGAATATACCAGTCTTGCTATGGAAAAAGCATTAAAAATGGGAGAGTCCAATGCCTGCATGAAGCGAATCGTAGCAGCACCGACAGCAGGTTCCTGTGGTGTGATTCCGGCAATTCTTTTAAGTTATGAAGAAAATAAAAATGCAGACGAAGATGAGCTTGTAAAGGCATTATTTGTAGCTTCTGGTATTGGAAAAGTTGTGGCAGAGAATGCTTCAATTGCAGGAGCATTTGGAGGCTGTCAGGCAGAGATTGGAACAGCAAGTTCTATGGCGGCGGGCGCATTAGCTTACCTGCAGGGAGCAGACAATGAACAGATAATGCAGGCAGCAACATTTGCCTTGAAAAATATGCTTGGACTTGCCTGTGACCCGGTTGGGGGTCTTGTGGAAGTCCCATGTGTGAAGCGAAATGTAGCAGGAGTAGTAAATGCAATTTCAAGCGCTCAGCTTGCTCTTGCAGGTATCACCAGTGCAATCACACCAGATGATACCATTGACAGTATGCGACGGATAGGAAATGATTTGCCCGCCTGCCTTAAAGAGACCAGTACCGGCGGGCTGGCGGTGACCGAATCGGCAAAACGTATTATGGAGCAATTTAAGCACCATTAAATCCTGGTTTGCGCGGCAAAGGAGACGCCGCTATAAGAAAAGTGGAAGTCGGATTGCCAGAAGAATAATTGAAAAGAACCACTAAAAAATTTATTGATTTTGTTCCGTTGTGCTAAACGCTCCATTTTGCCCAATAAAGCAGAAACTTCGCAGAAACGAATGCGAAGTTTCTATGGTCAAAATTCCACAGCACAAAGTTACAAAATTCAATAAATTTTTTAGTGGTTCTTTCCCATATTTTCTTGAGCAATCCGATAAAAAACTTTTATAGCGGCTCTCTTTGGAAGCGTCTGTTTAGTTCTACAAATCAGAAGTTAGCAGATTTTAAAAATGTGAAGAATAAATTTGCCACACCACAAAGGCACATAATAAGAATCGGATTCAACTTCCATTTTCTGAGAGCGAAAAATGCAGCGATAAAAAGGAAAATTAATACGCTTTCTCCAAGACTACAGGCAGCATCTAAAATGACAGCGGCAACTCCAGCCTGCATTCCTTTTAACACAACAGCTACCCATACATTTGTTGAAAAAATAGCATAGAAAAAAGAAACGATAGATAAAATGATCATCGGTGGAAGAATCGTTCCGAGTGTTGCAACGATCATTCCGGCAAAACCGTATACGTTCCAGCCGACCAAAATGGCGGCATTTACAGCAATCGCTCCCGGACAGGACTGCGCAAGAGCCGTAAAATCAAGCATTTCCTGTTCATCAATCCAATGAAGTTCATCTACAAATTTGTGCTTCATAAAAGTGACGATGACAAAGCCTCCGCCAAATGTAAAAGCACTGATATAAAGTGTTGTCAGAAATAACACCCACAATTTGTGAGGTTTATTTTTCATATTGTGTACCTCTCATTCTTCGTTGGGCAAAAATTCAGTGTCTGTCAAAATCTGTTCTAAAGTAATACCATAAAAGAAATCATGAACTAATGTGTCGAACTTCTTCCACATAGGCAGAGTACGACACTGATTCGTTCTTGGACACTCCTCTGCATCGGCCATAAGACAGGCAACTGGCGCAAGTGTTCCTTCTGCAATTTCAAGAATCTCCCCAACACTATATTCTGCAGGAGTACGTGTAAGCTGGTATCCGCCGCCTTTGCCACGCAGTCCTTTTAACATCTTTTGTTTTACAAGAGCTTTTAGGATACTTTCGAGATATTTATCGGAAATAGCCTGTCTCTTTGCTATATCTTTAAGGGGGATATACCCCTCGTTACCATGCTCCGCCAGGTCTAACATAACACGGAGAGCGTAACGTCCTTTTGTAGAAATCATAAATAAATTAATCCTCCGATTCTTTTAAGTTTTTATGAAAATAATCCTGTAAACAGTCGAGCAAAATATTTAAGACTTTTTTGTCGGTACTATTATTCCATGTGCATCCCATTTGCAAATTAAATGGACATGAAAGAAGTTCTTCAGGAAGAAAAAGCATATTAGGCGCAATGCTTGAATCTGGAAGAAGAGAGATAGCGTACCCTGTTTTTACACAATTAGCAATATTATCTAACATTGTGCTTGTGAAAACAATTTTAAAGGGAATATTTGATTTTTTCAGACAGTACAAGGAATGATTATTAATGATACAGTCGTCGGAAAAAAGAGCAACAGGAAAATAATCGTCAGATTGTTTAAAACTATTGGCACAGACCCAATGTAATTTTTCTTCCCAGAGAAAGATATCATCTTCATATTGAGGTTCCATTGCAACGATACCAAGATCAATTTTCCGTTCATGAATTTTTCTTCTGATTTCGCGACTGCGACAATAATCTACAGTGATTTGATATCCGGGTAATTTTTCCTGAATGTCAGAGTAGAGCTTTGTCATAAACAGGTTTGCATAGTCGGTTGGTATTCCAATAGATATTGTACCGTCCCAGGTTGTACCTGTCAGTAATCCAAAGGTAGTATCATTAAGGTCAAGTATTTTTTTTGCGTTCTCAAGAAGAATCTCGCCTCCTTTTGTAAGTGTTAAAGCATTTTTATTCCGTATAAAGAGAGGAGTTCCGATTTGGTTTTCGAGTTTTTTTATTTGTGTGCTTACCGCAGAATGAGAACGATAGGTCATTTCAGCAGTAAGGTTTAACTTGCCCGTTTCAGCAGCAATTACAAATGTATTAAGATATTCAAGATTAAAATATTTTTTCATAAGTAAATCTCCAATGTAATTTGTTCTAACAAAGCCTATAGCAGTAACTATGAGTCATATTCCTCAAGAATTTTTGGTATATTCATATCCTGAACAACGTTTAAATTATAACATATTTTTTTGATAAAATGTGATATTTGTTTTGTGATGAAGAGTTAGGTTCAAAAAAAGTGAATCTTAGATTCTGATTAGTTTGATTGATGTTTAACAAACAAGCTGTTACAATAAAATCAACAAATAATTCAATCTTGCGCAGGGTTTGATTATGAAAAAATACCATAATTAAAAAATAAGAAAAGGAGATTGAGTGACTATGGCAACATTACCAGAGAAAATGAAAGGCGTATATCTTACAGGTTTTGGAGGATTTGAAAAGTTAGAATATCGAGAAGATATCGATGTTCCAGAAGTAAAAGAGGGAGAAGTTCTTATTAAAATCGGTGCAGCGGCTGTAAATAATACGGATGTTAATACTCGTATTGGCTGGTATTCAAAGAATGTTAAAACACAGACAATCGATGGCGGAGAAACAGGGTTCGATGATGTAGATGAAGATGGTTCATGGTTAGGTCAGGCACTTGAATTTCCAAGAATTCAGGGTGCAGATGCTTGTGGTGTTATTGTAGCCGTTGGTAAAGGTGTAAGTGAAGAAAGAATTGGACAGAGAGTTCTTATTCAGAGCGTTCAACCATCTTTTACAGGAGATAACCCATATGATTGTATTACATGGGGTTCCGAATGTGATTGGGATTTATGTATTGGAATGCTGGGAAGCCATTTAGCGTATCATCAGGTTTGTATCCGCTTATTGGTAAAAAAGCAAACGGAAAGATAGAACATTGGATTAATGCAATATGCATTTTCTGTCTGATTGCTGGTTTGGGAACAACAATTGGATTAGCTGTAGACCAGCTTTCTAATGGGCTTAATTTTATAACAGGAAAAACATATAATCTGGAGAGAGTTGGATTAATTATTTGTATATTATTTGCGGCAGTCGCAGTAATCGCTGCCTGTACCGGGCTACATAAGGGTGTGGCTCTTGTAAGTAGCATAAATATGTATCTGTTTATTATTCTTCTGATTTTTGCATTTTTATTTGGCGGAGCCTTATTTATCATCAATAATACAATTAGCTCTGTAGGGCAGTATTTTCAGTTCTTTGTATCACAATCTCTTTATCTGGAACCGGCACATCAATCTGGTTGGGTAAACAAATGGACAATTTTTTATCTTGCATGGTGGCTTGCATTTGCACCCCTAATAGGATTATTCCAAATAAAATTGGCAAAAGGAAGAACCATCAGAGAATATATCATAGTAAATATGTTTGTGCCATGTCTGTTCCTTGTTGCATGGTTTGGAGTATTTGGAAGTTCATCAATTCATATGGAATTGAATGGAAATACAGCAATTTCCCAGGCAATTTCATCATACGGTAATTCCATTGCGTTTTTTGCTTATTTAAAACAACTTCCATTAGCGCCGATTATGCTTATTATAGCTGTTGTGGCAGTTATTTTTTCAATAATAACACAGACAGAAGCAGAAATATTGACGATTTCTGATTTATGTATCAAAGATGAAGAAGGGAAAGCTTCTTCTGATAAAAAATCTCCATCAATCATAAAAATTTTCTGGGGAGCTATGATGAGTTTGTTAGCCTTTGCACTTTTATACTCTGGAGGGTTAGATGCTGTACAGACTGCAAGTATTGTGTTAGAGCGTGTCTGAAAAATCATTCCTGCAATCTGCACACCTCAATTTACGGT
>CAVCBH010000042.1:0-8698 GCA_963600375.1 bacterium | reverse complement strand
CATGTATATGTCGCAAAAGATTCCATAGTTCTTCCTACATAAATCTTTGCATTGTACATAACCTCTGATAAACCGATAGCATAAAGAATTGTAGAATCCTTTAATGTGATGATAAACTGGTTTACAAGAGATGGGAGACAGATACGTACTGCCTGCGGAAGAATAATCTTCTGCATAGACTTTGCATAACTTAAACCGAGACTTCTTGCAGCCTCCATCTGTCCCTTATTAACGGACTCAATAGAACCACGGAAAATCTCAGAAATATATGCTCCTGCATTCAGAGCAAGTGTTACTAAACTGGCTGTAAATACTGTAATACGGAACTGTGAGCCTGTGGCTGCCTGAATTAACTGTGGCAGAGCAAAATAGAAATAGAATGCCTGCACAAGCATCGGTGTACCACGAATCAGCCAGATATAGAACTTTGCGATTCCACGTAACACAATGTTACTGGAAATGTTCATAAGACACACGAAAATACCAATAATCAAAGCAATGATCAGAGATAAGATCGTAATCTTAACTGTCATAGTGAGTCCAGTTAATAAAGTTGGGTAGACTTCACTTAAAACTCCAAATAGATTCATAAATTAACCTCTTAACTTTTGTCACTCAAATTAGTTTGTGGAGGTATATTTTGCAACGATCTCATCGTAAGTACCGTTTGCTTTAATATTCTTTAATCCTTCGTTAAACATCTTGAGTAATTCTTCATTCTGTCCTTTTAATACAGCAAAACCGTAAGGTGTGGAGAAGTTATCTTTCTCTTCTGCTACGATTTCAAGACCATTCCCCTGAGAAACACCATATGCCATTACAGGCTGATCTTCGAAACATGCAACTGTGTTACCTGTCTTAACATCCTGATACATTGTTGCGGAATCATCAAAATATGTGATCTCAAAACCATATTTATCTTTTAAAGATTCTGCGCAGTCAGCACCCTGTGTACCGGTCTTAGCTGCAACTTTTTTACCTTTTAAATCTTCATATCCTTTGATATCACTGCCTTTCTTTACAGCCATACATACATAAGAATCATAGTAAGATTCAGAGAAGTCATATTTCTTCTGTCTTTCTTCTGTGATAGACATACCAGCGATAGTACCATCTGCCTGTCCAGACTCAAGAGCTGCTACAGCGGCATCAAAACCAAGAGACTGTAAATCATATTTAAATCCCTGGTCTTTTGCGATTGCAGCTAAGATGTCTACATCAATACCTACAAATTCATTACTGTCGTTTGTGAATTCGAACGGAGCAAATGTTGTATCTGTCGCGATAATATAAGTCTTGTCAGAAGCACTGCCTCCTTCTGAACTGGATTCTGCCTTGTTTGAGCTGCTTCCACATGCTGCTAATGATAACATCATTACCGCTGCTAAAACTACTGATAAGAATTTTTTCATAACGTATCCTTCCTTTCTTAATTCTTATTATTTTATACTCATTATATTATTATAGCTATTTTGCATAAAAAAAGCAAGGAACTTTCAAAAACATTTCCGAAATGTGTTTGAAAATTCACAATGTTTTCATTATATCACTTAATTATTCTAAAAAGTACTGTATTCGCATATACTATGGGTTTATTTCTTGCAAAAAAAATCTTTCCCCTTTCTGGTGCCACAATCTCTCTCTTTACTTCTCCCATATATGGGTCAAGGATCTCTGCCAGTAATTCTCCTTTTTCGACTTCTTTTCCCACAGAAACATATGGCAGGATAAACCCGGCACACTCACTTTTGATGATTTCCATATCTTTTTCCCACTTTACTGAATTTTTTGTTTCTGATTTTGGCTGATCGAGCAGAATCCCCTGAACAGACATAAATCGCAAAATTGCATCTACTCCAGTCTGTGCAGATTCTGGATTAATTTCCTCTGTTTCACTGGTATATAATGAGAAAGTTTCTGTTTCCCATATCTGCCAGTTATAATTCAATGTTGTCGTATCGTATGGTTTGGGATTTCTCACAATAGTATAGGGAAGTCCAAAACCATCCGCAAGAGACAGATTTTCGAATCCTGTATGCATCATACGCACATGGGGCAAAAAAGAACCTGGCATATAGAAACTACAAAGATGAATTCCGTAAGTATAATGCCGTATTGCATCAAAAATGCCAGCTGCAATCCGCTGTGTTGTCTCTCCAAGACTATAACCTGGAAACATACGATTAATATCGGTATTATCAGCCGGCCAGAATCTCTTTCCTACATTGATTGAATATGGATTCGCAGATGGAATTACCAGAATTTCCTTTCCTTGAGCTATTTTCCCATCTCTTTCCAGCTGTTTTAATCTTTTATTTAACTGGGAACATATATACACCTGCTGTATTTCATTTCCCCTTAATGCGCCCATAATACATATGGCCGGTTCTCCTTCGCCAAAGGAATATCCTGTTACTTTCATCGGATCTCTATAAAGGGAATTCAACTGATAAATTGTCTTTTTCCTCATTCTTTTGTCTCCCTTCTTAAAATTCTTGCAATCAGAGAGCCTTCATTTACAACAGGATATTCTCTTATTGTGAATAAAATACCGTCATTCTTGGCGCGAAGTTCTGAACAGATTCTTCCATCTAATGGATGCACAATTTTTCCGATACAATCTCCTTTTTTTACCCTTTCCCAATGGGCTGCTTCTGGAAGAAAAATACCGGAGGACGGAGCATTTATAAATTCAATTTCTTCTGGATTTTTTGAGATGATCGGTTCTCTGACTGCTTTTACCTCTCCCTTCCAGATTCCCATATCTGCCATCAGATTTAAAATCCCATCGATAAGCTGCTCTCCATATTTTCTGGTAATCCGCATGCCTACGCCCATCTCAACAACAAGTGTCGGTACTCCGATACTGTTTAATGAATATGCCAATGTTGATTCAAGAACAGTTGCTGCCCCATGTACCCATATAAAATCAACATTAAGCTTTCTGGCATATGGAATAAGCATATCCACCGTTTCTTCATTAATCCTTACCTGGGGTATTTCTGTCAGATAAATATTACTTGCATGAATATCAATACACATATCTGACTTTGACAAATCCTCCACGATTCCGGCAGCAATATATTCTGCCATAGAACCATTTACATCTCCTGGAAAAATACGGTTCATATCAAGATCAAACATTGGAATTCCTCTTGTAATCGTATCCACTCCCAGAGGATTTAATGCAGGATAAATATCGACAATCCCAGAAAGTTTATCTCTGTTTGCATTTAAAATCTGATTCAGGCGCCAGCAGACATACTGGCCCTCCAGTTCATCTCCGTGCGTTCCTGTTACTATACTGAAAATCTTCGGTTTTCCTTCCCGGCGCAACGGCAAAATCCTTTTTTTTCGAATTGCCAGTTTTTCATCTACAGGCAAACCTGATGAAATAACTTCTTTTATCATATATCGTAATTCCTCCACACTCGCAATGCGGTTCTTTATCAATAGAAAATGCAGAATTTTCTATGAATATTTTTTTTCTTCTTTCACACTAACTGTTATTACCTGTTTTTCTTGTGTCATTCCATAAAAAATACCACGATTCATCACACAGTCTGAAGCATCTGCACCAATAGCAACCGAAATATAATCATTATCCACCCACTTATTATTCGTTGGGTCAATCTCATACCACTTTTTTGTTGCAGGATTCATAGCACACACCCAGGCGTGTGATGCACCTTCCCCAAGCATATATCCCGCAATATAAATTGCTGGAATATGAAGGGCTCTGTAAAAAGCAATCAAAATGTGGGCATAATCCTGACAAACCCCCTGCCGCAAAGAAAAGGCCTCTGCTGCCGTTGTGCTTGTCGTTGTCTTTCCTGGACTATATTCCATATATGCAAATATTTCCTGCATAACCTCAAATAAAAATTTCTGAAAATTATTTTCCTCATATTTTAAAAATATCTCTTTTGTCTTAGTTTTTTTCAGAATTTTCATCAGATATTGTTCCATATTTTTATCCAGAAAAGTATTCTTTGTTGATTGACTGGCTGCGTAATGATATTTTTTTCTTTGCTGAGATCCTTTTCGGTCTACACAAACAGTTCCTTCTATATTTACTTCAAATAAAGTATGTGATTTTTTCTCTTTTCCATAAATATAATGATTTCCATAGGAATCTATCCCGGAGGAAATCCAGTCTGCATTTTTTATATCCTGCTTTTCTATGGTGACTTTTTGAAAATTGTCTGTCTGTGGAATACATTTTAAAGTAAAACAATGTTCTGTTATCGGAACAGAAAATTCACAATGCATATTATAAATAAAATGTAATTCTTTCATGATACCTCCCTAAGACCTGTATGTCTCCTGAAATCTCTGCTGCTTCTTTTTAGAGCAAAGATTCCCAAAGTACATAATGTTCATTCTCTAAATTCTGAAAATACATATATTGTCTGTTAATGTTCAAGGCTATCATAAAATTTTCAAAGTTTCAACATCTTTGTACGATACTTAAAAATCCATAAGGTTTTCAAGTACCTGAAGCATTCTTATTTGTAATTGTTCTTCTCTTGTTTCAGGATGGTCTTCTCTCTCGCACCGTAAAAGATAAGAAAAACGTATCAGCGCAATTTCATGATATGTAATTCCACATCTTTTAATCCTGGCATTCAGTTTCTGATACTCTGCATAAATTGCTTTCTGAGAAGAACCAAGTCTTAAGTATAAATCCAGTCTTTCGATACATTTTCCTGTTTTAATAATATTTCTCGCTTCTGTTTCTATAATATAGTCATCCGCACATGCCCAAAATGCCAGCAGCATATCTAAAACACTCTGAAGTTCAAGAAGCGGAGCTTCTAAATGCTTTGTTTTTTCCATCGTATATACACAAAGCTGCAGATACCCCATTGTTTCACTTCCAATCTCATCTCTGAGAATAATGGCATTATCGTATGCACGAAGAAGATTACTATATACAGAATCCGGATTTTCCTTATCATACAGATATCTCACAACAAAATCTTCGTTAGAAGTATAAATAACAGGAATATTTAATTTATTACAAAATTCTGTATACTCATCTTCTGAACTTTCAATCATCTTGTCAAACTGCTGGTAAAACATACGCAAAGTCGTATAAACTCTCTCACTGTAACGTCCTAACCATAATAAATTATTTGCTTTTTCTAATGAGATAATACCCATGTGTCTTTAAATCCTCCTCCCTGTGATGAATTAACGATAAAGGAATCTGGTACTCTGGAAAATCTGGTCAGCCCACTCGGCCACACCTTTGTTTTTTCTCCACTTAGTACAAATGCACGTAAATCTGCTTTTCTGGGAACAACTTCCCCTCCATCCATAATATCAATATCCATAAAATCTATAACTTCCTGTGCAATAAAACGTCTTCTTTCTTTACGGATTGTTTCTTTAAACTCTGATATTTCCTCTTCTGAAAGAGAGTTTCCAAAAACTACACCATAACCACCGGCTTCTGCTACATCCTTAATAACCAGTTTTTCAAAATTTTCCATAACATATTTAAAATCATCCTCATAAAATGGCAAATATGTCGGTGCATTTTTTAAGATTGGTTTTTCACTCAGATAATATTCAATCATCTTTGGAACAAAATAATAAATTCCCTTATCATCTGCGATTCCATTTCCAGGAGCATTGATAATCGCAACATTTCCCTTTCTGTAAACATCCATTAAATGTGGAATTCCTATCAGCGATTCCTCTAAAAAAGTCATCGGATCAAGATATTCATCAGAAATGCGTCGATAAATCGCTCCTACTTTCTGATCTTTTCCGTGGAAATCACGATAATATAAATAATCTCCCTTTACTTCTAAATCTGAATTCAGTGCAAGGACTGCTCCTGATTTTTCTGCCAAAAAAGAATGTTCAAAATATGCTGCATTATAACGGCCTGGTGTAAAGATAACATTGATTCCTCCTGTATTGGAATAGTCCATCATTTCTTTCAGCATATCTGCATAATTTCTGTTATCAATAATCTTATGCCTTCTGAAAATACCCGGGGCAGCTCTGCGACAAAGATTTCTGGCAATCATTGGATAGGAAGCTCCTGATGGTATGCGAAGATTATCTTCCAAAATATACCAGGATTTATCTCTTGCCTGCACAAGATCAATTCCCGAAATGTGGCTGTAGATTCCTTTCGGCGGTACAATTCCCTCACACTGTTTTAAATATCCTGGAGAAGAAAAAATAAAATCTTCTGGTATCACTCCATCTTTTAATATTTTCTTTTCCCCATAAATATCATTAAGAAATGCATTTAGCGCATCCACTCTCTGAATAAGACCTGCTTCTAACTCTTCAAATTCTTCAGAAGTAATAATTCTTGGAATCGTATCAAAAGGGAAGAGCTGCTCTTTAAATTCCCCATTTTTATATAATCCAAACTTTACTCCATATCTAGCCAAAAGACGATTGATTGATTCTTCATAATCTAACAAATCAAACATATAGTTCTCCTCTCTTAAAAAAATAAAAAAAAGACGTTTTACAAATAAATGTAAAACGCCTTCGTTTTCTACATTTTACATGGAATTATTTTTCATGTCAACTGTATATATTTAATTTTTTACAATTTTCTTTCGTCTATATTTTTTTCTTGACATTTTTCTAAGCATGAAATATTATAAGCAAAATTGGTAAATTATATACTAAACATTTATTTTTCTTTTTATACCGAGAATTAACTTGTCGGTATCACACATTTATGATAAGGAGATGCAAAGTTATGAAAACAGTTACAATCAAGTTTGGTTCTGTGGATAATGCGACATCATTTGTAAAAGCTATTGAAGATTTTAAAAGTCATTTTGACTTAATTTACGGACAGTATGTTGTCGATGCAAAGTCTCTTCTTGGCGTAATGACAATGGATATCCGCAATGAAGTTGACTTAAGAATCATGGAAAGAGATAATGAGATGCCAACTATTATGGATGCCATCTCCCCTTATATCGCAGCATAGTTCTTTCTTTTTATTTCGTAGTCAAATTGGCCCTTCCAATTTGAAATAAATTGAATTAAAACCAGATTTATGCTATAATTGAAGATGCTCGGAGGCTCAAGTTTGTAAGAAGCCGATGGGCATTTTCTATATTAGGAGGGACAGCTTATGTGGTTCGATGAAGCAGTAGTTTACCAGATTTATCCATTAGGACTCTGTGGAGTTTTAAATGAAAAAAGAGGCAGTGATGACAACGTGGTGGGACATTCCATCCTTGAAGTAAAGGACTGGATTACTCACATCAAAAAGCTCGGTGCTACCTGTGTTCTCTTTAATCCTCTCATGGAAAGTGATTATCATGGATATGACACCAGAGATTACTACACTGTCGACCGCCGTCTTGGCACGAATGATGACCTAAAGGAAGTCTGTGAGACAATTCATGAGGCAGGTCTTAAGATTTTATTTGACGGTGTATTTAATCATGTCGGTCGTGGATTCTGGGCATTTAAAGATGTGCAGGAAAAGAAATGGGACAGCCCATATTGTGGATGGTTTCATTTAAGTTTTGATGGAAATACTGAATATAATGATGGATTCTGGTATGAAGGATGGGAAGGACATAACGAACTCGTTAAGTTAAACCTTGATAACCCGGATGTAAGACAGCATCAGTTTGATGCAGTCAAACAGTGGACAGACATTTATGGTATTGACGGTCTTCGATTAGATGTTGCTTATTGTCTGAGTGATTTTTATTTAAAAGAGCTTCGCCGTTTTACCAATAATTTAAAAGAAGATTTCGTTCTTATGGGCGAAACTTTACACGGCGATTATAATATGTATATGAATGATGAGAAATGTCATTCTGTTACAAACTACGAATGTTACAAGGGATTATATTCCAGTTTTAACTGTGCAAATATGCATGAAATCAGTTATAGCTTAAACCGCCAGTTTGGTTACGAAAACTGGTGTATTTACCGTGGCAAACATCTTCTCTCTTTTGTAGATAACCATGATGTGAGCCGTATTGCTACTATTTTAGAAGATAAACAGCAGCTTCCTGTCATTTATGGTCTTTTATTTGGAATGCCCGGTGTTCCTTCTATATATTATGGAAGTGAGTGGGGTATTGAAGGGAAGAAACAGGGACGTGACGAAGAAATCCGTCCACGCCTTACAGCGCCGGAATGGAATGAGCTTACTGACACAATTGCTGCCTATGCGAAGGCACATCACACACATCCCGCTCTCTACAAAGGCGGCTATGCGAATCTTCTCGTAAGAGATAAGCAGCTCATCTTCGAGAGAAGTTGCGAGGAAGAACGCGTTATTGTTGCAATTAACGCAGACTCTACTACTTTCCACGCGGACTTTAATGCCCGTTCTGGTCAGGGAACAGATCTTGTCAGCAGCGAAACCGTTGACTTTGGCGGCGGTATGGATCTTCCACCATACAGTGTGGCTTACTGGAAAACAGAAGTAATCTAATAAAATAAAAAAGGTGGTTATTCATGAAGTTAAACAGTACAGAAATGCAGGAAATCAATTCTATATTAAAAAAATATTGTACCAGCAAAGAAGCTCTTTCCATGAAGAATTTCTGTCAGCATGGCAGTGTAAGCACTTACGAACACGTTATGTACGTCACAAAAGTATGTTATTATTTAAATAAGCGCTTTGGACTTGGGGCAGATGTAAAGTCTCTTGTCATTGGAGCTTTTCTTCATGATTTCTATC
>CAVCBH010000041.1:0-2902 GCA_963600375.1 bacterium | reverse complement strand
AGTTACATCGCACAAAAAGAAGAATTAGAGGAATATTTTCCGGTAAAGTTTTCATTTTCTAAGGAAAAAGAGAGATTTCCAGAAGTTTTAATGGACGTAGAACAGGTGCAGAGAATTTTAGATAATCTCTTAGAAAATAGTCGCAAATATGTCAAAGTTACTCCGGTAGAAATCACAGTCAATGTTTTGGAAGAAGAACATTACCAGATTGTAAGCTGGAAAGATAACGGACAGGGAGTTTCAGAAGAAAAGCTTGACAGAATATTTGAACAGTTTTATCGTTGTGATAAAGCAAGAAGTGAAAAGGGAAGCGGTGTCGGACTTTATGTGGTAAAATATATCATGGAGCAGCATGGAGGACGGGTAGAAGCAAGGAATAATCATGGATTGGAGATCCGTCTGATTTTTCCAGAAAGGAAAAAAGATGATTGAAATTCTTATCGTAGAAGATGATGAAAATATTGCTTTATTAGAAAGAGATTATCTTGAAAGTAATGGATATGCAACGAAAATCATTGGGAATGGAAATGAGGTCATTCCAGAATTAAAGAGGGAAACTTACAATTTGATACTTTTAGATGTGATGCTGCCGGGATGTAGCGGCTATGATATTTGCCGCCGAATAAGGGACGAGATAGACATTCCAATTTTAATGGTAACAGCACGCACAGAATCTGTCGATGTCATTCGGGGACTTGGTCTGGGGGCAAATGATTATATCACGAAACCATTTGACCCTTCACAGCTTGTAGCCAGAGTCCGTTCTCATTTAAAGCAATATGAACGACTAACCAAAAAAGGGGCACAGGAAGAAAAAAAGAGAGAGCAACCACAACGAATCTCTGTAGAAAACCTGGTGATTGAGACGAAAACCTGGAAAGTTTGGAAAAACGGAAACGAATTAAAATTACCAAACCGAGAATTTGAACTCCTCTGTTTCCTCGCCCAAAACCCAAATATTGTATTTTCGAAAGAAGAACTCTTCGAAAAAATATGGGGCTATGATTATGTGTCAGATGCCGCAACGGTTTCGGTGCATATTAATCGCCTTCGGGAGAAAATAGAAGATGATGCACGAAATCCGAAGATTATCGAAACGATATGGGGAGCGGGGTATCGGTTGAATTTGTAGGTTTGCCGGCGCGTTTGTTTATTCAACTACAAACCGTAAAAGCTCCTGTTGGGACAGCATCCCATCTGTGGAAGCGATACATCGTCCATTTTTGAATACTTTAACAGAAGGTATCTGGATAGGAGAAGATTTATACATAGTTACAAGGCTGGGTTCTTTTTCGGAATCAATATTCGCGACTAGAATATGAGGGTTTTGTAAGGCGAATTGTTGTAGGATATCTTTTTGTTTTTTGGCGATTTCTTTTTCGGAAGAAAGGAAGTTTAAAAGGACGGTCTGTTTGCTGTTAAAGATAATATCGGAAAAGTTTTTGGTTGTGACTTGAATTGGCATGAAAATCCTCCTTATTTTGGTGTTATACTTTTTATGATTGATTTTTATTTGGTATGAATTTAAAAAAAGTGCAGAAGCTTAAGAGTAGAATGTGTTTGAAAAATCCTTTTTGTATAGTGTTTTAGAGGAAAGAAAGCGAAATAATCGCAGATTGTCTTTTGATTTTTCAAATATACTTTAGTATTCATAGTGTAGAAAAAAATATGCACTTTCTAACAGAATATTTTTCTGGAAAGAGGTATCAAAGATAGAGATTGTGTATTATAATGAGATTCGATAAAGATGAATAAGAAAAGGTAGAA
Source organism: bacterium (assembly GCA_963600375.1). Taxonomy (GTDB): domain Bacteria; phylum Bacillota; class Clostridia; order Lachnospirales; family Lachnospiraceae; genus Anaerobutyricum. Next base: position 1,135 of record CAVCBH010000041.1, on the reverse strand, counting down.
ATGTACTCTGGGAAAATGACGAAGAGAGTAGGAATATGTAAAACTGGAGCATTTTTTAACACGCTCTGGGAAAATACATACAATGAACAGGAGGATTTTATATGAAGAAAGTACCAATAAAAGAATTAAGAGAAGATTTGAAAGAAGAACTCAAAGAGGAAATGGTTCCGGATTCGGAGCTTCTTGATAAAAAGAGAATGGGAGAAGAATTATATCATAAACTGGAAATCCGAAGGGATATAAAGGATTCGCTGGTTGTTATTCTTGCTTCGATTCTATATGCGATAAATGTCAATGTTTTTGTCAATGCAGGTAATTTGCTTCCGGGTGGTGCAACAGGAATTTCTCTGCTTTTGCAACATATTTGCAGGACATTTTTGCATATCAGTGTGCCGTATTCGTTATTTAGTGTGGTTCTTAATGCAGTTCCGGCAACGATATGTTATCGGGTAGTCGGTAAAAAGTATACGCTTCGTTCGGTTCTTTGTATTTTTGTAACGAGTATTGCTGTCGATATGATTCCATCTCATTTTATTACAGACGATTTATTGCTAATTGCAATTTTTGGTGGAATTATTAACGGAACTTTGATTGCCCTTATTTTGAATAGTCATGCGACAAGTGGTGGAACAGATTTTGTCAGTATGATTATTTCTAAGAAAAAGGGAATCAGTGTGTGGAATTATATTTTCATGGGAAATGTAGCCGTTCTTTTGATTGCAGGATGTATTTATGGTATGAATGTGGCTCTGTATTCTATCATTTTCCAGTATGCATCTACGCAGATAATTAACATGATGTACAAGCGATACGATAAAGATACGTTATTTATTATCACAAAGAAACCGGATGAGGTTTACAATATTATTTTGAAGAAGACAAACCACGATGCCACTTTATTTAAGGGAGTAGGCTGCTATAAGAATGAGGAAAAAGCGATGCTTTATAGTGTGGTGAACTCGGATGCGACAAGAGTAGTTATTATGGATATTAAAAAGGAAGACCCGGATGCATTTATCAATTATTTTGGTTCGAAGGGAGTTCGTGGAAAGTTCTATTATCAGGAAGAAGAATAGAGTGCAGAAAATAAAATTCGGATGTAAATATTATCTATATATATTGAAAATCTATATGG
>CAVCBH010000040.1:0-7497 GCA_963600375.1 bacterium | reverse complement strand
GAAAATCACAAATATAGAGGATTGGATTCTCAGACTTCGTCTGTTCAGTTATCTCAACAAATTCCTATTTATTTAAGAAATAATTGCTTTCGCCATAAATCTTTGCTGCGTTAAAGCCGATTCCTAATTCTTTGTACATATACTCAACAGATTCACGTAATCCCTGAAGTTCCATCTCACGTCCTTCTTCCAGGCTATGTCCGGAAAGTGGAAGTTCGATTTCAAGGTCGATTGTGTCAAGTCCTTCTGGTGCCTGTTCTCTTAAGATATCCATGATCGCGCGGCAATCTACGTTACCCTGTCCGATTGCTGTTCCAAGAGAATGTGTTCCGTCTGGATCTGCGAATACTCTGTTATCACAGAAATGTACACAGTAGCAGTATGGAGCCATTCTGCGAACGCAGTCTGCGATACCTTCCATTACCATAAGGGAGTTGATTGTATCACAGCAAGCTCCGATTAATGGATGATTTAACTTTTCTACTAACCAGATTACTTCGTCTGCGAATAAGTCACAGTGGTTCTCGATAGCAATCTGCATTCCGTACTCTTCAATCAGTCCGATCTGTGCTTCAAACTGGTTGTAGATGTCGATTAACTGTGTCATTACAGATGGTGCTAAACAGGAGTGAGAAGATTTCTCTGGATGTTCTACGTCTGTGCTGTATTTTACAAGTTTACATCCTAATTTGTGAGCGATATGTAAGGATTCTTCTACTGTACAGTTTACACGAGGATCGGATGGAGCGTTGAAAGAAATGTTAAGCTCAAGTTCGATTCCTGCTTCTTCTGCGATTTTGCGGCATTTTGCAAGATATTCATCGGATGTATCGTTCTGGATATCAACGAGTGTGATGTGAAGAACATCAAGACCAACTTCTACAGCGATGTCTACGAGGTCCTTGAATGTTGCGACCTGCTCGAATGAATGATGTTCACCATATTCCTGAAATCCCCAGCTTTCGCCGAATCCGGAAAGGTGAAGTGTGTAGCTGTGCATTCCTAATTTAAATTTTCTGTCGTGATTCTTAATCATGGTATTTTCTCCCCTCATTTTAATTACATTGTATATTATTTATATTGTGTTTGTATATAGTATTATATTGGCTTATTACTATGCTTATCTTATATTCTTGTAAAATAAGCCACATTACTTTTGGATAATTCTTTGCCTGCCATATAACATTTTTTATTTTTAATCTGCTTTTATAAAATAATCTTTCTATACATTATCTCTGGATAATTATTTTATCTGCCATAAACCATTTTGTACTTTACTTTTAAATGATTCTAATAATTTTACTTAAGCTTAAGAATTATTTCTGATTTCCAAGTTCTCTGCAGTGTTCTACAGAAACTTTTACGAATTCATGATACATTGCATCAAATCCCATGGATTCAATTTTCTCTAATGCAGTTACGGTTGCTCCGCCTGGAAGTCTTAATGCTTTTTCAAGGTCTGCTAAACTGATGTCGGAAGAGAGAATCATTTCTGCACTTCCTTTCATTGTCTCAGCAAATAAGCGTACTGCTTTTTCCGGATCTAAGCCAAGGTCTTTTGCTTCTTTTACCATTAAGTTTGCGATATGGTAGAAGAAGCCAGGTGCAGAACCGTTAAATGGAAGAATCTCTGCCATCATTCCATCAGGAATTTCTTCTACAAGACCACAGGATCTTAAGATAGCACATACGTTATTTACATCTTCATCTGTACAAGCTTCGGAACGGGATACTGCAAAAGCACCTTCTCCAACCTGAGAACTCATATTAGGCATGCAGATAACAATTTTATGTCCTTTTCCAAGTTTTTCTTCATACCAGGCCTGCTCAACACCTGTCACTACCGTTAACATTACCTGCTCTGGTCGAATGCTTGCTGCTAATTCATCAATGATGAGTCCAACAACCTTTGGTGTTACACCAAGTACGAGCATTTCAGAGTTATCGATCAAGTCTTTCATGTTGTCAAATGTAGCATAGCCTCTTGCTGCATAATCCTTACGGACTTCTTCGTTGATATCGTAGATACCAATTTCAGCAGGATTATAATCTTTATTCATCTCTGCTCCTCTGTGCATTGCCCGAATAATATTTCCGGCAGCAATAAATCCATAATGTAACATAATTTTTCCTCCTGTTTTGCTTTATATATTTTATTTGTTTATAACAAATTGCTTCACTATGTTTTATCAATTCCATTATTTTGCTATATTTGATTCACTACATTGCATTTGTCATGCTATATTTGTGATACCGTATTTGCTATGCCATGTTCATTCCATAGAAAAATCATCAATTGTGGTGCTCACAATTTTTTATTTTTAATTTAAATGATAGTTTTAATATACTTTCCTGTTATATCTGCGCACCAGTTCATGTGTTCTTCATCAGGCACTTCTACTTCTGCTAACTGGTACGGTATTCCAAGTTTTCGGTAAGTGTCTGTGCCCAGCCTGTGATACGGCAATAACTGTAAATGGTCAACGCCCGGAAGTTCTCCAAGAAATGCGCCTAGCGCTTCCAGTTCTTCTTTCGAATCATTGATTCCCGGTATGAGTGGTCTTCGGATAACGAGTTTTAATCCCTTGATTCCTCCCTGACCAGCTCTTCGGATATTATCGAGAATAATCTCATTCTCCACTCCGGTAAATTGCTTATGTTTTACCGGGTTCATCAGTTTCATATCAACAAATGCGGTATTGGCACATCCAAGGATTCGCTCAATTTTGAGCCAGTCACCATAAAAAGATGTTTCAATTGCAGTATTGATTCCTTCCCAACAGGAGCGTCGTATGATATTGTAAGCAAAATCTGGCTGTGCAAGTATTTCTCCGCCTGATAAGGTCACTCCGCCTCCGGAATGGAAGTAGAAAGGAATGTCCTTTCTTACCTCTGCCATTACCTCTTCTACCGTCATAATCTGTCCATAGGTAATCGTTCCATCAAGCGTTGTCTCTATTTTTTTATGAAAACTTTCCGGAGTAGAACACCATCGGCACCGGAGAGGACAGCCCTTTAAAAATACGACTGTCCGAAGTCCGTCTCCATCAAAAATAGAACTTTTTTCAAGGCGGAGTACGGTGCCTTTCCTATTCATTCCTTCATAAATGTTATACATCATTTTATCCTGTTTTTAGCCCCAGCTCTCGATTTCTGTACGCTGAATAATGTCGTCCTGAATATCTTTTCCTAACTCTACGAAGAATGCGGTGTAACCGGCAACTCGAACAAGAAGGTCTTTATAGTTTTCCGGACGTTTCTGTGCATCGAGCAGTACTTCTGGGTCAATGATATTGTACTGTGTATGGTAAATGTCCAATGTACACTGTGTCTTTAACAGTACCATCATGTTGTTAAGTCCGCGCTCTCCTTCAAGAAGCTTTGGATCGATCTTTAAATTCATCTGTGTTCCCTGTGTGAAACGCGCGTGTGGAAGATTACTGATAGATTTAAGAAGTGCTGTCGCACCATTTACGTCTGTTCCACCAGTTGCTCCGATACCATCGGCAAGTGGCTGCCATGCTTTACGTCCGAAAGGAAGCGCTCCTACGCTCTGTCCGATTGGCACATTACCAGATACTGGAAGCATACCTGCTGTAAGTTTACCAAACGGAGAATCATAACTTTCAATCTGGTCTACAAGGTAGTTGTAAATCTCACCGGCACAGAAATCTGCTCTAGGGTCATCATTTCCGTATTTTGGAGCTTCGATACACATCTTATAAACATCATCGTATCCTTCGAAGTTTGCATCCAGGGCTTTACAAAGCTCATCCATTGTCAGTTTCTTTTCATCGTAAACAAGGTATTTTACATCAGCTACGGAGTTGATGATATCTGCCTGTCCAATAATGTTAATACCGTTACCTACATTAAATTCTGCTCCACCGTTTGCGTAATCTTTTCCTGTTGCCATACAGTTTGGATAGGTCAGGGAAAGGGCAGGCACTGGACGGTAATTCTCACTTAAGTAGTCAAGATAAGAGTTCATTGTTGCCATTGTATGTACGAAATGGTCAATCTGTTTCTTGATAGCTGCCATAAAGTCATCGAATGTCTTGAAGTCACGAGGATCACCAGTCTGAATAGAAATCTGCTCTCCTGTCTTGCGGCTCTTACCATTGTTCATAACCATGTCTACAACGCCGCCCATGCTGACTTCTCCGATATCTGTGTAAGATTTCAGACGTCCTTCCAGGTTTGTCTCCACACAGCCACATGGAGTCCAGTCCCAGGCCTGTGACAGTGGAACGCCCTTGTTAAGGAGCATCTTAATACCTGCATCGTCATGATATACGGCTGGCATTGTACGTCCCATACGGATACATTCTGCCGCTTTTCTCAGGAAAGAATCTGGGTTCTTGGAAATGCTGTAACGTACTGTCATGTTTGGCTCTTTTAATGCTGTATCTTCTGTTGCCTGAATTGTCATATAAGAAAGAGCATTTACTGCGTCATTTCCGTACTGGTCAATACCACCGGCACAAACCTGAACGGTCATGTTATAACCTGCGGAGAATGCAGCACTCTCACCATCCTGGAATAATCCCATCTCAGCAATCTTAATCCAGAAGCAGTCCATAAGTTCCTGTGCTTCTTCCTGTGTTAATACACCATCTTCAATATCTTTTTCATAGTACTCAATTAAATACTGATCCATACGTCCCAAGTTGTAAGAGGAAGCATTCTGCTCCATGAAAATACAGAACTCGTATGTTAACATACTCTGTAATGCTTCATAGAAGTTGCGAGGTGGATTTTCTGGTACGTGGCGGTTTACTTCTGCAATCTTTAAAAGCTCTGCCTTACGTGTCTCATCTTTTTCCTCTGCTGCCATCTGCTCTGCAAGATCTGCATGACGGTTTGCTAATGCGATGATACCCTCTGCAGTAATGATAAGAGATTTGTAGAAAATCATCTGTTTTAATACGTTTTCACCATTTGCATCATCTAATGCGGCAAGTTTTTCTTCTGCCTCTTTTTTGATTCCACCAATACCTTTGCCAAGAAGTGTTCTCCAGCCAGGTGTGTTTTCACCATAACCACGAACGAACTTCTTATCTACATATAACATTCCACCATCACGCATTGTTCTTACATCATCTGGCATCATTGCATTCCAGCGGTCAAGAACACATTTTCCTCTCCAGTAAGGAGCAACTTCTTCCATGAAAAGTTTCTTGTTTTCATCGGATAAGTAAAATGGGTCATATTTACGTGTACTGATAGTATCCAGCTCTTTTTCAATTACGGAACATGCAGAATCAGGATTTAAAATACCTGCACGTGGTTTAAATGCCACACCACCAACTAACAGCTCGTTATCCTGAATGAAAATTGGTTTATTTTCATATACTGTCTTCATCGCTGTTGCTTTCTGAATCTGCCAAGGCTGTCCTTCTGTCGCCTTAAATCCCTGTGTTACATAGTACGCATCTAAGATATCCATCTCTACTCTGTGAGACATATAGTTTTCTCTCAGTGCGTTAATTCTCTTCATGTAGTCTTTAGCCATGAAAGATACCTCCTAATACACTTTTTCTATATTTCTTTGTTTCTTGTTTAAGTTATGTATTTATTGTTTCTTATTTTTATTTATTTTAATTTTTCAGCTATATTTTTATATATAACCGGATATCCATTTACACAATATCAATCATATCCTCTTTCAAAATTCATACAGCTATATTTTTCTGTCGCTGTATATTTTTTATACAATACAAATTTTGCATTTTTCATGCTTTCTCAAAATTGAAAATCAGATATTAATTATTACTTCTAATCTGTAACTACTTCCTTACTCTGAACATCTTCTTTCATATGTTTTAAAGAAGTCTCCGGTGCGAAAATCTGGCAGACAACACCACCAACGATGAGGATTGCTGCACATACGCTTAATGTTCCAGTTGCTCCAATGCTTTCCATAAGGATTGGAAGCAAGAATGTTCCGAGTGCCGCACCGATTCGGCTGAAAGCGATTACGATACCAACACCAGTTCCTCGTACTCTGTCATCAAATAATTCTGGTGGATATGGCCACTCCATTACAACGGCGATAGACATAATCAGCGCAAATGCAGCGAATGCAACAACCGTAATAATGATGGAAATGTTTTGTCCTACAAGCATTATGATAAGAGCGATTGCTGCTCCAAAGAATGTAGATGTAAGGAAACGGCGTCTTGAAATCTTATTACATAACCAGGTTCCTACAAAAGCACCGGCCATACAGAATACGTCATATAAAATATTAGATGTATTTGCATCTCCCATGTTAAGCTGCCCAATCAAAATCGGTAAGAAAATACCCACTCCGAAGTAAGGAAATACCTGACAGGCATAGAATACACCACCTACCAATGTGTTTCTTCTGTACTTTGGACCAAATAACTCGCCTACGGATACTTTTTCTTCTGCCTCTTTCTTCTCTAAAATAACACCATATCCTGCACCAAGTTTCTTTGTAATCAGGCTGTCTGCCTCATTCATTCTTCCAACAGATGCCAGCCAGCTTGGTGATTCCGGGATTCCTACAATAATTCTGTACACTGCAGTTATTGCACCTGGAATTGCTGATGTAGCAAAAATGATATGATAATCCGTTGCAAGATTTCCCATAACTAATCCTGCAAAGAAGGATGCTACATATCCAAATGTCCAGAAAATAAGGAAGCGGCTCAATGATGATGGTGCTTTCTCTTCTGAGAACCATTCAGAAACAATTGTACTTCCTACTGCATATTCCACAGCGATACAAAGACCAATACCAATTCTCAATGCCATCAGCATTCCTACACTGGAAGTAAATAACTGAAGAATGGAAAATACAGTAAACAGTACCATGTCAACAAGTAACAGCTTGCTTCGACCTATCTTATCTGCGATATTTCCGATAAAAAGGCTTCCTCCAAGACCAATCAGTGTTCCTGCTCCTAAAAGTCCAACCCAGAAAGTTGTAAGACCAAGTTTATCCTGTGCCTGCGTTACCGCTGTTCCCGCAATTCCCAATGCATATCCACAGGCAATCTGCCCAAGAATGGCACAAAGATAAAGCATCGTATGAAACTTCGAATATGGAGCTTCTCTGTAATTCGTTTTCATATTTTTCCCCTTTGCAAATATTTTTTCACTTAATTTGTCAAGTCCAATAAGCACTTTGTTAAAAACGCAACATTTACGGTCATAATTATAAAACAGCTTCTTTTTGTCCGCTGTTTTAAAAAATTAACATTGCTGCCAAACGCCCTCAGAACCGCTGAACACGTAGCTTTTACCCGGATATTTTATGTTTTCTCTGACCTTGTTAAGATTATAACACCCGGGAGAGAATATGTGAAATATCTGGTTTGTATGGAACTATTCAGAAATTAAATAGTGTTTTTTGTTCATCGGTATAGCAGAAAACAAACGCTCCCAAAGAGAGACGATCCCCTATATCTGTGGCCTTAGACCGAGGAGTGGATGTTCACTTGATGGCTCACATCCACTCCTCGGTCT
>CAVCBH010000039.1:0-25978 GCA_963600375.1 bacterium | reverse complement strand
TTGTTTGCTATGCCCTTTATTTCGTGGCTGTTTTCTACTTACTTGTTTCAAACTTCATTCCTTTTCTTTTGCGGCTTCTTCCAAACTTTTTCTTGTAATTCCATATTTCAGCCATTCTATAGGAATATCGGCGCTTGGATACTCTGCATAGACGGGCAACCTGTTACTGCTTCAAGGTCAATATACTGAACGGAAGAATCCAGTGGATGAAGTGCCTTTGATGATGTACCACTTCCTGCATCAGCAATAAACAACATTTCTCCATGACGAATCTGAGCCACTACTTCTGCCAGTTCCTTATTCAAAATTCTTTTTTCATTCTTTCTTCCTTTCCAAATTTCAATCTAATGTTCAAATTATACCATATTCCTGGCTTTATTTCCATTGTGATGGAACAGATGTTCCGTAATTCCTCTGAAAAATCCCAAAAGTCTCCGACATAAATTTCCAAGTCTGCTCCAGTCAACAAACAGCTTCCCCAGAGAGAAAATACCCTATATTTGTGGTCAGTCACAAATATAGGGTATTTTCTCTCTGGGGAAGCGTCAGCCTTGCTACGCAACTCAGATTTTAGAGCTTTCTTCTCCTAATCACAATACAAATTCCAATCGCCAGAATCACTAATGGAATCACAAACACCGTCATAATCAGCGTTGCTTTCTGATTAAACGCCGGTACAACCGCATTCTCTGTCTTAAGACTCTTTGCTCTGATAGAAATCTTGCTCTTCTGTTCTGCAAGGTAGTTCACGCCATTCAATACGAAATCCGTATTTGCTCCGCTTACCGCCTGGTCGATATCCTGCAGTAACATATTCGTACATCCTGTTACAATCATTCTTCCACCTGTAGAATCCGATACTGCTACAGAAATGTTAAACGGTCCACTGATATCGTTCTTTTCTTTATTCAGTGTAGAACTTGATGTGTTTACTTTGGAGTATGCGCCATCACTTGTGGAAAGTAATGGAGTTACTGTGTAATCAGATGCAGAAGAATTCTTCTTCGTATTCTTTTCTGTAATATCCTTAAGTCCTTTTGCACTTGGAGCTAAAATATAAATATTGCTATTATACTGTGCAGAAGTTGCATCGGAACTTTCAATCGTCGGGAGCAGATAAATCGGATACTGTGTATATTTACTTGCATCTGTTTCTACTACTACGCCTTTTTGCGGTTCTACATTATAAGATTTAAGGAGACTATATAAATTCGTAAGATTCTCTACTTTTGCATCTAAGAATACATACATCTTTCCGCCATTTTTCATGTATTTTTTGAGCATCTTAAGTTCGTCTTTTGTAATGTCTTTCTGTGCGCCGTTAATAAGCAGGATGGAGCAGTCATCCGGAACTTTCTGCTCGGTAAGAAGATTGAGTGTCTTTACAGAATAGTTATCTCCCTCAAAGCTGCTTGTCACACTGGAATCAAAGGTCTGCTCAGAATGTCCGCTTAAAGTATAAATTACTGGTGTGGATTCTGAGATAACATAATTGATAGCTTCTGTTGTAAGACTCTCTAACTGAAGGGAATCTGCAGAGTAAGAATAGTCGCTTCCATAACTATAAGATACATAGTCATTTGCAGAAACATAACGATATTTCTTACCGCATTTTACGATCATACTGTCATTGGCCACTTCTTCACTGCTGTCTACATATTTTTTTGTAAAGTTCGGATACAGATCCGGATCTTTGTAAACAAATTTTATTTTGCTGGAATTTTTCTTATATTCTTTCCAAACCTGTGCGTAAGAAGAGTTGACGCTTGATTCTTTGTCAATAACGTAAATTGTGACCTCTTTATCCAATCCTTTCAGAATTTTCTTCGTCTGCTTAGAAAGAGAATAAATCTTATTGGTTGTTACATCTACTGTGTAGTTTTTACTTGTTACAAATATATTCACTGCAATGACCGCTGCAATCAGAACGACAACTGCCACTGCGGAAAAAATACCTTTTTTTAACTTTGTATTCATCTTTTTCTTGCTCATTGTATGCCCTCCTAATTCCATCTGCGTTTTTCAATTCCCTGCATCGTAAGGAATAAAAATACTGCAATAAATGATACATAATATACGATAGAAGATGCATTTAAAATACCACTGCAAAAATCATTAAAACGGTCTAATACAGAAAACCAGTCGATAATCTTAGACAGACCATTATCAAACAGGGCAGGTTTTACTTTACTTAAAATGGCAATGATTGCAATTCCAACAACACCAACTCCCACTGCAATCTTGACATTCTTTGTCTCATCATAGAAAAACCATGCAATAAGAATGACTGCCAGCACGCATACAATGTAAGTATATCTTGCTCTTCCTGGTACAACATTGGAAATGTTCGGAAGTAACATACAAAACAGAACAACTGCAAAAGATAATGCTGCTGCAATCATCTGGTTATCAGTAAGAGAAGACACAAACATACCAACGGCCATCAGACAGGCTCCTAATAAGAAGTAACCAAGGCATCCTGTAAGAACCGTCTTCCAGTTTACACTTCCAAACCTGCTTAATACACCCGCTTCTATGATGCTTACTAACATAGAAATTGCAAGTAATGTCACTGAGGCTAAATATTTACCAAACACAATACTGCCGGAGCGAATCGGTGAAGTATATAAAAGCTGATCGGTTCTCTGCTTCTTTTCCTCCGCAAATAAACGCATTGTAAGAATTGGTACAATTACAATGTATAAGATCGTGCTGTTAGAAAATACATACTGTGCGTAATCGGTATAACCATAGGACATACAGATTACGGAAAAATACACTCCTGTTGCAGCAATAAAAAGAGCAAAATAAATATAAGCTGCCAGTGAGTGGAAATAGCTTCTCATTTCTTTTAAATAAATGGCTTTCATTCTACTTATCCTCCTCTTCTTTTTCGGTCTGTTTCTCCGATTCTTTCACTTCCGCTCTTTCTTTTTTCTTTCTTTTAAAAGAGAATCCATGATGTCCCTGTTTTTCAATCTGTTCAGAAGCTTTCCGCGCTTCGGATTCCATCTCCTCCACATCCTGTCCGGTAAGTTTCAGGAATACATCTTCGAGAGATAAGCTTTCGCGTTCCATCTTGATAATCGGTAATTTTTCTTCTGCAAACTCAAAGAAGAGATTGTCACGGATATCTTCTTTTGTTGCTGTTTTTGCCTGTACATCAATGATTTCCTCTTTTTCGCCGGTAATCTTGTAATCTTTAATGTATTCCGAAGCTTTTAATACCTGTTCTACCTTCTCACGGCTTCCCTTTACAGATAAAATAATATTATCGGTATCAGAAAAATTATCTGACAGATGTTCCGGTGTATCTTCTGCAACCAGAGCTCCCTTATCTATAATAAGTACATAGTCACATATCGCATTCACTTCTGATAAAATGTGTGAACTTAAAATAATAGTATGATTCTCTCCTAAGCTCTTAATGAGAGAACGAATCTCAATAATCTGATTGGGGTCAAGTCCTACTGTTGGCTCATCAAGAATCAACAGCGGTGGATTTCCGATCAAAGCCTGTGCCAGTCCAACTCTTTGCTTATATCCTTTGGAAAGATTCTTGATTAATCTTCCTTTCATATCAGAAATCTTTACTGCCTCTGTTACTTCATTAATAGAAGATTCTTTCTCTGCTTTTTTACGGATTCCCTTTAAATCACAGATAAAATTCAGATATTCTGCTACGGTCATATCCTCATACAGCGGTGGAATCTCTGGAAGATAACCGATTAACTTCTTTGCCTGAATTGGCTGCTCTAAAATATCATATCCCCCGATTTTCACCTCACCGGACGTTGCTGAAATATATCCGGTCATTATATTCATTGTTGTGGACTTCCCTGCTCCGTTCGGTCCAAGAAGTCCCACAATCTGTCCGTCAGGCACAGAAAAACTGATATCTTTTACCGCATGATGTTTTCCGTAATCCTTGACTAAGTTTTTTACTTCTATCATAAAATAAGCCTCCTATATAATTTTTATGTACTCCCGGAATCTTTCCGTCCTTAATTTCATACAATGATTTTCGTTCATTGTATACAAAATTCTAATCTATACACAAATCGTATATTGATGAAATTCGAATGCAACTGACAGAAAATTAATTGCAAAAGAAAATACCGGAAAGATTCCGGGAGCACACACTTAATGTATAGTATATTATTCTTAATTTACGATGATTTTGTGAACATATTCTTGTTTTCACATTAAGTTCACATTTTTAACAAAATTCCCAAAGTGTCCTTTATTGATATTTTTTTAACTTTTATCTTTCTATCTTTTACCCTTCCCTTTACTTTTTTGTTTTATAATTTATACAAGTGCATCTTTTACCAGACTCAAAAAATGAAATTTTTACAGCTGGGACTATCATTTTTATTCGTTTTCCACTTAAAAATATTAAGTCAAATGTCCTGTTATGAAATTTTTTTAAAAAAAGTTGTACTTTTGCTTATTCTTTTTATTGAATTACGTCTCACAATATAGTATAATAGAGCCCGGCAAAAGAACTCAATGAGAGACATGATTCTGATATTTTTTTGTCAATCATTGAGAATATAAAATATGTATAATACACAATATCAAGGAGGAACAGACTATGTCTTACGTTGATGACGTACTCGCAAAAGTTATTGCAAAAAATCCAAGTGAACCAGAATTCCATCAGGCAGTTACTGAAGTATTTGAAACAATCCGCCCATTAATCGAGGCCAACGAAGAAGAATACAAAAAACAGGCTGTATTAGAGAGAATCACAGAACCTGAAAGAATGATTAAGTTCCGTGTTCCATGGGTAGATGATAATGGACAGGTTCAGGTTAACATGGGTATCCGTGTTCAGTTCAACAGCGCAATCGGACCTTATAAGGGAGGATTACGTTTTCATCCATCAGTAAATCAGGGTATTATCAAATTCTTAGGATTTGAGCAGATCTTCAAGAACTCTCTTACAGGACTTCCAATCGGTGGTGGTAAAGGTGGTTCCGACTTCGATCCTAAGGGCAAATCTGACCGTGAAGTTATGGCATTCTGCCAGAGCTTTATGACAGAGCTTTGCAAACATATCGGTGCAGACACCGACGTACCAGCCGGTGATATCGGTGTTGGTGGAAGAGAAATCGGTTACCTCTTCGGACAGTATAAGAGAATCAAAGGTCTTTACGAAGGTGTTCTTACAGGAAAAGGGTTAACATATGGTGGTTCCCTTGCAAGAACAGAAGCTACAGGATATGGTCTTGTATACCTCACAGAAGAAATGTTAAAATGCCATGGCAATGATATCGCTGGTAAGACAGTTGTTGTTTCCGGTTCTGGTAACGTTGCAATCTACGCTATCGAAAAATGTCATCAGCTTGGTGCAAAGGTTGTTACATGTTCTGATTCCACAGGTTGGGTATACGATCCAGAAGGAATCGACTTAGAGGCATTAAAAGAGATCAAAGAAGTAAAACGTGCTCGTTTAACAGAGTACAAAAACTACCGTCCAAACAGCGAATATCATGAAGGACGTGGCGTATGGTCTGTTAAATGTGATATTGCTCTTCCATGTGCTACTCAGAACGAGCTCTTCATCGAAGATGCAAAACAGTTAGTTGCTAACGGATGTATTGCCGTTTGCGAAGGAGCTAACATGCCTACTACATTAGATGCTACTAAGTACTTACAGGAAAATGGTGTAATGTTCGCTCCTGGTAAAGCTTCTAACGCTGGTGGTGTTGCTACATCCGCTCTTGAAATGTCCCAGAACAGCGAAAGATTAAGCTGGACATTCGAAGAAGTTGACAGCAAGCTTAAAAATATCATGATTAACATTTATCACAACATTGATGATGCTGCAAAACGTTACAACAAAGAAGGCGACTATGTAACAGGCGCTAACATCGCAGGTTTCGAAAAGGTATTAGACGCTATGCTTGCACAGGGTGTTTGCTAGAATCTGTTTGAGATGATACGCTAACAACATCGTATCTTCCTTGATTATTGTTACAGAAATAAATTTTCTCTTGAAATCATTTTTCAAATGATATATAATCAAAGAAACGCAACGGAGTGTTCCATTTAGGAATACTCCGTTTTTTGTTTTCTAAATTTCTCTATTTTTGAATTTAAAAAACATTCTCCTGTGTATTGTACAGTACAGAAGTTGAAGTTTTCCTCTTCTGTAGGCAATCGCGATTATCTGCTTCTTTCAGCAGAATTTCAGCGAAAGCCACTCTCCTGCCTGGCTTTTCTTTTGCCATTATAAAGCCACGCAGGAACAGGATGCGTTTTATAATATTAATTCGTTTCTTATTTTACTTTTGGAGGTAATATACTATGGATAAAATAGATAGAAAAATTCTTTCTCTTCTTCAGGAGAATGCCAGATATCCTTTAAAATATCTTGCACAAAAGGTGTTCCTGTCTTCTCCTGCTGTCTCTACAAGGATAGAGCGTATGGAAAAAGCCGGAATTATCACCGGCTATCACGCAACAATTGATCCTATTGCATTAGGATACCATATCACTGCATTTATCAATCTTACACTTGATCCAAAGCAGAAAAATGAATTCTATCCTTATGTTATAGACTGCCCGAATGTTTTGGAATGTAACTGTGTTACAGGCACATATTCAATTATGTTGAAAGTGGCATTTCCAAGCACAATGGAACTGGATACTTTTATTGGACATCTACAGCAGTTTGGAAATACGCAGACACAGATTGTTTTTTCGACGGCGGTTCCTCCAAGAGGGGTTGGAATCGAAACAGAGGAAGACAAGACAGACGAAGTCAAAAAGGCATAGTTGCCAGATGCTCCAACTCACAAAATGAAGATATTGGATAAAAAATGTATTATAGGATGGATTTTGTGACTTTGTGTTTTTTACAACGGAATCAAAATCCATCCTATAATACATTTTTTAGCTAATATCTTAGCGTTACCTTGACAGAGCATCTGGCAACTATGCCTTTTTGATTTCTGTGTACGACATTCCTCTGTTTTTCTTACTTATGATAGGGATGATTATGAAGTATTCGGTATCCTCGGTAGATTTGTTCGTAGAGAACCATTCCTGTCATATTAGAGGACATAGTGAAATCTGAGAGAACCAGAGATTCTATAGTATTACCATCTCGTTCTACAAATCTATCTGATTTCTCTTCATTCCATTCTGGTACAAAGAATATAACTCCTTTCATTCCTGAACCTTCCCATGTTTTTAGCTGAACGCTGAGTTTTTCTGAGGTGAGATTTGCTTTTCCCGGCTGTATTAACAGCTTTTTCATGCCAGTGTCTTTTGTAAGAAGAGAATTCCACTCTTTTTCTTTTTTTATAAATTTGCAACTGATTTTGCAGTAGCGACTGAGGCGTTTTTCGTATTCTGCGATAGCTTTTTTGCAAAATTTCTGTGATTTTTTGGATTCTTGTATATATATTTCGTATTTCATAATATTATCCTTTTATTTTCGTCAACTCTCTATCACATAAATATGGTTTTACAACCTGTTCTATACGCCAGTTTCTCTTTCCCATTTTTTCATTATGTAAAAATAGTACGGCAGAAGCGGTACTAATGCGGCAAGCCAGGCAGCAGGGTCTGCCATACAAACACCTGCAAAGCTCGTTTTTCCTGCTACCAGGGTTACGATTGCGCTTCTTGCTACAAGTTCAAAGATTCCTCCTATCATTGGAATCAGACCATATCCCATTCCCTGCAGAGTATTTCTGTAGAGGAATATACTTCCGAGAAATGGATAGAACCAGAATACGGTATGGAAATAGGTAACTGCCACTTTAATTACTTCGGTTTCTGATGGACTGATAAACAGATATGTCATGTATTTTCCAAAAAAGAGCATGGCAATCATGTTTATAATGCTCCATCCCCAGATCATATACTGTGTACAACGTACACCCTGTTTTACACGCTCCATTTTCCCTGCTCCACGGTTCTGACCTACATAAGTTGCAATCGTTGCACCAAATGCGATAAATACGGTCATAAAGATATTTTGCAGCTTTCCTGCCGCAGAGAAACCTGCCATACAGTTTTCTCCATAAATATTGATGGCTCCCTGTACGATAATTGTTCCGATTGCTGTAATCGAAAACTGTAATGCCATCGGAATGCCAAGTCCCAAAAGCTTCCCAAACGATTTGAAGGAAATACGAAAATCAGATTTTTTCAGACGAAGAATCGGAAACTTTTTGCAAATATAAATGAAACAGAGAAATGCAGAAACTGCCTGTGCAATTACGGTAGCATAAGCACAGCCTTCTACCCCCATTCCCATCACAACAATAAGTACAACATCAAGCACTACATTGATACCAGCAGAAATCATCAGGAAATATAATGGCGAACGGGAATCTCCCAATGCACGCAGGAAGGCTGACAGTGCATCATACGCTACCGTGACAAGCAGTCCCATATAAATAATTCCCATATAACCTTTTACGGATGGCATGATTTCATCAGAATAATTCATTAATCGAAGAATCGGCTCATTTGCAACAGAAAATCCAATCATCATCACAAGAGCAAATATAATAGATAAATAAATCGACATTGCAACATAGTGGCGCATTCTGTCATATTGCTTAGCGCCAAAACACTGTGCTACCATAATGGCAAATCCACTGGTAAGGCCATTGAGCCAGCCAATTACAAAAAACATGAGCGCTCCAGTACTTCCAATTGCTGCAAGTGCCTGTACACCTAAAAACTGGCCTGCCACAATAGAATCTACTACATTATAAAACTGCTGAAACAAGTTTCCCAAACACATGGGAATCATAAATCGAATAATCAATTTCGATGGACTTCCGACGGTCATATCATTGGTCGTTGTTCTTGACATTTTTCACTCTCCTCTTCTATAATTTACATTTTAATATCTGCACTTTTTTGATTTTGCAAGAGCGTATGGGCAACGTTGTATCCTCCTGATGCTGATTCCTCCGAAAGAGGAAACAATCGAGAACATTAAAGCGACCGTAGAACCTGTCATTGGCATCTACGGTCACAAAAACCTTTATTATGATATTGTAAAAACTGGAAAAATCAGTTTAAGCCTCTGCTTCTGCCCGGCTTTTCATCTATTTTCTCTTTTTGATATGTACCTCTGGAATCGCTACATTCTCATAGGTGATAAATTCATCTTTCTGTTTTTCTGGCTCTTCCTTACCTTTGTCTTCTCCAACATGGATTTCTGGCATTGCAAGATTCTCGCTGGAGACCTTATAGTCTACATGACGCTCTGCGCATTTTACTTTTTTCTTTTTACCAAACATAAAAAATCCCTCTTTCAATAGTATAAAAAGCTGCAACTGTTCAAAATTTTCCCTGCATATTCATCAGAAGCCGCATGCTTTTGAACCTTTACAAAAAGTTTATAAAAAACGTAATCGCCAAACTGTTAAGGAAGTCCGCAAATAAACTTCCAATCAGTGGAACTAATAAAAATGCTTTGACAGATGGAGCATATTTCTCACATACTGCCTGCATATTTGCCATCGCATTTGGAGTTGCTCCCATACCAAATCCGCAAACGCCGGATGAAAGTACCGCCGCATCGTAATCTCTTCCCATAATATTAAATATAACAAAATAGGTATAGAAAAACATAAGAAGTGTCTGTCCTGCCAATAAAGTAATCAGTGGCAACGCAAGATCAGCAAGCTGCCATAACTTCAGTGTGATCATGGCAATTCCAAGAAAAAGTGACAAACTGATACCACCAATGTCATTAATTTCACCCATGTAAATTGTGAACTTTCCTGAATATTCTCCAATATTTCTCATGCAGGCCGCCGCGATCATCGCACCAATATAAATTGGGAAAGTCATTCCCGTAAGTGATAAAAGCCTGGAAATAATTGTTCCGATTCCGATTGCGATAATGAGCTGAAACACTGCGGAAGGGTACATGCTCGCATGACGTTCATGCCTTTTCTCATCTTCTACTAACAGGCTGTCATCTTCTGCAACAACCGTATCTAAAAGATTTTTCTTTTCAATCAGCCTTTTTCCAACCGGACCGCCCATAACACTTCCTGCAATCAGACCAAACGTCGCTGCCGCTGTACATAAAGTACTCGCACCTTTTACTCCAAAATCCTCCAGAACCGGGCCAAAAGCACCTGCTGTTCCGTGGCCACCGATCATTGGAATAGAGCCAGTACAAAGTCCCACAAGTGGACTGATATGTAGAATCTTAGCAAGACCGATCGCAAGGAAATTCTGACATAAAATCAATATGATTACAAGGCCTAAAAAGACGATAAGCGCCTTTCCACCACTCTTTAATACTTTTAAATTTGCCTGAAATCCTACAGAAGTAAAGAAAAATACCATACATACTTCTTTTAAAATATCATCAAACGAAAACTCTGCGATGCCTGTCACATAACAAAGACAAGTAAATATCGCAAATATAACACCACCGATTACCGGTGCAGGAATACAGAATCTTTCTAAAAGTTCCACCCTTTCTTTTAAAAACTTTCCCAGCATCAAAACAACTACCGCTACGGCAATTGTCTGATACATATCTAATTGAATCTTCATAAACTATTACCTTCGGCTGCTAAAACGTGTCTGAAAAATGCTTTGTTCAAAATGCGCATTACAATTTACGAAAGACTTTTCAAACATGCTCTAATTGCTTCCTTTCTCTGTTGTTAATTCGGCTGTATCTATACCACACTCTTTATAATATGCTGCTGCCCCTTTATGAAACGGAATCGTAATTCCTTCCACTGCTGACTTCTCATCAAGAGAAATGTCTACCGGAAGAGCATACTGCAATTCCTGTTTATTTTTAAATAAGACTTTTGTGATATCTTTCACTGTATCTGCAGAAAGCTTATCACTTGCAAGAAGTACTGCCTTTACACCGACAGTCTGTGCATCCTCTGTCTGTCCGGTATATGTATCTTTTGGAATCGTACAATCTGTATAGAACTCATATGTCTTCTTTAATCTCTCTGCATTCTTCTCATCAATGCTTAAAAGTCGGATGCTGCATTTCTTTGCAAGTTCACCGATTACTGTTGTCTGCGCTCCTGCTGTACAGAAAAAGGCATCAATCTTTCCTTCTTTCAGTTCTTCTGCTGCGTTCGAATAGTCAAGATTCACCTCATTTACAAGGCTGTCATTTAAGCCATAGACCGCCAGAATCTGCTTTGCATTCTGTTCTGTACCAGATTCTTCCTCTCCGACACTGACTGTCTTATCCTGAAGATCTTCCACTGTATTAATAGAAGAATCTGCCTTTACAACAATCTGGCAAGCCTCTGTATACAATGCAGCAACTGCACTGTATCCACCATGCTGTTTCTCATTTTCAAAAATGCCTGTTCTTTCATAAGCATCATTCGTTAAATCGGTCTGTGCAACCGCCATCTGGATATACCCATCAGAAAGAAGACGAAGATTCGCTGCGGAACCCGCAGTTGTCTTTACCTCTACCTTATAATTCTTATTTTTTGAAGTTACCAGATTGGCAAAGGTATCTCCAAACACACGATATGTTCCTCCAAGACCTGCCGCACCGAACTTGATTTTCCCTGTGTTTGTACCACAACCTGTCAAAATGCTGGCAAGCATGATGCTACACATACATAGAGAGAACCATCTTTTTTTCACAAAACCACCTCTTTACCTCTCATTTTTCTGTAATTTATAATGAATGTTCCTGCCTGAGAATGTGGCGGGATTTCATAATGTATAATTTAGATATCATACCATTTTTGAAACATTTTCGCATAAAAAAAGCGAACCAGAAGGGACTCGAACCCCCGACACACGGTTCCGGAAACCGTTGCTCTATCCAACTGAGCTACTGGTCCACAGGAAGTTTATGAAAAACTTCCGTTGTTTATAATACTATATTTTACTTTACATTGCAAGGGAAAGTTTCTTTGTATCTTCGGTAATCTTCGGCATTTTCCCGCAGTTTTTTTACTGCTTTTTTAATGCATTCTACAGTATAAGCGATTTCTTCTGGTGTGTTTTGATAGCCGATTGTGAGCCGTAATGTGCCGCGTGCAAGATTTGCAGGAACTCCCATTGCAGTGAGAACATGAGACGGAGAAGCGTTTCCTGTGCTACAGGCAGAGGCTGCGGAAGCACAAATATTTTTTTCGTCTAATAAAAGTAATAGCTCGTTGCCTTCCACAAATTGAAAACTGATATTGCAGTTTCCAGCCAGTCTTTTTGTCCGGCTTCCATTTAAACGGCAGTATGGTATTTCTCGTTGTAGCCGCTCTATTAAGTTATTTCTTAATTGTTGTATCTGTTTTTCTCGCTGCTCTCTCATAGCAAATGCGATTTCTGCTGCTTTTCCCATGCCGACGATTCCCGGAACATTTTCTGTGCCTGCCCGGTGATTTTTTTCCTGTTTTCCTCCGTGAATGCAGGCAGGAAGGGGAACATTTTTGCCGATATAAAGGAAGCCCACACCTTTTGGTCCGTTAAATTTATGAGCACTTGCACTTAACAGGTTGATATTTTCTTTTTTTACATCTATCGAAAGATGTCCATATGCCTGTACGGCATCTGTGTGAAATAAAATCCCATTCTTTTTTGCAATCTTTCCAATTTGTGCGGCCGGCTGTATTGTTCCTACTTCATTGTTGGCATACATAATAGAAATAAGGATCGTATCTTTTCGTATTGCTTTTTCAATAGCATCTGGGCGAATACTGCCCCTTTCATCCACGTTAAGATATGTCACTTCAAATCCCTGTTTTTCCAGATAAGCACAACTGTTTAATACAGCATGGTGTTCAATTTTACTTGTAATGATATGCCGTCCTTTTTCTTTTAATGCCCGTGCTGCTCCTTTTATCGCCCAGTTATCCGACTCTGTTCCACCGGAAGTAAAATAAATTTCTTCCGCTGATGCATGCAATGTTTTTGCTATCTGCTCTCGGACATTTTCTATTACACTATAATTTTCTAAAGATATTTGATAGACACCGGAAGGATTTCCATACTTTTTACAAAAATACGGACGCATTGCTGTTTCTACTTCCGGATGCACTGGAGTTGTAGCCGCATTATCAAGATAAATCAGATTCATAGACTTTCCTCTCTTCTATGATTTATATCAATTTAAACTTAATATTATAAAAAAGACTTTTTCCTTCACTTTCCCGCCATTTATTTTCAACTATATTTTTACAGTTTACTCCCGAATAGTTACTTCTATTTTCGCATACAATCAAATAACCCTTCGCCTGTGGTGTTTCTATGTCATACAAAAAAACAATTTTTACTGGAACATTAATTTTAACGCTCTCCGGTTTTCTGGCAAGAATACTTGGATTTTATAACAGAATATTCCTCTCAAACCTGATTGGT
Source organism: bacterium (assembly GCA_963600375.1). Lineage (GTDB taxonomy): Bacteria > Bacillota > Clostridia > Lachnospirales > Lachnospiraceae > Anaerobutyricum. The sequence continues at coordinate 12,625 of CAVCBH010000039.1, read as the reverse complement.
GCAAAAGAATTAGGAATTTATCAGCTTATTTTTCCGGTATATATGCTTTGCTTTTCTTTGTGTTGTCATGGATTTGAAACCGGCATCTCGAATCTGACTTCCCGTTTTTTTGCAAAGGGACAAAAAAAGAACGCGCACCGTCTCGTCCGACTTGGCTGCCTTCTGTCTTTTTGTCTTTCTATTGTGTTGACGTTTTTTCTTTTTGAAGGGGCAGATTATTTGAGTACTTTTATTTTAAAAGAGGCTTCTGCGGCTCCTTCTTTGAAAATTGCGGCGCTTTCTCTGCCTTTTGTATCAATAAAAGCCTGTCTACATGGCTATTATATTGGATTAAACCGCTCCGGCATCCCGGCAATTAGTCAGGTCGTGGAGCAGATTACCCGTGTGGGTGGCATTTATCTTCTCTCGATTTCTGTCTTTGTTCTGGGTGCAGATGCAAGAATCGCCGCCTGGGGAATGGTTCTTGGTGAAGGAGTTTCCACGATTTACACTATCTTTGCCCATCTTCGTACTATACTTTTTCAAAACAATACTTTTTTACAGAAAAATTTCTATAAAATTAATCCAAACAAAATGAAGAAAAATAAAAAAATACAAAACAAAAAATCTTCAAATACAAAAAATGAAAATAAAGAAAACACAAACAAAAATATCTACGCTAGAACCCCAAAAAATTATAACAAGAAATATACTGATAAAAGAACATTCTCCTGGCAGACAGATTTTTTTACCCTTTCAACAAAAGAACTTCTACGTCACTTTTTTTCTTTTAGTATCCCTATTTCCGTGAATCATTTCTGCCTTACGATTATCAGCAGTTTGGAAACGATGCTCATTCCCTTTATGCTTGAAATATTTTTTCACAGCCACACGCAGGCGTTAGAAACTTATGGTACGCTAACAGGGATGGCACTGCCATTTCTTTTCTTTCCTGCCACTATCGTAAATTCCCTGTCTGTGATGCTTATACCTGCCATTTCTTCTGCCTATGACCAAAAGCAGCATCAACAAATGGAAAATACCATCTCGATCAGTCTGCATTTTTGTCTTCTTATTGGCATTTTCAGCACTTTTGCCTTTCTGATTTACGGAACAGTACTTGGCGAAACCATTTTCCACAGTAAAGAAGCAGGTCAGTACGTCTACTCTTTTTCTTTATTATGTCCATTTATGTATACGGCACAGACTACTTCAAGTATCCTGAATGGTTTTGGCAAGACGAAGCAGACGCTCTATCATAATCTTCTTGGGGTGGGAATCCGCATCTTTTTCATACTGCTTCTCATTCCCACAAAAGGAATTTACGGCTATCTGATCGGACTTCTTACCGGGTATACTCTCCAGCTTCTCTTAAATATTTTTCGTATCTATCGGTTTGTACCCTTTTCCTTTTCGGCAGAAAAAACCTTACTTTTTCCCGTCATAACTGCAATCGGCGGAGGCTTTCTCTCCAAAAAATTCTGGGAAATTGCCTCCGCCGCGCTGCCACTTTCTTCTTTTTATATTTTAGCAATCAGTGGCTTTCTTTATTTTATTTTTTTCTCATTATGCCAAATTGTGCGAGAATATTTGTTTACACAATCCGGGCAATCTGCCCACATAAAATAAGACGCATCATCTGATGAGGGAATGTCAGGGCAGAAAAACTTAACTTTTCATTTGCCCGTCTTACTACCTTATCCGCAAGCCCCAGCGAACCGCCAATGACAAAAACGATATCCGATGATACACTCGAAAATACTCGCACCATCCGCTTTTCCCATTCTGGTGTACTGTAATGCTTTCCGTCAATACAAAGCGCAATGACATAATCCTCGTCTTTTATCTTACTTAAAATGCGCTCTCCTTCTGTCTCCCGAATCTGCCTTTCCACAGAACCTGGACACTGGTCGGGAGTCGGTTCATCGGGACATTCTATGATTTCCATCGGATATTTTTTTCGGATTTCTTTTATATAGGAAGTGATACCATCCCTGAAAAAATCTTCTTTTACTCTGCCAACGCAGACTATTTTCATTCCTGTCATATAAAACCTTCTTCTACTTTTATCTATCTTTATTTTTCACTGAATGCATCAGCAAACGATTATTTTCCTTCGTCAGCGAAAGTATTTTGAAAAATATGCAAGAAAATGTTATGGCTAATATAATATATTAGTCATCTCTGCGACCGCCAAATAATAAAAGGAGACGCAGAAGCTGTAAGATAGAAGAAGCTGCGGCTGCAACATAAGTGAGCGCTGCTGCAGTAAGAACCTTTCTTGCTCCGGAAATCTCATCATCATAAAGGATATGAGAATTACCAAGAATCTTCAATGCTCTTGAAGAAGCGTTAAACTCTACCGGCAATGTGACAAGCTGGAATATTACGGTAAGAGAAAACAGTAAAACACCAAGCATAATTAATGTATGACTGCCTCCAAGAACAATTCCGATCAAGATAAGCGGCCAGGAAATTGTTGCACCAAAGTTTACCACTGGTACGATTGCACCACGAATCTTAAGCGGTGCATAACTTTCTGCATCCTGAATCGCATGTCCACATTCATGTGCCGCTACACCTATTGCCGCCACAGAACTGGAGCGAAATGTTGCATCAGACAAATTCAGTACTCGGTTTGATGGGTCATAATTATCTGTCAGATCACCGGAAATATGACGAATCTCCACATCATAGATGCCTGCTCCGTGAAGAATTTTCTCTGCCGCCTCTGCAGCAGTAATTCCTGAATGACTTCTTACCTTATTAAACTTCGCATACGTGGACTTCACTCTCGCTGACGCAAGAAGGCAAATCACTACGCCAATTATAACTAAAATATATGTTGGATCCCAATATGCCCCGTAATAGCTGCCATAGTACATAAACTGCACCTCCAATTTTACTTATTTTTCAATACGGTATGCAGCAACTACTTCTGCTGTATACATATAATGATAATCCTTTTCCGGATACCATTTGCCATCTACTTCCGGATCAATGAACTCTGCTGGATTAAGCTGTGTTTCCATGAGTTTCTTACATACAAAGACCATTGTTCCTTCTTCAAAAGAAGGCTGTCCTTCTTCGGTATCTACTACATGGAAATCTACTTTGCTGATCTTATCTTCATCTCTACCAGATACCGTTCCAAGATATCCCATCTCCTTCTTACGCTCTCCATCAAAGAATGTTAGTGTAAAGGTATCTCCCGCATCGACAAATTCCTTTGTAAAACGCTGTGGACGAATACCAACCGTCACTACATTTTTCCCCCAGAAAACACCCATCATTCCCCAGGAAGCTGTCATAGTATTTACCTTTCCTTCTTTCTTTGCGGAAATCAGCATCCAATCCTGACCGATTCTCTGAAATGGGTTTACATTTGCTTTTGTTACGTCAATTTTTTCGAATTTCATTATACTATTCCTCCTAAAATATATTTCAAAACTTACAGATAAAATATTCATTCTCCAATTTATGCGTCACAAAACTTTCTAAACAAAATATTTTATCTGCTGCTCATTATTGCTTTGAGTTCCAACATTACGTTTTATAGCTGCTAAATAAATGTTATTAAAAACTTTAATAATCCAGCTTCTTTGCTGCTTCAACGATCATTTCCTCTGTTACAACATATGGATAATGCTCTAAATCTTCATCTTTTACCATAAATGGTGCACATTTTGCTACTTCTTCTACTGTTACACCCACATCAGAAAGCTTTGTTGGAAGTCCTACCGTCTTATTAAATGCGGTAAGTTTCTCACATTCTTCCTCTTTTCCGTCAATCGTAAGTAACAATAATACACCAAATCCAACGACAACACCATGCAGATGATCTTCATCAAATCCTGGCAGATTGCAAAGGCCATAGAAGAACGCGTGTGCTACACCACCATTATAATCCATCGTATGCTCCCTTGCCACGAGTAAGGAAACCCAGCCTGCAGTGATGATAATATCAAGAGCAACCTGCTCCAACGCATAAGAGGCAATGCCCTGTTCATTATCCTTTAATGCCTGCGCTCCATGCTCCACCATCGCTTCCATACACATACGGCTAAGCTGCACACCCATCGCCTTAAAATGTTCTAACTTCTCGCCTCTTGCAGAAATGCTTACTTCATAATACTTGGCATAAGTATCTCCAATTCCTGCCCAAAGATACTCTTTTGGTGCATTGGCAATAATTTCTGTATCAATAAATATATGCTTTGCCGGTTCTAAGAAATGTACAAACTTACAAAAAATTCCATCCTCATTATATACGATGGAAACCGCAGAAGTCGGTGCACAGTTTGATGCTATCGTAGGAAATGAAAAATATGGTTTTTCAAAATCAATACTCACAAGCTTGCAGGTATCAATTGCCTTTCCGCCTCCAACAGCAAATAGCATATCTGCCTGCTGTACTACTTCTAACTGTTCTAGTTTTCTGGCATTATTAAAGGTACATTCTCCTCCAAACCACACAAAATCAAGAATCTCGATTTCTGTATCCTGCACGGCTGCCAGCAGTTTCTCTTTTGCGGCTGCCATCGCTTTTTTACCACCAATGACAACAGCCTTCTTTCCATAAATATGGCATTGTTTTTTAATTTGTCTATATGCTTCCGGTCCTACCGTATACGGTGGAACCTGCACTGAATAATTCTCCATAACGCGCTCCTTTCTGTCCGTTTTATTATAGTAAAGTAAATCTCGCCAGTCAATATACGATTGCTGTTCTTGTTCTTTTCTTCTTCATATGTTACACTCATAAGGATTCTTTTAATTTACATAGTTATTTATTTTTAAATAGCTCATAATTATGTGCTCTCAGACTCTCTTATCCCTGATTTTCTGAGATGACTTTTCATTAGAGTCACCTGATTTCTGAGACGCAGTTGTGTACGTTGGTGAAATTCAATACATCTGTTGAAAAATCTGCCACGAAAGCAATTGCATAGAGATTTTTAGGCTACATAAAAACAAAAAAGGAGTGTTTCTACCTATGCTAAACAAACAATATACATCAATGTTACAGGAAAAGGACGTTATTTTTGAAATATTCCAATATGCTACCGAACGAGCAAAAGTTGTCGGAGCAGAGAACATTTATGATTTCAGTCTTGGAAATCCTTCCGTACCTGCGCCTTCCATTGTAAATGAAACAATTGTCCAAAAAGTGAACACTTTAGACCCATTAGCGCTTCACGGATACAGCCCAAGTTTTGGAATTATGGAAACTCGCAAAAAAATTGTGGCTTCCCTGAATAAAAAATATGGCTCTTCCTACAAAGCATCCAATATTTTTATGGCAATCGGTGCTGCCGGAGCGTTAGCGCATGCTTTTCGTGCAGTAACCAATCCCGGCGATGAAATTATCACATTTGCCCCTTGCTTTTCTGAATATAAACCATATACAGCAGGTGCCAGATTAAAACTTACTATTATCCCGGCAGATATCGATACTTTTCAGATTAACTTTGACGCATTTGAGAAACAATTGAATGAAAAAGTTTCCGCCGTTTTAATCAATTCTCCAAATAACCCATCAGGAATTGTCTATTCTACAGAAACCATTAAGAAATTAGCGGACATTCTTACAGAAAAATCGGAGGAATTCGGACATCCCATTTACCTTATCTCTGATGAGCCATACCGTGACATTATTTTTGATGGAGTTGATGCTCCTTATGTGGCAAATTACTATAAAAATACTCTGACATGCTATTCTTTTAGTAAGTCTATCTCCCTTCCGGGTGAACGTATCGGTTATCTTGCTGTCCATCCAGAATGTGCAGAAGCGGACAAGATTATCGAAATCTGTCCTCAGATTTCCCGTACCATCGGACAAAATGGCGCTGCTTCTCTGATGCAGAGAACCGTAGCAGATGTCTGCAACTATACTTCAGATTTAAGTGTTTATGAAACAAATAAAAAGATACTCTTTGAAGCACTCAAAGAATATGGATACCACTGCGTTGAACCTGGCGGAACCTTCTATATGTTCCCACGTTCTTTAGAACCTGACTCTGAGGCATTTTGTAAAAAAGCAATGGAAAAAGACCTGATGCTCGTTCCCGGAGATATCTTTGGCTGCCCGGGACATTTCCGAATCGCATACTGCGTACCAACGGAGAGGGTGAAGAAAGCACTTCCAATCTTTAAGGAACTGGCAGAGGAATATCGGTAATAAACAGAACATCAGCAATACAGACTCTCCCGCTAATCTAAACACAGACGCCCCGGAAAAGAGAAGCTATCCTATATTTGTGACCTTAGAAAGAGGATTGAATGCTCGCTTAACAGCTCACATTCAATCCTCTTTCTAAGGTCACAAATATAGCGAATCTACTATGCAATCTATAATTGAACTTTACCTTAAATTACCAATCTGCCCAGATCGTGTTTGAAAAATGCTTTCTACAAGATGTACATTACCATTTGCAGGATTTGAAATAATTTACAATTAATCCTCAAAATATCTCTCTAAGAACTGTCTTGTTCTCTCTTCCTTCGGATGTTCAAATACCTGCTCCGGTGTACCATATTCCGCAATCATACCCTGATCTAAGAAAAGAACTTTGTCCGATACATCACGGGCAAACTTCATCTCATGAGTAACGATAACCATCGTCGTATGGCGGTCAGCAAGTCCACGGATAACTTTTAATACTTCTCCTGTAAGTTCCGGGTCAAGCGCAGATGTCGGCTCATCAAAACATAAAATGTCCGGCTGAAGCATCAATGCTCTTGCAATTGCAACTCGCTGCTGCTGTCCACCAGAAAGCTGATGTGGATAGTAATTCATTTTTTCTTTTAATCCAACGCTCTCCAGCAAAGCTTCTCCCTCTGCTGTGATCTCATCCATAATTTTTTTCTTATTCTCTTTAAAATCCGGACGTTCCTTTGCCATTAATTCTCTGGCTAATGTGCAGTTTCTCAACGCTGTATATTGTGGGAAAAGATTAAATGACTGAAATACCATTCCAAAATGTAAACGGTTCTTTCTTATCTGTGCATCTCCCAGAGACTTATGGTCATCGGCATCAAAAATCACTTTATCATTTACAATAATCTGTCCATGTGTTGGGGACTCCAAAAAGTTCAGACAGCGTAAAAGTGTTGTCTTTCCACTTCCGGATGCCCCGATCATTGCGAGGGCTTCTCCTTTTTCCAGAGAGAAATCAATGCCCTTTAACACTTCAAGATTTCCAAAATTCTTTTTTAAATTTTTTACTTCAAGAATAGACATCAGTAACCCTCCTTATACTCTAAAATAATCCATTTTCTTTTCAATCCATCCAAATAAAATCGTGAGGATACCATTGAAGACAAGGAAAAATACTGCGGTAGAGAACAGTGGCCAGATCAGTCCCTGTTTTGTAAAACGCTCCGCACACATAATAATCTCTGCAAGTCCAATGATTCGTGCAAGAGAAGTATCTTTTGTAAGAGTAATAACCTCATTACTCAGCGGTGGAATAATTCTTTTAATAACCTGCAGCAGAATAATCTTAAAGAAAATCTGTGTCTTTGTCATTCCAAGAACCTGACCTGCCTCATATTGTCCCTTAGATACACTTTCGATTCCACCACGATAAATTTCTGAAAAATATGCGGCATAGTTAATAACAAAGGCTATCACTGCGGCCGTAAAACGGGAATTCATCGGTATGGAAAATAAAAGTCCTGGTGCGTACAATACAACAAAAAGCTGGAGCATCAGCGGGGTTCCTCTGATAATCCAGACGAAAGTTCTGCTCAGCCATTTTAACGGCTTAAACTTCGACATAGAACAAAATGTTATCACTAATCCAAGCGGCAATGCCAGAAGTAAAGTGATAAAAAACAGCTCGATGTTAATAATGAATCCCGAACTCAAGGATTCCATTGGGCTGGTAGCCATCATAGTTTTATCCTTCTTTCTTTGTAAAAATATTTGATATATCTTCGCCCGAAACCACAACAAGAATCCGGTCTTTCGTTCCCTTATTAAAAAGATACCGAAATCCCGGATTCCCTTATATACATTCTCCAATCACAAATTTATTATATAATTCTCATGTAAGCTACATAGTAACAAAATTATTTTTATTCTTTATGCAACTCCTGCGTGAATCTGAAAAATGTTTCAGAGTGTATCAAAAAACACTCTAAGATGTATGTATCTCACGAAGCTTATACAGCTTCCCTATCATACCATAGAAATAACTATTTAATCAACATATCCTGCAAATCATATTTCTTTGCAATCGTATCTACAGTTCCATCTTCGTAAAGCTCTTTGATTGCTTCATTTACTTTCTCTGTTACATCGCTTCCTTTACGGGATGCAATACCATATTCCTGCTGACCGAAGTTATTATCCATGTTGATTACTAAATCAGCATAATCTGTTCCTTCACCAACCATACCAAGTGCACAAACACTGTCAACTAATGCAACATCTGCTGTACCGGATTTCACTTCCATAAGAGCCTTTGCCATAGAATCCGAAGCAACATAATTCGCATCTTTAAAATAATCCTTTGCAGAAACCTTTACAGTATCATCATCTGCGATAGAACCGTCAATCTTTCCTTCACCTGTAGAGCCCTGTTCTGCTGTAACAGTAAGACCCTTTACACTCTTCATGATTTCTTTTTCTCTGCTCTTTTTCATTACCATAGCCTGTGTATTGTAAAGATATGGGTCAGAAACACTCATGTTCTGCTTTCTCTCTTCTGTGATACACATACCATTCCAAATACAATCAATATTCTTAGAACTCAACTCAACTTCTTTAGAATCCCAGTTAATCTCCGTAAATTCAACATCAATGCCAAGCTTCTTTGTAACAGCCTCAGCCATCTCTGTATCAAAACCAACAAGTTTATTCTTCTCATTGTAATAATTCATCGGTGCAAATAATGTGATACCAACGGTAAGTTTTCCCTTATCCTGAATATAAGCCCAGTCAGAATCGGAACTTGCACTTGTTGAACCAGCCTCACTTCCACCTTTAGAAGAGCCACAACCAACCAGCCCTGTAACACTCATTACGAGAACCAAAAGCATAGCAATTATCTTTTTCATAGTATTTCTCCTTTTTCTTTCCCTTATAATCTCTGCGTAGTTTTATCAATGCGCTACACTAAAGTATTATAGGTGAAAACTTTTTGTTTGTCAAGGAAAAGAAGTGAATTTCTGGAAACCATTCTTTGTATGGACGAATATACATATTTAACTTTCATATAATTTTTTAATCTTTTCTGCTATCTGCTGTAATTTCTGTGCACGATGTCCGAAGATTCTTAAAGCAAAATCTCCACTGGTCAGACGGGTAATTCCACCATCTATTTCCTGGGTTTCCTCTAAAATCCCCCAGATTTTTCCCTGTAATTCTAAGTTTATATCGGACTTGCTCTTCTTCGACAAAAACAGGTTTGCCATATGTGTATAGCCTTCGTACATTCCAATTCCTTCCATTGGCATTTTATCTGGTTCATAACAAGTATTATCCCGATAAATCATTTTATCTCCTCTGTATAATATTACCTTTGAAGAAAATCTACGATACTGAAAACGCTCCTCATATGCATTACGTCCACAGGAAATAATCTCCAGTAAGAACAACTGCGAAGTCTCATCTTCTAAATGAATGGTCATCTTACTGTCAAATGCTGATTTTGCAAAAGGAATGACGGGCTGCGGATAATAATATAGTGTGGCATTTTTATCTACCTGTACTGCAATCGTTCGTATAGCCACCCCCTCATCCATCTTATGAATTTTCTCAAAAGACTGCGACAATACCTCAAGCTCCGCGCCTTCTTTGACATGATAAGTAAACTCCTGAGAATCTCCTGACATGATTCCGGCAGAGGCACACAGCGGCATAATCTGAATACCACCATTTTCCTTTTCAAAAGGCATCATGATTTTATAAGGTGCTGTAAAGGACAAGTCTTCTAAAATAGTCTTTCCATCTTTTAAAGCTGCACAGACACTGATACTGGAAATTTTTCCAAATTTATTATTCATAAACTTTATTCCTTTACATTCCTTCTAAAAGTACATTTTTTTTAATCCACTCTACAACGTTATCTATATTTTCATCCCCACGAATATTGGTAAACTGAAACGGTCTGTCTCCACGCATTTTTTTAGAATCTCTTTCCATTACCGCAAGACTTGCGCCAACATAAGGAGCAAGATCAATTTTGTTAATGATCAGAAGATCAGAACGGGTAATTCCTGGTCCCCCTTTACGTGGAATCTTATCTCCTTCTGCTACATCAATAACAAAAATCGTGGCATCTACAAGCTCCGGGCTAAAGGTTGCCGACAGATTATCTCCACCGCTTTCAATAAAAAGAATCTCAATATCCGGAAAACGTTCCATTATTTCATCTACTGCTTCCAGATTCATGGAGGCATCCTCACGAATTGCTGTATGTGGACACCCACCTGTTTCCACACCAATGATACGTTCTACAGGAAGTACACTGTTCTTTGCCAGAAACTCCGCATCTTCTTTTGTATAAATATCATTTGTTATAACGCCGATACTATACTCTTTCGCCATCTTTCTTGACAACGCTTCAATAAGTGCTGTCTTTCCAGAACCAACCGGTCCTGCTACTCCAATTTTTACATATGACATATTGATTTCCTCTTTTCTTTTATGACATGTACAATCTGGAATAAAGCTTCTCATGCTGAATTCCTCTGATATCAAATCCAGGGGCAGAAAGGCATAAATCTTCTTCACTTCTGTTCATGACATCTTTTAATATTTCATCAAATTCTCCGTAACATCCACTCAGTAGCTGCTGACCTGATGTCTGGCTAAGAGGGATCGTCTTTACACAGTTCGTAACAATTGCTGATGTTTGTGCGTAAAGGTAATGGCTCAATGTCTCTGCTAAAGGTATCTTCATCTGCGCACAAAAGACTCCGTATATACAACAATGATTTACTGCCTTTCCCTTCCTTGCGTCTAAATACTCTCGAAAAATTCCCGTTTCACTAATAGGTAATCCAAGTTTTTCAATCGTTTTAGCAAAACGAGAACCCATTTTCCTTGCCGCCTCTCTTTGTTCCATCGGAATTCTTGAAGCTTCAAGAATTTCTTCCAGTGACAAAAGTTTTGGTAAATCTTTTTTCTCAGCTGCTTCATAAGCCAGTCTGGCTGCCAATAGCTCCGTATATGCCAGATTCCATTTGATTTTATGAGTGATATACTCTCTGGCTGTATCTACATCGTGAACAATCTCTCGCTGGATGTAAGTCTCAAGGCCCTGGGAATGGGAATAAGCTCCGATTGGAAACAGTGCGTCATTTACCTGTAAAAGATAAAACTGTTTTTCTGACATAAAGAACCTCCCTGATTATTTTATTTAATGATGATGGTTATGGATGCTGGCAGAAATTCTCTTGTCAAAATCGAGCTTTAACACCTCTTTTTCTGCCTTAACACCATGAATTTTCCGAAGCATGACAAGCATCGGTTCATTATAAATCGTAATAAAGGTATCATTTTCTCCCCAGAAAAGTGGCGCGTGTCTGTTTCCTATTTCATAGCAGACTTTTGCAGACATTTTCTCGTGTCCAGGAGTTAAGGATACACGAATCACTTCACATGGAGGGGTATTTACTGCTATAATCTTCTTATCATCCTGATAAATCACATCATCCTGATACAGACCTCTGGCAAGGATAGAATCATCCATCCGAATTCCCACTTCTGTTCCTTTGTCCGTTACCTTTTTATGTATTTTCTTAAAAGCCTCATGCCACTCAATATTCACATATTCTACTGTTTTATTTGTAGTATCAAAGTCAGGAAGCTTTCCTAAAACCTGTTCACATAACATTTCTCTGACCTCCCATATCGTTTAATGCGTGTCTAATATTCTGATCTTTTATTTTTTACCATACCTGCAGAAGCATCATAACACCGGGAACCCATGCTGTTACAATTCCTTCAAATACCTGCAGACATGGAACAAACTTTCCAAGTTTCTTTCCGCAAATATCTTCCACAAAGGAGGTTCCCCACAAAATTGCCCACAGATACCAGATTGCTGCCCAACGAATGTCTGGCATAATTCCTAATGCAGCATTTCCTGTAATTCCTTCCATTGTTCCAAAAATCACAGCATTGATCGCTACGAAAGTAGAAAACCACGCAAAAGGAATCGGATTTGCTTTTAGAAATTTACCCATGGCTACAAAAAGATAGGTAAAGCAAAACAGTAATCCTGTTCCTGCTGCATAATAATTTCCCTGTACTAAATTAACAAAATTTATAAATAGTGAAAGACCACCGGTAAAAATATTCATAATAGCGGCTGATTTTCCGTCTACGTTATACAATGAACACATACCGTTATTAATCAGTACAATTCCTACGAACAAAAGACAAACTCCTAGCATACTTTTTCTCCTCTCCTGTTAAATATACTTCCGGAATCTTTTAAGCTGACCATTATTGCAGGATAAAATTCCGAAAGTATATCTGATGTCTTCAATTGTGTTTGAAAAATGCTTTCTGCAAGATGTGCATTACAATTCATGGAATATTTTCCCTGAATGATTTTTTCAAACATGCTCTAATCTAAGTCAGCAACCACCACTTCAAGTGGTGGTTTGCTATTAGCCCTAATAAGGG
>CAVCBH010000038.1:0-9153 GCA_963600375.1 bacterium | reverse complement strand
ACATGTTTCATGACGCATTGGTGTCTTTCGCAGAAAGACGGGATATAATTATGAGAATCACTGAGTTACTACGAAAGGAAAACATTGCACTCCAAGTAGATATGCAGTCAAAGGAAGAGACAATCAACTACCTTGTAGACTTGATTAGTCAGTCGGGTATTATTCCAGATAAGGAAGCGTATAAGCAGGGAATATTATTAAGAGAAAGTCTTGGAACAACAGCAATCGGAGATGAGATTGCGATTCCACATGCGCAGTTAGATTCGATAACAGCGCCGGGGATTGCTGCGATTACTGTAAAGAACGGTGTGAATTATGATGCACCGGACGGACAGGATGTAAAGCTTTGCTTTATCATTGCCGCTCCAAAAACAGGAGATAATATTCATTTACAGGCATTAGCAAAGTTATCCACGCTTCTTATGAATCCTTCTTTTAAAGAGTCTTTATTAAAGGCGAAGTCAAAGGAAGAATTTTTACAGATTATCAATGAGGCAGAAGCCAATAGAGATATGCTTGATATGCAGCCGGAAGAGAAGAAAAGCTACAGAGTTCTTGCAGTAACAGCATGTCCAACCGGAATCGCGCATACATTTATGGCAGCAGAGAGTCTGACACAGGCAGGAGAAGAGATGGGCTATCTTTTAAAGGCAGAAACAAATGGTGCGGATGGAGCAAAAAACGTGCTTACTGCAGAAGAAATCGAGAAGGCAGATGGAATTATCATTGCGGCAGATAAGAATGTAGAGATGGCGCGATTTGATGGAAAGCCTGTGTTGGTAACAAGCGTAACGCAGGGAATTCAGAAACCAAAAGAATTAATTCAGAAAATTATAGATAAAAAAGTGCCAGTTTATCACCATGAAGGAGAAAAGACAGTAGAGACAGAAGGTGGAGAGAGCATCGGAAGACAGATGTATAAAGCATTAATGAACGGTGTATCTCATATGCTTCCATTTGTTATTGGTGGTGGTATTTTGATTGCACTTGCATTCTTACTTGATGACTATTCTATTGACCCATCAAATTTTGGTAAGAATACGCCAGTTGCTGCATATTTAAAGACAATCGGTGAGCAGGCATTTGGTATGATGCTTCCGGTTCTTGCAGGATATATCGCAATGTCTATCGCAGACCGTCCAGGACTTGCGGTTGGTTTTATCGGAGGTATCGTTGCAAAGATGGGATGTACTTTTGGTAATCCTGCTGGTGGCGATGTAAACTCTGGTTTCTTAGGTGCATTACTTGCTGGTTTCATTGGTGGCTGTATCGTACTTCTTCTTAAAAAGGTATGTTCCAGACTTCCAAAGGCATTAGAAGGAATTAAACCGATGCTTATTTATCCGGTAGCAGGTATTTTCTTAGTTGCTGTAGTAACAACATTAATTAATCCATTTGTAGGAGCAATCAACACAGGACTCAGTAACGTATTAAGCAGTATGGGCGGCACTTCTAAAATTCTTTTAGGTATCGTTGTTGCAGGAATGCAGTCAACTGACATGGGAGGCCCAATTAATAAAGCATCTTATGTATTTGCAACTTCTCAGTTAGCAGAAGGGAACTTTTATATTATGGCAGCAGTAATGGCAGGTGGAATGATTCCTCCGTTAGCAATCGCCTTAAGCACAACTTTATTTAAAAACCGTTGGACAAAAGAAGAAAGAGAATCCGGTCTTGTAAATTATATTATGGGATTATCTTTTATTTCAGAAGGAGCGATTCCATTTGCAGCAAAAGATCCATTAAGAGTCATTCCTTCCTGCATGATCGGTTCTGCGACAGCCGGTGGATTATCTATGGCATTTAACTGCACACTTCGTGCACCACATGGTGGAATTTTTGTTCTTCCAACAATCGGAAATCCTTTAATGTATGCGTTAGCCATTTTTATTGGTGCATTAGTGGGATGTCTGGTATTATCTTTCTTAAAGAAACCACTGCCAGAGAATATGCAGGAAAAAAAGGAAAAACATTAAGAATATAATATATAGAAGAAATATTTTTTGATAATTTATTCTATATAATTTGAAAAAATATTTTGAAGTGTTATGATTTCTATTTTCTTCCAGCAAGAAGAATTTCACCTCTAAGGAATGCCACTTTTTCAGTGGCGTTCTATAGATGGGAAGGATTTCACAGATAGAGAATAAATAAAAATAAGTAAAATACACTCTAAAACAAATGACATAAAAAGGAGACAGAATAATGAATATGAAACAATTCTGTGCCAAAGAGGCACTGAAATATATAGAGGATGGCATGTGTGTCGGACTCGGCGGCGGTTCTACCGTGGGATTTCTGGCAGAATATCTTGCCAAAGAGGAGAAAAAGATAACGGTAGTAACTCCATCCGATGATACAGCAGAACTTTGCAAAAACTTGGGACTTATGGTATTATCACTGGAAATGACAGATTATATCGACATTGCATTTGACGGCTGTGATGAACTTGATACACATTTAAATGCATTAAAAGCCAATGGTGCAATTCATACAAAGGAAAAGATTATCGCATCTATGGCAGAAAAATATGTTCTGTTAATCGATGAATCTAAACTTTACGATACGTTACCATTAAAAGATTCTGTGACATTAGAGGTGATTCCACAGAGCAGAAACTATGTGCAGGCACAGGTAGAAAAGCTTGGGGGAAAGGCAGTAATGCGAAAGAGCAGCGCAAAGGCAGGTTTTGTGATCAGTGATAATGGAAACTACATAATGGATACCTATTTTACAGATGTAGCCGCATTTGCAGGAAAACCAGAAGAACTCCATCAGAAGTTGAAACAGCTTACAGGAGTAGTGGAGACGGCATTGTTTATTGATGTAGTGGCATTTGCGCTCTGCGTATGTGGGGATGAAGTAAAAGTCATCGAAAAATAATAAGAAACTAAGGGAAATGTTTTTGAAAAAGTATTATATCAATTTGGATATTATAATTGTGAATTGTGAAATGATGTTTTCAAACATGCTTTAGTTTGGAGTAACAGAAAGGAAGTTAAACATATAATGAAGAAGTTAAACTGGGGAATGCTTGGAACAGGCTGGATTGCTCATGAGATGGGCGAAGCCTTAAAACGTGTCAATGGTGAGATTTATGCCTGTTGTGCGACAAGCATCAAGAGTGCAAAGAAATATGCAGAAGAGTTTGGTGTAAAGAACGCTTACGGCAGTGCGGATGAAATGCTTGCCGATGAGAATATTGATATTGTGTATATTGCGACACCACATAATTCCCATTATGAATTTTTGATGAAAGCATTGCAGAGTGGAAAGCACGTTTTTTGTGAAAAGGCAATTACGGTAAATGATACACAGCTTGAAGAAGCAGTAAAGCTTGCAAAAGAAAAGAATCTTGTTATCTGCGATGGAATGACATTATATCATATGCCAGTATTTAAAAAGATGAAGAAAATTGTGGACAGCGGAAGGCTTGGACCTGTAAAAATGATTCAGGTAAACTTTGGAAGCTGCAAAGAATATGACGTAACAAATCGCTTTTTCTCAAAAGAATTAGCTGGTGGTGCTTTATTAGATATCGGAGTATATGCGACAAGTTTTGCAAGATTTTTCATGAAAAGCAAACCGGATACTATTCTTACAACAGCAAATTATTTTGAGACAGGAGTTGATGAAACTTCTGGAATCATTCTTCGTAATCCAGATGGACAGATGGCGGTAATGGCACTTACTATGCGAGCAAAACAACCAAAAAGAGGTGTGGTTGCCTGTGAGAATGGCTTTATCGAGATTTATAACTATCCAAGAGGGGATAAGGCAACGATCACGTATACAAATGATGGTCACACAGAGACGATTGAAGCGGGAGAAACAGCCTATGCCCTTGATTATGAAGTGGAAGATATGCAAAATTATGTTTTAAATGGCGGAAGTGAAGAATATCTTATGTACAGTCGTGATGTGATGAGTGTCTTAACAGATATCAGAAAACAGTGGGGAATGATCTACCCATTTGAATAGGAAAAAGAACAAGGAAAGGGGTGCAGGAAAACTTGCATCCCTTTTTGCATCGCAGTATAATAAAAAACTACGGCGTTATTGTATATTGTGAAAATATAATAGAACATACATAATGGAAAGTAGTTTTGTCACTGTATGGATTTTTATAAATCTGCTGGTTGATTTTTGACGGAATAAAAAATTCCGAAAGTACAATAATATAGGGAGGAATATATGGAAAAGAAATATTTATTTTTTGATATTGATGGTACTTTAACAGACCGCACAACGGGCGAAATCGTTCCAAGTGCAAAGAAAGCTTTAAGGAGATTAGAGGAACAGGGACATTTTGTTGCAATCGCTACAGGACGGGCACATTATAAAGCAGAGAAGTTTACAAAAGCAAATGGCTTTAAAAATATGGTCTGTAATGGGGGAAACGGACTTGTAATTAATGAAGAACTGGTGATGAATATTCCACTTGAAAAAGAAAATTGTATCCGCATTATTGAGGAAGCGGATAAGTTAGGATATGGCTGGTGTCTTGTTATGGATGATACAAAAGACGTCTATATGAAAGATACTTTATTTTTAGATCAGGTAGGAAAGCGCAAAGAGCCAACAAGATATATCATTGACGATACATTAGATATTTATGCAGTGGAGAATTATTATAAGCTATATGTGGCAATCCCGGCAGAGGAAGAAGACCGTCTTACAACAAAGAAACTCGTAGGACATCTGCGCTTTGAACCAGAATATCTGATGTTTCAGCCAGATAATAAGCGAGGAGGCATCTTAAATATGATGGAATATTTAAAAGCAGATAAAAAAGATGTTGTTGTCTTTGGTGATGATTATAATGACATGGACATGTTTCATTCTGACTGGCTGTCTATCGCAATGGGAAATGGCTGTCAGGCATTAAAAGATAAGGCTGATTATGTGACAGATACGAATGTAAATGATGGAATAAAGAAAGCCTGTGAGCATTTTGGATGGATCTGATAAGATAAATTATATAGATGTGATAAATGCTTCTGATAAAAATATGTGAATTTGGAAATGATTAGAATGATTAAAATGAGAACCCTTGGTTTGTAAGCGGAGAGTTCCTGTATAGGTCGATAATAAATGAAAAAATAAAAAGAAATAATAAAGGAACATTACATAAATGACAGAATTAATAAAAACAAAAAAACAGATACCGGAAAGACTATATAGTAATAAAAAGTTAGCAGCTCTGCTGATTCCATTAGCATTAGACCAGCTCTTGAATTCTTTTATGGGAACGATTGATACATTAGTTGTCAGCAACCTTGGTTCTGCAGCAATTTCTGCGGTGTCTCTGGTTGACTCGATTAATATATTGATCGTACAGGCGTTTTTTGCGCTTGCTTCCGGTGGAACGGTTGTCTGTTCACATTATCTTGGATGTAAGAATAAAGATTATGCGAAGGAAGCGGCAAGGCAGCTCGTATTTGTAACCCTAATGTTATCCCTGATAATCGGAGCAATCTGTCTTGTATTCAATCAGCAGATTTTGAATCTGATTTTTGGAAAAGTAGAAAAGGATGTTATGGCAGGCGCGAAACAATATTTCTTTTACTCGGTGTTATCGTATCCGTTTATCGCACTTTATAACGATGGGGCATGTATTTTGCGAGCACAGAATAATAGTAAGTTTCCAATGCAGATTTCTATTGTAGCTAACTTTTTGAATGCATTTTTAGATGTGATTTTCGTGTGGGTATTTCACTGGGGCGTTGCCGGTTCTGCGATTGCTACAGCCGGTTCTCGTTTCTTTAGTATGAGTATTGTCTTATGGAAACTTAGAAATCCATCTTTGGAAATTCCATTTAGAAATTATTTTTCTATTCGTCCAAACTGGAGAGAGATTAAGAAGATTTTGAATATTGGAATTCCTTCCGGAATTGAGAATAGTATGTTTCAGTTTGGAAAGCTGGCAATTCAGTCTACGGTTTCTTTGATGGGAACAGCTGCAATTGCGGCACAGGGAATGACAAATGTGATTGAAAATCTAAATGGCATTTTGGCAATCGGTATCGGTATTGGGCTGATGACTGTTGTAGGAGAAACGCTGGGAGCGGGAAGAAAGGAAGAAGCTGTTTATTACATAAAGAAGCTTTGTGTTATTGCAGAAGTGACATTGGTGATATCCTGTCTGGTATTTTACCTTCTGGTACGGCCGATTACTTATTTTGGAGGAATGGAACCAGAAAGCGCAAAGTTATGCATCTACATGGTAACGTGGATTAGTATTGTAAAGCCGCTTATCTGGATCATGGCATTCATTCCGGCATATGGATTACGTGCGGCAGGAGATGTAAAGTTTTCCATGACGGTTTCGGTTCTTTGCATGTGGCTTTGCAGGGTAAGTCTTGTTATTTTTGTTGCAAGAGTCTATCATATGGGACCGATGGCGGTATGGATTGGTATGTTCGTAGACTGGGGTGTTCGAAATGTAATTTTTACGATACGATTCCGAAGTCGGAAATGGCTGAATCATGAGGTGATTTGAGACGCAGGTAAGAGGAACCCTCAGAAAGAGAAATAGACCATATTTGTGCCTTTAGTTGCGGCAGGTTAAATGTTCATTGAACATTCGCATCCAACCTTTGCTCCGAGGTCATAAATATGGTCTGGTTCTCTTTCTGAGGGCTGTGCCTTGGCTGGGGTCAATACGCTATTTTATAAAATATATAAAGTATTTTTAAATATAACTCAGTGTTGCGGAACATGAATTACGGTGTCGTATAAATTTCAATACTAGTACATCGTTTTCGAAATAACTATACCAATCGCTTGTCTGCGAATCCGATTGCACAGATGAAAAAGCCTCAGCGTAGCTCGCTACGCCTACGTTTTTTCATCTGCACACTCGAATCCGCATCCTGCACGATTGGTATAGTTATTTACGAAACGATGTACTAGATTTGTTGCTATTGTATGAGATTATAAAGTTTGTAAAAAAAGATAGGTTATTTTTGGGTGAGAATTATTCTCATATAAAAATGTTGACTTTTTCTGTAGAGTTATGTTATTCTTACAACAGTTAGTAATCCCTAACTGAAATGTGAGATAATTCATGTGATACTCTTTTCGTCCCATTGAGCCGGGGCGAAAGAGATCCATGGGAAAGGATTGACGTTAAAAATGTTACATTTAGAAATTGAAAAAGTAGTAGGTAGAGAGATTATTGATTCCAGAGGAAATCCAACAGTTGAGGCAGAAGTATATTTAGCAGACGGAACTGTTGGCCGTGGTGCAGCCCCAAGTGGAGCTTCTACAGGAGAATTCGAAGCATTAGAGCTTAGAGATGGAGATAAAGACAGATTTGGAGGCAAAGGTGTTTCTAAAGCTGTAGAAAATATTAATACAACAATCAATGAAGCATTAAAGGGAATGGATGCATCTGATGTTTATGCAGTAGATGATGCAATGCTTGCAGCAGATGGCACAAAAGATAAATCCAATCTTGGAGCCAATGCTATCTTAGCAGTTTCTATCGCAGCCGTTCGTGCAGCAGCAACTGCATTACAGATTCCGTTATATCGTTTACTTGGTGGAGTGAATGGAAACAGACTCCCTGTACCAATGATGAACATTTTAAATGGTGGAGCGCATGCAGCAAACACTGTGGATGTACAGGAATTCATGATTATGCCAGCCGGAGCACCAAGCTTCAAAGAAGGACTTCGCTGGTGTACAGAAGTGTTCCACGCATTAGCAGCACTTTTAAAAGAAAGAGGATTAGCAACTTCTGTTGGTGATGAAGGTGGATTTGCACCAGACCTTGGAAGTGATGAAGAAGCGATCGAGTGTATTCTTGAAGCAGTAGAAAGAGCTGGTTATAAACCAGGAGATGACTTTGTATTAGCAATGGATGCTGCTTCTAGTGAATGGAAGAGTGGTACAAAGGGAGAATATCTCCTTCCAAAGAGTGGAAGAAAGTTTACATCAGCAGAATTGATTGAACATTGGAAACAGCTTTGTGAGAAATACCCAATCTATTCTATCGAAGATGGATTAGATGAAGAAGACTGGGAAGGATGGCAGCAGCTTACAAAAGAACTTGGAGATAAAGTGCAGTTAGTCGGTGACGACTTATTTGTTACAAACACAGAAAGACTTTCTAAAGGAATTAAACTTGGCTGTGGTAACTCCATCCTCATTAAGTTGAATCAGATTGGTTCTGTATCTGAGACACTTGAAGCAATCAAGATGGCTCATAATGCAGGATATACTGCAGTAACTTCTCACCGTTCCGGCGAGACAGAAGATACAACAATCGCAGACTTAGCGGTAGCCTTAAATACCTGTCAGATTAAGACGGGTGCGCCAAGCCGTAGCGAACGTGTTGCAAAATACAACCAGTTATTAAGAATTGAAGAACAGTTAGGCAGTGCCGCTGTTTATCCGGGAAAAGAAGCATTTCATATTTCCCGTTAATTAAAAGATTGATACACTTTAGCCAGGTAAGTATATAAATTAGTTTGCCGCATAGATTTTCGTAAGTAGTGTGATTATATACTTATGGAAAATCTGTGTAGTTTGGAATCATTATAATTTAAGCTTATTATTCAATTACATATGCCAAAATAGATAAATAAGACCAAAAGCACCGCATTTTACGGTGCTTTTGTGGTCTTTGTGTTACTAGTTTGTTACTAGTTCAGTGCGATATTTATTATTTTAATAGGTTTATAGTCTCTCGCAACTGGTTTAAAGTTTTATGATTATAAACTCTGTTTCCAACATCTTTTGACTTATGTCCCATTAGCATGTCGATACACTTTCTGTTACCTTTAGCATTGTCAAGATTAGTTTCGAATGTATGTCGCGCTTCGTGAGGTGTTTTATCAGCGCCAATTTTTTTCATAACCCGTTCCCAATATTTATAGTAGGTTACACGGTTTATTTTTTTGTCTTTATAGGTAATAAGATAAGTGTTGCCTTGATTAACAAGTTCCTGTACGAACGGTTCGATACGTGGATGTATTGGAACAATTCTATTTTTCCCAGATGCAGATTTGGAACCAGCTTTAAAATATTTTTCTTCCATGTTTACCTGCTCTGTTTTCATGCTCAATAGTTCATTCAATCGAAATCCCGTATAAATGAAAAGTCTAATCCCCCAGCTATGCTGGGGAGAATAGAGTAAGTGGAAAC
>CAVCBH010000037.1:0-16371 GCA_963600375.1 bacterium | reverse complement strand
TATATTTTATATCTATATAGTCTGCTTCTCTCATCAAGTGTTCCTTTTCATTCTGGTATATGGCATTATATATTTTATATCTATATAAGCTCCTGCAAATAGAACAGCAACTACTGCTATACCTATCACTGCAATTCGTATGTAACTATCTTTGTACTTATAATATTCCTTTAAAGCTTTATTACTGGTCACCAGACAAGTTCTTGTATCTTTGTTTTCATCAGAATCTATTATATTCCCTGCTTTATCCCAGGCAATATAATAGATTGTTTGCTTTTGTGTACTCTCTTTTATTCGTTGGCTGAACATGTGATTTTCATCTAAATCCTCCGGTCTTATAATAATTTTCCGGGTTTCACTGGCACTCGCTGTCGATCTATTCTTTCCAACATATAATTCCATTTTTTCAAAAGCATAATTATCCATGATATTTATCTGAAATTCATGTTCTTTTTCTTCGTAAATATCTGATTCCAAACCATTAATACTGACTACCGGTGGTGTTTTATCCACAACAAAATGTATCTCTTTCTTCTTTGAGTCTGCCTGAAATGTAACTCGATAATCTCCTTCTTCCTGAAAATTATTTTTCCTGATAGTATAGACTCTCTCATACCATCCGTACCTTTCTGACTTTTTGTCTGCAATTATTCTTTCTTTTACCTCTTCCTTTCCTATTGTTCTTCTTTCTTCATTGTCTTTTAAAATAATCACTGTTGATTTTGTCCGCTTTACACATTGTTCCTTTAGTTTAAATTCAGAGACAGTATTTAAATAATGTCCATCAATTTTATTTTTCAGATTATCATCTAATATAAAATTAGCTCCCCATCGATTTACCCGGAAAGTAATTTGAATCCCATCCTTTGTTCCTTTTTTTACTTTGTTTTCTACTTTATTATCTATTTTATTTTCCGCTTTATTTCCAGCTTTATCCTTTGCCCAAATCTGCAACTGATATATTCCGTCATTTACTTTTTTCTCCGGTAAATTCTCCCAGAGAAACTGTACTTCTATTTTAGCTGCTTTTTTATGTTTCTTTTTATCTTTTTTCCCCCATTCATCTTCTCTATCTTTCTTGTCTCTTTCACTATTTTTATTTTCTTTATTTCCTCTACTCTCTTCATCTCCTTCCGTTTTTTCATTTTCAACATATTCATAATTCCACTCTTTTTTAGAAATCACTTTACCGTTTGCTCGTACCAAACGAACTTTTACAGAACTTAAATCCAGATATTTATCTGCACATATTACTTCCGGCATTATTACTTTTCCATCATATGTAGTATCATTCTCCACTCCTTTCACTATAATTTCCGGCTTTGTGGTATCTATTATAAAAGTAAGTTCTTTCTTTTCTGATTCATTTCCAGCTTTATCCATACACTTCGCCTGAATATGATATTGTGCTTCTTTTTTCAAGGTAAGTTTGCTATAATATCTGTCCCCTTCTCTTATATAATTTTCCGGTTTTTTTATTTTAATTGCCTTTTCTTCTTCTGTTGCCTGAATATTATATTCCACTTTATCTTTATCAAAATTTTTATCTTGTATACAAAATACTATTTCTTTTGCTTTATTAAAATATTTTATTTCATCTGTTTGCTTATCTTCATTGACAGAAAAATTCTCTTCTCCATCTATTTTAATAGAAAGTGCTGGAACTGTCCTGTCAATTGTAAAGTATCCTCTGTCTTTCCATTCTGCTTTATTTCCTGCGTAATCTGACACCGAAAGATTTACGGCATAGTCTTCTCCATCTTCTTCAAAATATATATCACAATAATGTATATTCTCTATATTTTTCTTATCTGACTGTTCATCTGTTTGTCTGACTAGTTTCTTATTGATTTCTATATTTGATGTTCTACCGGTATTTTCATTTGTTTCTGTATTTGATGTTCTATCTGCATTTTTATTTGTTTCTGTATTCGATATTCTACCTGCATTTTCATTTGTTTCTGTATTCGATGTTCTCTTTGTAGTTCTCCACTCTCCAATACGATAGTTCTGATTACTCCCCTTAATATCCCACTTAACAAAATCAGGATTAAAATTGCGTTCCTTAATTATGACTGTTGCCTTTCTCGGTGTATTATAATACCCCGTCTCATTATTGTTATCATATTCCACTTTAATTTCCGGCTTTATTGTGTCTATTACCAGTTTTTTATCAAAACGTTCCTCACTCATATGCCCTGCATTATCCGTCATCTTTCCCTGAATTATCAAAGGATGATCTACATCTGACTGTTGAAACTTCTCCGCTTCTAATACTATTCTCTGTTGCTGTCTGTGAACTACATTCTCAGCATCCCACACTATACTATCTTCCGCTTGAATTCCTATCTCCTTTTTCAAATTTGCTTCAACTTTTTCCGCTGACAGACTTTCTGGCAATTCCATCATTTTTCCGCTCAATATTGCCTTTAAGATGCCTGACTGTCTGTCCTCAAATGTAGCGTTGACTGGAATAGATTTATTATAGTATCTTATCTTCTTTTCTTTGTCTGTAAAAACAGGTTTAGGCATTTTAATAGTTATTCCACTCATATCCCTATGTAACTTTTCATCTTCAGAAACCATCCCCTTACTGTTTATCACTTTCCCGATATTTCCGCTACAATCTTGTCCATAGGTTTTCAAATATCCTCTGAAATTCTCCTGTTCTGGCAATGCAATAACAACCAATTCTGATAAGTCCTGCTCCTGTATTTCTGTTTGTGTTTGTGTCTGGGTTTGCATCTGTGACTGTACCAAACCTTCTTGCAGCTTTGTATTCTGTGCGACAATCCATTCTCCTGTATTTTTTTCTGTAGTTCCATAAGGAATAAACTTATAATTTATCTTTTCAACTCCACTGATCTCATCTTTTATCCGAATAGATACATACATTCTCTTTTTACTAAAATACCGAAAAAAGGAATATCTACGAAATGTAAAAAAGTTTGTTTGAAGATTTTCACTTGTTTTCGATTCTATTTCTGCTCCCTTTTCTACCATGGATTCTGTTCTTAACCCTGTTTGTGTTTTTGCTTCTAATTGTATTTTCGTTTTTAATTGTGTCTCTGGCCTGAAAATTAAATCTTCATTCAGATTATTTTCTCCCGTATAGACAATCTCTGGTTTAGTACAATCATAAGTAAATGCTAGATCTTTCTGGCTTCCGATATGTGCCGCTCCATCCACACATTGAAAATGCAACAGATAGTTTGCCTCTATACTTATGTCTATACTCGCCTCATTCACTCGCACTCCGTTTTTATAATAAGATTTCCATTGTAAATTCTCCACCCTCTCTTTTATCCTCTCCCATTCCTGCTTCATCATTTTTCCACTGGCATAAAACAGTTGACCACTTAATAAAAAATTACTTCTGTTAAAATTCTCTTCCTGAATTCGAATAATAATCTTAGGTGCGTTTCTAAAATACTGTCGATTTCCAATTATTCTAACTGGTTTTTGATTGCATGAGGCTTCTGTTGTGATCGGAGACTCTGTATCCACTGTATAAAGTGGACTTTCATACGCTCCATCACTAATACATTTATCCGTCTCACTATTCTTTAATGCTGTCATTGTATTCCCGGCTTTATCTTTACAACGGATTACAATCTTATAGTGGCCTTCTTCAAGATTCTTAATAGAATATATAAATACACCTTCTGCTTTTTCTGCTCCACTTTCTAACTTCCATTGATTTCGTTGCCTTTCTGCTTCTGATTGCTCTTGCTCCTTTCTCAACTGTCTTTGTTCCGCTCTTGATTCCAATGTTTCTTGTCTCTTTCTTTCTATTTTTTTATTATAGAGTTCTTCTTCCGATAATTCTGTTTGTTTCATCTCTCCATCTGCTTTATAAACTACACGATATATCTTTATTTCAATATCATCTAAGTCAATATTCGATTCCTTTATTTGGATGGTCACCTCATTTTCTTTTCCTGTAAAAATCTGATTTCCGGAAGAAGTTACCTTCCCGTCGTTATTTTGTATTTTCTTATTTACATTAGCTATAGAAAATGGCTCATTCATAATATTCAAAAATTCCGCATAACTAACTGATAATTCAGGAGCAGTATTATCTATAATAAATTCTTCACTTTCTGCTGTTTCACCTCCTGTTTTGGTATATATCCCTTTATTTCCCGCCATATCCGCACAGCTAAAACAAAATTTCCACTTTCCTTCCATAAAGAAGTCAAATGAAATCTGAACAAAATCCTTTTTTCTTGTATGTTTCCATGACGATATATCTATTACGTCCTGATTATTTTTCTCTTTTTTTGATTCTGTCAGTTTTTTTGCATCTTCATCTAATGGTACTGCCCAGATATGTACTAAATCCCAATCCAAATATTCCTCTTTTACATTAATAATTCCACTCACTGCGCCACTATAATATGTCTGTTTTACTGTATTTCCTATATCACCCACCTTTTTAATATATATATCTTCTATTTCCGGACATTTTTTATCTATCACCATATTCCTGCTTTTAAATGTACCTGCTGTAATCTCTCCATATTTATTTTCCTGTTCTGTGGCGCTGATTAAGGACATCCCCCACATATTCAGATACTTCAAATGTATGTTATATAATCGTTCTTTTCCTTCCTCTGCCTGAAATTTAAGAATCTTCTGATATAATGATTCTTCCTCATCATTATTCTCAGATTTCCCAAAGTCTTTTTTCTCATAATTTTTAATCTTAACGGAACTCTCTGCAGAATTATCGCCCTTCTCTGAAACCTGAAATAGAAATTGTTCCTGTTCTGAATTACTATCAAATATATTCTCTTCCAGCTCTAATGTAAGTGATGTATCTTCTTTGCTAAATAGATAGTCAAAGAAATCCCCTTTTCCTTCTTTCCACCCTTTCGAATATATCTTAAGTCTTGGATTTGTCCTTAATTCTACATCGGCATCTGTGCCTGCATTAGTATCTTCTTCTATTTTATCTGCAATGCTTTCTGTAGTTCTTTCCACCGTTTTATCCACAGTTCTATCTATGCCTTTTTCTACAGTTCTTTCTTCAGTGCTTTCTATACTCTGATCTATAATCTCTGCTTCCCTCGGTTCTTCTTTTGTTATCACCGCTGCCTTTACATAACAACTGGAGTATCCACTACCTGTTATCATTCCTCCAGAAATAATAAGCACAAACCAGAATCGAATCTTTTTCTTTCTTTTTTGTATTCCTTTCTGTATTCTTTTCTTTTTTAAACACAACTTTTTTTCCTTTATTATATGACTAATCGGTATATACACTTTTCCTGCTATAAAATATAAAATAATTCCCAGAAGAAGAGCCCCAAATACTACTTTACTAAATAATTCTCCACTCTCCCAATACTTTATTTTTCTTAACAGATTTGCATTAAGTTCCTCCCTCATCTCCTTCATCCTCCTTATATTTAAAGCCATCTGCTATTTTCAATCTATTCTCAGCATCTTCTAAAAACTGACTTAATTCCCCGACGCTCTCATGTTCTTCTACAAAATATCCTGTTCTTTCTCTTATCTTTTTTAATTCTTCTTCTAACATTTCTTTACTGATTCTCTCATCTTCCAAAAATTTATCTGCATAATTTATGATTTCTATTGTAATTTCCCGCGAAATCTGGTATGCAGCTGAAATATCTGACTCGGAACTTTGCCGTGTAATCTCAAATCGATTTAACGCACATAGCTGTCTGTAGAAATCCAGAAAATCTTCACTTTCTCTCTCCCCACTTTTATCAATCCCATTAATCAAAAATGTATTATAATATCCTGCTATGTTCGCATATATCACAGCTCTTCTTTTCTTGCTCTTATCAAATCCATTTTTCTGTATGCCTTCATGTGATATGGCAACGATATCCCGGAACCACTTTTCTGAAGTACATTTTCCTGTGATTCCTCCCATATCATAGAAATATCCAAGCCCAACCTCATAACAAAACTCCATATATTCTTTCTTTTTATCTTTCCGCAAAGTATCTAATGCTGTCTTTCCTGAACATGGGGTCATGACAATACCTGTTAAAGCGGATGCGTCTTCCACCTGAAAATAATTTGGATGAATGTAGTATTTTACCAGGCTCCGATAAATTGTCTCTTCATTTGGTATGAGAACTATTGCCTGCTTATAAAATCGCTCTGCTTTCTTTTTATCCATGCTTCTTTCTGCTGCTTCTATATAAACATTTACTGCCTTCTTTTTGTAAAAATAAGTAACTTTCCTGCAAACAAAACCAGCTACTCCAGCCAATACCAACACGAATCCAAGTACTGCCAGTCGCTTCATTTTCTTTTTCTCCTGCTGCCAGTTCTTATGCTTTTCATGGTTTTGCTGAGAAAGTGCATAGGAAAGTTCCCTACAATTTTGATAGCGCCTTAACGGATCTGATTGTACACATGTTGAAATAATATTTTTTATACCTGGAGATAGATTCTCCCCCCAGTATTCCCTGGGATATATTTTATAAGGAGGTTTTTCCGGATTATATCCTGTTAACAGGCTATATAATGTGACCCCAAGGCAATAAATATCTGTTCTTTCATCCGTCTGCCCTCTGCCTCCATATTGCTCCGGTGCAGCATACCCCTTTGTTCCCAAATACATTGCATCAACAGAATTCTGTTCATAACAATATTCCCGAGCAGTCCCAAAATCAATCAAAACCAATCTTCCTGATTCTTTTAATATAATATTATCTGGCTTTAAATCACGATAAATAATCGGCGGTGTCCTGGAATGCAGATACGACAACACATCACATAACTGTCTTCCCCATGCCAGCACTTCTTCCTCTGCAACTCTTTTTCTTTGATTTAAAACTTCCTTTAAAGTTTGTCCCTCAACAAATTCCATTACCATCCAGATAACATCATTTTTCTCAATAATATCAATAATCTTTGGCAGTCCCGGATGATTCAATTTTTTCAAAAGTTCTGCCTCTGTTATCAACTGCCTGATAATGATTTCGTAGTTTTCACAATATTCTCTGCTTATTTCCTTAACCGCCCACTTTTGATTGAGCCTCTGGTGTTTCGCCAGATATACTACACTCATTCCTCCTCGACCAATAACCGACAATATCTCATACTTTCCATCTAATATAAAACCTGACTTTAACACGTTTGAATCACATCCATTAAAAGAGTATCAATCTATTTCCATTTTCTACCGGACATTCCCCTAACAAGGCATTCTCATCCAGTATCTTTTTACTTTCCAGACAAGCCAACTGTAAATCTGCCTCTCTCATTAAGCATTCCATTCTGCCTTTGTTTTCCGTCTGTTTCCATTCATCATCACTTAGTCCTTCTATTCCCATTACATTAATATATATTTGTCTTATGATATTCTTTATCTTCTCTCCCTCTTCACACTTAAATTCATACCATTTTCCAACTCCGGCAATAAAGATATCAACATACATCTTTTGTTATCTCCCTCCCCATATAATCAAGTGTTATTAAAATATAGACTTCTTTTATTTTTTAATACCTCTTTTATTTTCTCATGACGTTTATAATCATTCTTTTCTTCCACTGCTAATGCCGTCTGAAATTCTAAAATTCTCTCCCCATAAAATGCGATTCCTCTCCCCGGAATTCCCTGTTTGGGCAGAACAGGAATCTGCATCACATTCAGAGCCTCTGTATATGAGTAAGTCTCTTTCATATAGAAACAGATTTTTGTTTTAAAAAATTCCGATAATCGCATGGAAATACACATACTTGAAAAGGAATCAACCGTCATCACCATTAATATTCCTACCTTCTCCCCCTCTCTGAGTATCTGATGTAAATTTTCTTCGTATTTCTGATAAGTTGCCTCACTGAACTCTGTGAATCCATCCAACACAATTAAAATAAGCGGTAGTTCTTTCTTTTCTTCTATTTTTTCCCTATCCCTATATTGACCTTTATATTGTTTAAAAGTTCCCCCTGACAGCTCTTTCTTCCTTCTTTTTAATTCCTCTTCTATTGTCTGAAATAAAAGATCTATCTGCTCTTCTTCCTCTTCTCTAACCTCCTGTTGTACTTGTGGCATAAAATCATATATTCCCATACCTCCAGCATTACAATCTAAGAGATACAGATTTACATCCTCTTTGGAATATTGGCTTAGCAATGAAAAAATAAAGGTCTGCAAAAAGGTGCTTTTTCCTGAAACACTTCGACCACAAATGCCTATATGCCCGCTTTCCATAAGAGACAAATAAAATTCTGGCTGTTTCTGATTCTCTGGATCATCAAACAGGCCTGCACAAATGCTTAGATAGTTATTCTCATTATTATCTAGATAAATTATCTCTTCCTTCTGACAAGCATTTTCCGGATTATAAGCCGCTCGTATATGACAAGTATCGGTATCTTTTATATGGTAAACATTCTGTATGTTCCTGGTATCTTGTTTCCTTCTCTTTATGATCGTTTCTAAATACAGATACTGTGGTAATGGATCCATCCATAACTTTTTCCCTTCTCTATAACTCTTTTTCTTTGCATACTCCACTACATACTTTTTAATTGCTTCTAACTGTGTCATCTGCTTTTCTAATTTAAATTGTATTTGTTCTTCATTGTTCATCAATCCTTTATTACGTACATTCTTTTTATTACTAACAAATTTCTTATTATACATAAACCTTTCATTATTCACAGGTTCTTTATTATGTTCAGATTCTCCATTGCTCACAGATTTTTTATTATGCATAGTCTCTTCATTATTCTTAAATTTCTTCTTCCCATAGATATCTTCTGCAAAATAATAACTTCCATCTACACGGACAATCTGTGCTACTTTCCTTTTAGTCTTTTCCTGGTAAGGTGCTCCGCTCCAGCCTGCCTGAAACAAGTCATACACTTCATTATTTCCTACCTGCAGGTATCCTCTTCCTGTCTGTGTAATCTGACAGGCATCCATATTATGAAGCATGTCCATACTATCTTCTCTTTCCTGCACCTTAAGGCAGATGCGAAATCGTGAGTTACTCCATATCTTATCATCTACCACTCCTCCCGGTTTCTGTGTTGCCAATATAAGATGAACTCCCAAACTTCTTCCTACTTGTGCTACGCTAATCAGCTCCTGCATAAATTCTGGTTCTGCCTTTTTCAATTCTGCAAATTCATCTATAATAATTAACAAATGGGGAATCGCTTCTGTTACGCTTCCCTGAATAAAAAGTCTGGTATAATCATTAATATTATTGACCTTACACTTTTTAAATAATTTCTGTCTTCGCCGGTTTTCACTCTTTATTGATATCATTGCTCTATATGCCTGTCCCTCTGACAGATTAGATATTCTTCCAGAAATATGGGGTAGCTCCGAAAATAATCCTGACATTCCTTCCCCTTTATAATCAACCAATAAAAAATTAACCGCTTCCGGACTAAAATTTATTATCATTGATAAAATAAATGTCTGAAGGACTTCACTTTTTCCTGAACCAGTTGTCCCTGCCAACAATCCGTGCGGTCCATGATATCGTTCATGCACGTCTAAATAGCAAGACTCTCCTCCTGCCTTTTTTCCTATTAGAACTCTACAGCTATCATACGTTCTATTTTTCTCCCAGCGATTCTCTATATTAAGCTCTTCTACTGTATTAACGCCATACATTTGCAAGAAATCAATTACATCTGGTATTCCTCTTCTCTCTTCTATTTCTGCCACTCTTGTCCCTGAAATTGTTCTTACTAATTTATCCGCTGCCTTTTTTTCTATATAATCAAAGGATATAGATTCCTTCCTCTGACTATGGCTTTGAATTTCGTACCAGCCAGTAAATTCCTCACTGTTTTCTAACACTAGTTTGCAGGTATTTGGCAGTCTTTCTCTCCTGGATACAATCCAAATAACGGTCAGTCCATAATTTTCCTTATTAAAAATATATTTTGAGAACATTTCTCCTTCTAAATATTGTTCTCTTGCAATAAATAAAATATAGTGAGGCAATTTTTCTTCTGACTGCTCCAAAGTCCCTGATTCTCTTTCTTTAAAAACCTGATGTAAATTATAAAATAATTCTCTTGCTTCTGCCTGGTTCTGTGCAATAAATCGTTTCTTCTTATCACCATCCCATATATGCGGCAGCCATCTACAAAAGTCCCATTGTCCATATTGATTAATTCTGTCTTTATCATATGCACACACAATCTTTACTTCCGTATAACAATTACACAATGCAATCTGCAATATAAGATTCCTTATTATTGCCATTCCGGCATCTCCGCTTCCTTCTATAAGCCCAATCTGATTATACTTTTTAATATCCAATAATATTGGAACCTGATGTAAGATAGTATAATGTTCCTTTATTCTTCTTGCTCCTTGCCATAATTTATCCTCCCCTTCACCCATTCCTTCTTCTGGAAC
This sequence comes from bacterium, assembly GCA_963600375.1. Lineage (GTDB taxonomy): Bacteria > Bacillota > Clostridia > Lachnospirales > Lachnospiraceae > Anaerobutyricum. Next base: position 5,993 of record CAVCBH010000037.1, on the reverse strand, counting down.
TTCTATCTTTACAGGAAATGGCAGATTTCCTACCCCTATTCTGTGTTTTAAAAAATCTTCATGATATGGATTTCGATTCCATAAATATAAAAATATCAACGCGCTATCTATATAGGTATTCACACTAAGATATCTACTCTGCAATACTTTATACGTCTTCTCATATTGCTCTTTAATAAGCATATTCTTTTTATCTAAATATTTTTTATAGACTCCTTTCTTTTTGCTTCGCCTCTTCCTTCTATCTCGCTCTTCATATTTTCTCGAAATTATAATCCATGAAATAGAACAGACACCCGATAATAATGCCATAAATAATCCTGAATAGAGATATAAACCTGCCTGTTCCTGATTCACCTTCATTCCATAAATCAAAAACAAATTCATTCCCAGCATTGGCAGCATCATATTAATAGCTGCTCCAATATCCATAAATACAGACTGGCGTTCCTGTTCATCAAAAACTGGTGGACCTTCGATTTTGATGGGTTCACTTTCTAAACTTTCCATAATTCTTGGCGCTCTATGATAACATTCATTTGACCCCCTGTTCACTTTCTCCAAAACTTCATATACATTTCTCCCTGTTTTTTCCAAATAGCATATATCCAAATCCCCCTCTGCCTTCTCTATCGCTATATACTTTTCAAGGAACAAAAACACTCGCCCTAAAAAGTATAAGATATCCCCATAGTTTAGCTTCTGACTACCTTCTACTAAAGACTCATTTATATACACTCTCTCAACACTGACATTCTTCAAAACCCACTGATTCTTCTCATAAAGGAACTCCACGCCTTTCATCCATTCTGCTTCTTTTCCTGTTAATACAGCTATCGCCTTATTCTTTTGTTTTATGATCTTACAGGGCTTTAATTCATATTTTTCATAGATAGTCCATCCATATCTACAGCATATAAATTTCATACAAATCTTCCGTTCCCTAAAGGTTAAAATGTATTCCCGTCCTTCACTCAATCTGTAAAAAACTTTCTGTTCCGCCTCCTGCTTCTCCATTTGAAAGAATTGTTCCTTATTTATCTTATAGTTCCCTGTTTCTCTGACATACCATTCCCCTTCTATATTCTTCAGCTCTAAAAATACTGTTTCTTCCAAAGAGAAATCATTCCTTGTCAATACAATCTGACACCTGCCATACTTATCTTTCGAAAGTAAAAAGCGCTTCCCACACCTTTTCCCGTATATAAAAACAAAAAATCTCATAGCTTCTTTTCTCCTAAAGTGGTATACTATTTAATCAAATAAAAATAAAGGAGCTGCCCTATGATAGCAAAAGATGATATCGTTATAAGAAAAGCTATTCTGCATATTCTGGATACTAATCGAGGAGAGTGTATCCTTTCTAATACGCTCTTAGATCCAGGTCCGGATTTACATGACTTCATTAGAAATCATATTTATAAAATTGTTTCCAGCGATGATACTAAAAACTGTGAGTTTGATCTCGAATCATCTCCTATTTATTCCATTCTTGAAATATGGGATGAATCTGATGATACTTCTTTTATAGAGACAAGCCAGGCAATCGCAAATAAGCTGTACTTCGCTATGGGAGAAGGATTGGATATTCCTGCCGCAGATTTATTATTCGTAACCTTTCAGGCGGAAGGAACAATCTATCTTGCCCTGTTAAAAATGAACTATAAAGAAAGTTACACTCACGAAGTCACTGTAAATACCCCTTATGAACTTCACCAAAAAGTTCTTAACACAGAAGAAAACTCTGATCTGGCAGATACGGATTCAGAAGATGTTACTGATGATACTCCTGTTATTAATACAGGAATCGTTAAATCCAGAGCGCTTCTTCCTTCTGCGACTTCAAGAATCCCAGAAGCTGTAGTTATCAACCTGTCTGACTATCATATAAAACTATTGGAAAAAAGGTATGAAATCAACGGAGAAAAAGCATATTATCTATCCGAGAACTTTCTTATCTGTCATACCAGTATTCCACCAAAAAAGAAGTTAAACATTCTTACTCGTGTTATTAACAATATTTCTAATAAATATGACGGCGCAGATTTAAAAACGAAAATGGATACCAAAAGTGCTCTTCAGAAAGAATATGTTGACCGAAAGTCCTTTGACGTAGAAGAGATTGGAAATAAACTATTTGGGAAAAGTCCTGAGAAGAAATCTGAATTTGATGAAAAAATGGAACAGTACGATCTGCAATACGACAACTTCACTGTTGCCAATGAAAATACTGTAAAGAAGCTGGAAAAGCAGGTCATGGTAACTGACAGCGGAATTGAAATATCTATTCCTATGGAAACATATAATAAACTGGCGAACTTTGAAGTACAGACAGATGTAACCGGTAAATCTACTATTATCATAAGGAATATAGATAACCTCATTTTAAAATAAGATAAGAAAAACCTCACACGCAAAATCTATATTGCAAACCTACTGTTTGTTTATCCTTTGTGTGTGAGGTCTTTTCATATTCTAAATGAAATTCATATCTTATCTTAAAGCTAATTTAAAGTTAATACCTTAAACTCTAATATTTTACCCTAATATCTTCATACTTTAGGGTCGCACTTATTATTTATTACTTCTTCTCCAGATATGCATTTTCTCTGCTTCTTTAATTAATTCATCTCTGAAATCAGGATGAGCAATACCAATTAAAGCTTCTGCTCTTTCCCATGTGGACATACCCTTAAGGCATACCTTACCAAACTCTGTTACTACATAATGTGTGTTAGGACGAGTATCTGTTACTGTAGAACCTTCTGCTAAAGTAGGTCTGATTCTTGTATGCTTTACACCGTCTTTGGATGTAAATGTAGAAGAACAACAGATAAAGCTCTTACCACCCTTAGATAAGTATGCTCCCTGAACGAAGTCAAGCTGTCCACCTGCACCACTAATCTGTTTTACACCAGCACTTTCTGCATTAACCTGACCATATAAGTCAATATCAACTGCATTATTAATAGAAATAAAGTTATCGATCTGTGCAATCGTCTTAGCACTATTTGTATAATCAACTGGAGCACTCATGCACTCTGGGTTATCATCCAGATAATCGTACATCTTCTTAGTACCTGCTCCAAAAGCATATACCTGACGTCCTCTGTCGATATTCTTCTTTAAACCAGTAATCTTTCCAGCCTTTGCAATATCAACAAATGCATCTACATACATCTCTGTATGTACGCCTAAATCCTTTAAATCAGATTCAGCGATCATGGAACCTACTGTATTAGGCATTCCACCAATACCAAGCTGAAGACATGCTCCGTCTGGAATCTCTTCTACGATAAGCTGTGCCACTGCTCTGTCAACTTCTGTTGGTGGAGCGCCTGCGCCTAATTCTCCAATTGCAGGATTCTCTCCTTCAACGATATAGTCTACACGAGAAATATGAATTCCTTCTTCAAATCCACCCAGACAACGAGGCATATTCTCGTTAACTTCTACGATAATAACATCTGCTGCTTCACAAACAGCCATCATATGTGATGCATTCGGTCCAAAGTTGAAAAATCCATGTTTGTCCATTGGAGCAACCTGAAACATTGCAACATTAAGATGCTTAATATTCTCTCTGTAATAACGTGGAAGCTCTGAATACTTCAATGGGGAATAGAAAGCAACTCCCTTACTAATTGCCTTTCTCTCTAATCCACCCATATGCCATGAATTCCATGTAAAATGATCCGCTACATTATCAACTTTAAAAATCTCTGGTTCTTTTAATAAGATTCCTCCTCGAACCTTTACATCTTCTAATTCATCTGCTCTGGCTGCTAATGCTGCATCTAATGCTGCCGGTGTACCCGTTGTCCAGCCATAGTCTATCCAATCATGTGATTTTACTACCTTAACCGCTTCTTCTGCCGTAACAAGCTTCTGTGCATATTCTTTAATGAAACTCATGCTTCTCCTCCTAACAACTTCTGCTCTTGTTAAAAAAATATCATGAGTATATTCTACCACCGTTATTTGGCAGGGTCAACCTTATTTCCCCTCTAAATCCTTATATTTTTGCAACAATTCCACTAATTTTACTCTATATTTCTGTGAAATAGGAATAACTGTCTCTTTATCCAGATAAAACAATCCATTCATTAAATCTAATTTTCGGATAAACATAAAATTCACAATATAGCTGCGATGGCAACGAATAAAGTATTGTGGAAGATCTTTTTCTAATTTTCGCAACGAATTATAAAAGGAAAACTCATGCCGACGAGTATGTAAGACAATCTTCTTATCTCTTGCCTCCAAATAATAAATGTCTGCATAATTTAAATAATAAAGTTCTCCAGTAATGGAAATCTCTAATAGTTTTTTAAGCTTAATATCTTCATAACGTTCTCTGTAAAACCATGAAAACATTCTATGAACAATCCGGCATGCTTTCGAGTATGTATACGGCTTCAAAAGAAGCATGTCTGGAGAAACTTCTGGAACTACATAATGCTCCGGTAAAACCTGTGCAGTACTTACAAGCAATAATCCTGCTTGGGGAAAATAACTTCGTATATACCTGATCTGCTTCAGATCTGCCACTTCTGCTATCTCGGCTATAATTAAATCTGCATACTTTAGCTTTACTATATCCATCATGTTACTGTCTTCATTACTTATAATAAACTTCTTTAAATGCTCCTTCTTTATAAGCGCTATACATTGACTACATACTTTATCAAAAAAGGCTGCCTCTCTTTTATCATGACAAAAGATTATAACAGATACCATAATTCCTTCCGTATCCCACGCGCTAAAGCCTGTTTGAAAAATGCTTTCTGCAAGATGTGCATCACAATTTGTGGAAGATTTCACCTGAATGAGGGTGGCGTAGTTAGGCTACGGCAACTGAATGAAGGCAAAATACACCGTAAATTGGGATGTTCAGATTGCAGGAATGATTTTTCAAACACGCTTCATATACTGTCTCATTGACTTTCAGTCAAATAATACAGTACACTGGTCAGCCAATCACATTATTCTTCAATGTCGCCGCAACCTGCTTATTCTGTTCTTCTGCTGACATGTATTCCTGTGCAATTGTCGTCAGATGCTGCGCCTCCTCATCTATCATGCTGCACATCTTATTAATATCAGTTTCAAGTCCATTAAACTTACTGATAAAAAGACTGCTCGCCTCCCCGCTCCAAATAGAACTACTTATTCCTTTCACCAACTGAAGCATATCCGATGTAGTACGCTTAACATCCCTTCCTGTCTGCTGAAAAGAAGCCGCTGTAGCCTTTAACTTCTCCGGAGTTACATTAATTGAATCAACCATAAAATCCTCCCTCAACCTTCTTTTTAAGTATTTACTTAGCTTACCTTTGTTACCTTATTCTTCTCTTGAAATACCTGTTTAACTTTATACCTTTGTTACCTCATTCTCCCCTGACAATACCTGTCTAACTTGCTGCTGTTGCCTCATTCTTCTTCTCTGCCTTATTATAAATGGCAATAATCTTCTCAAGTATTAAGATAAAATCCAAAATTGTCCGAAGTAAAGTCTTCATCTTCGTAATATCAAGATTCAGTTCCTTTACATACTTGTCCTTCGCAGCACCTTCCCACATGGAATTAAGGCTATCTCCCAAAGTTTCCAATTGTGAAATCTTACTCTTTAGAGAACTACTTAATATTGTTAGTGATTCTTTCTTATTAGATATCTCTTTTGTTGAAGCAATAATCTGTGCCATAAATGCCTCCTCTCATATCCTTAACAACTGCTGCAAGAGTATTATAACATATTTGGAATTAATTTCCACTATTTCTGACGAATTATGCCAAATTCGTGATAAACGCTTTTATGTTATATTTATTTTTCATTATATCTAAAATGATTAAGCGGAAATCAAGTAGGTAACAGACGCAATTCATCTCCGACCTCTAAGGTGGGAGTCTTCTTGCTGTAAAAAGATAAAATTCTATTTCTAGTGTTCCATCCATCTAGTTTCTAAAGTATTGTTAGATCTAGTTTTTTCAAT
>CAVCBH010000036.1:0-3597 GCA_963600375.1 bacterium | reverse complement strand
ACTATTATGGCACTGGTTGGAGGTAAAATCCAGATACGGACTATCTACCACTTACCAAGGAACAATCCCATTGCAATTACAATCGTTAAATACGTCAATAATGTATCCATTCCATCTGCTAGTGGTACACTTTGGTATTGCATGGTCAGCTATCGTATAGATTACATCATAAAAATCATAGGTATCGTCTGCATCATTATACTTACCTTTACTCTGGTCAGCTTTCTATGCTTTCGCTTCCTCTGCTGTTAGTGTCTTAGGAATAGTAATACTGATAGATATCTTTAATAACAAATATCCCGGCAACGTCTTTGTTTCTTTCAAAATATAAGCAGCACGTCTACGCCCGCTAAATAAAATCTCTCCATTTTCATCGGTTTCCTTCTCAGCAACCTTGCTGCTATTGCTATCATACAACGTAAAGGTAACATCTTTTAATGGCTTTTCCTTGTCATCGTCACTATATTTGATAACCTTAATACTTCCTTTGTAAGCAACATTATAAAATCCTACGGTTCCTGTGCTATAAATTTCACCGTTCTTATCCTTACCGATAACAACAACAGCACTCTTCTTATCATCACCTATTGTTACGTTATCTCCAGAGGTATCAATCTTATCCAGTTCATACATACCGTCTGTTCCTGTAACAAGCGTACATACTGGTTTGGCATCTTCAAGGTCGGCTGCATCATAAAGAGCAAACTCGGCTGCGCCTTCCGGCATCGTTACGTCTTTGCCATCAACAACACCAGTACGTTCGTAAGAACCATCCGAATTATCATCGACTTCCCCTGCTTCAATCTCATCTTCATTATCTACCGGGTCCTTTACTGTTGGTTCTGTGACTCCATCATTTTTGATAGCGGAATCGGTACTGGTATGCATCTGTAATACCACGGAATCCTGTCCTTTATCATCCGTATTTAATGTACCGATGATGGCATTTTGTGGAAGGTCAGAAACAAACTGCTGATAAGAAGAAAGTGTCTTTAACTTTGCTAACTCATCTTTTAATGCTTTCACAGTTGTTAAGCCCTTTGCTTCCATAAAGTGTGCCTACATCAAGCACCTGGAATGTCGCATCCTGCTCGGCTACGGCATCGGTAGTATCGTCTTTCTTCTGCTTCATAACAGAAACTTTTGCCTTGCTCTCCTTTACGTCATCGGCAGTAAAGGAATACATCTTGTTGACCTGTTCGCCATGTTTGATGGTCTCTACTTTCATAGCATCATCAGAACTAAACACAGGGTCTGCAATGCTGTATCCATCCCGTCCTTCGGTCTGTAAAACAAGGAACTCTCCCACTTCTTTATCTAAAGCAAGATAGCCGTTTCCACTCTCATCGGTAGTAATCGTACCAAGAATCTGAGATTCTTCCAGAGAAGAAACGTATTCTTTACGAAGATTTAGGGTGACGAGGGTGGCAAGTTTTTCACGAAGCGTAGCGGGTTTATCACCAGTGATACCCTTTGCATCAATCACCATAAAGATTGCCCCGGATTCTGCGGTTTTCTCATCGGGTTTATTCGGGTTTTCTACAAGGTTTTTCTTGATAGATAATCCATTTCCCTCGCTGTAGTCCGTTCTTGTTATAGATACGGTCGCTGTCTCACTGTCTCCCTCATAGACTTTTCCATCGGTATAGGAGTAATTCTTTTCACCGCCTGTCTGGTGGATCTTATAAGTTCCTGTCGGAAGGATAGATAAATCGACAATACCCGCTTCATTTGTAGTAACGGTCATAGGAAAGGCAGGCTGTGTTTCGCCAGTATCTCCCTTTGTTTCGCCGGAGGCATCGGCAGTTGTTCCCTCTGCCGCAGTATCCGTTGCGGTTGTCGCCTCGGCTGCATCATCTTTTTTGCCGGAAGAAAGCTGTGTGATTTCAAACTCAGCACCCTTTTCTGGTGTTTTTTCTCCGGTTCTGGCATCTAACTTGTATTTTAATAAAACACAAGCATTAGTATCTACAAAGCTGAACGCATACTCTCTTTTGCTCAATGTATTGTTGATGATGACATCAGCGGCATCGGCAAGGGAATATCGGGAGTCTCCGGCAGTCTGTAACAGAGTGTATGTATTGCCATACGTTAATTCTTTGTTTCCATTGTCTTTTGTAACGGTATAAGTACCTTCACCCTTTGCATCAGTTGTGATCGTACCAAGTACCGCCTTGCTGCCTGCCACATACTCCTGACGGGCTTTCTGTGTCGTTAACTTTTCCAAGTCTTTTTTGGTAATCTTACTGGTATCAAGGACAGCAAAGACGGCATTGGCCTCCGGTGTTTCTTTTTCCCCTTTTTCCTTGACGTACTTTTTGATCTTTAACTGTACGTTGTTCTTTTTGTAGGAGTGGGTTACTTCGTGTCCACTGGAGATGGTAACCGTCCAGTTTGCATAATAAGTTATACGCAAACTGATTTAAAAAACGAACGAAAAATATTTTTCTTCTGAATCAAGATAAAAATTCGTAAGAAAAATTTCCTTTTTTTGTTTTTATAACAATAATAATTTTCAATTAATTTTTCGATTTTTTATTAAAACTCTATCTAAAAAGCTCCCTATCTAACTTGAAATTATAGCAGTATCGCATCTCATGGCATAAAAAATAGAGATATATGAAACGTAATCTATATAAATGTAATAAAAAGATATTGCGATAAGAGACAACTCAAATACATATGCATCTCTATATATGCGATTTAAAGCCACTTATATATTTGTGGTTAAAATACACTCTTATATCTGTGTTTTAAAATCACTCATATAGCCGTGATTAAAATACATTTATATATCTGTGTTTAAACTACACACATATAGCTGTGTTTTAAAATCACTCATATAGCTGTGATTAAAATACACTTATATATCTGTGTTTAAACTACACGCATATATCTGTGTTTTGAAGTTATTCATATAGCTATATATAATCAAGAAAACTATTCTTTGCATAAAAAATGCTAATCCAAACTGTTAACAGCTTAAATTAGCACTTTCTTATTAATGGCTTATCTAAAAAATAAACTTTTATAAATAAAAATATTTTCTAGTTTTCTTCAATTTAATAGAGAGATTTTACTTAAATGACCTCTTCCCCTATCAAATTTCTTATCTGGTCAGGTATGTGTCTGGACCAAAGCCCACCACCCTTACCGATTAACTCCCCGACAGTATTAACAATAATATAACCTTCCAGTTTTTCAATATCCAGCTTTGCACACACAGCATATACAGCATAGCCATCTTCCCATTTTACGGCATAAATAGATTCAGGCAAGTTATCTTCCATCGCTCGAATCATTTTTCTTCCGGCAGATATACCTGCTACTACGTTACTAAAGCCGACTGCTTTTATTTTATCTTCATTATATCCTTCGGCAATATAATAAACACCATTTTCACGCTTTTCTAAATATTTTCGCATACATATACCCCTTTCTAAAAAAATTAAAATTTACGAACAAGAACATCTTCTGCTTTCAGGTCTTCTCCCGGAAATTTAATCCAGAGAAAATCATTCCAACTAACACCATGTGTCTTTTTGACAATTGCCAAAGGATCATACTCTTTTATTCCGCGAACTGCCAGAAGTTCTC
>CAVCBH010000035.1:0-4347 GCA_963600375.1 bacterium | reverse complement strand
GGATATCTCTCTTACAGAATAAATCAATTCCCGGATTCTGTAATCCAACCGCATTCAGCATTCCTCCATATGTCTCTGCCACACGAGGAGTTGGATTACCTTCCCACGGTACATTTGCCACACCTTTTGTTGTAACTGCACCGAGTGCTGCAAGGTCTACAAACTGTTCATATTCTGCACCGGAACCAAATGTTCCTGAGGCAGTTGTCACAGGATTTTTAAATGTCTTTCCAGCTAATGTTACTTCTAAATTCATGCGAATACGACCTCCTTTGCATCAAATACTGGGCCATCTTTACAGATTCGGGTATTATTTACGTTTGTATGATGATCTTTTTCTTTTGTCTTGCAGATACATCCAAGGCAAGCACCGATTCCACATGCCATTCTCTCTTCTAAAGAAATCTGTGCTTCCATTCCGTGTTCTTCCGCATAGGCTGCAAGAGCTTTTAACATTGGCATTGGACCACAGGCGTAGATTACTTTTCCTTCTACGCCATATTTTTCGATGGCATCAATAACTGTTCCTTTTGCTCCCTGGCTTCCGTCTTCTGTCGCAACTTTTACATCACATACAGCTTCAAACTCCTCTTTTAAGAAAGTGGAAGTTCTGTAACCAAGTATAACCGTTTTCTCTGCATTAAGCTGCTTTGCAAGTTCTAACATTGGAGGAATTCCGATACCACCGCCGATGATGATCGCCTTTTCCTCTTTTAAAGTAAAGCCATTACCAAGAGGTCCCATAACTTCTAAGGTATCTCCTGCTTTCATCTCAGAAAATTCCTTTGTTCCCTCTCCGACAACACGATAAACGACTCTTAATGTTCCCTCTTCTTTATTAATTCCACAAATACTGATTGGACGAGGTAAAAGCTTACTCTTATCGTTACAGTACATTGCGATAAACTGTCCTGGCTTTGCCAATGCTGCCCCTTTGGGGAAAGATAATTCCATATCGAATATCCCCTCATCAATCTGCTGCTGACGAACAATTTTTGCAGTTTCTTTTATCATCTCCATCTCTTTTCCTCCTTCTAAAAATGATGTACTTTCGTGAATCTTTCATGCACTTATTTTACGGCTGCTTTTTTTGCAGCGGCACTCAGTTTTCATCCTTATACATTCCAAAATACCTCTGTAATTACATTCGCAATTTACTTCTTATCTTACCACAAAATCTGCTGCACTGGCATATGGATATCTAATTTTACAAAAAGAAAAAATTCCAGTCAGATTCATTAGTCCTTTAATGAATTATTTAATGAAAAGAAAATAAGCCGCAACAATAACACCTAAAACAATACGATATACACCAAATGCCTTAAAGTCATTCTTCTTAATGTATCCTAACAGGAACTTAATTGCTACGATAGAAACGATGAAAGCAACCAGCATACCAACAACAAGGATTGCTACTTCCATTCCTGTATAATGGAAACCATATTTTACAAGTTTTAAGAAGCTTGCTCCAAACATAACTGGAATAGATAAGAAGAAAGAATATTCTGCTGCCACAAAACGGGAAGTTCCAAGAATCATCGCTCCAATGATCGTTGCTCCAGAACGGGAAGTACCTGGGATAAGGGCAAGTACCTGGAAACATCCAATAATTAATGCAATCTTATATGGCAACTCAGATAAATCTCTTACCTGTGGTTCTCTGTGCTTATTATAGTTCTCAACGATAATAAATAAAATACCGTATAAAATCAAAGTAAAGGCTACAGTTGGTGCATTATAAAATAACGCATCAATCTTATCATTAAATGCAAGACCGATAACTGCTGCCGGGAGGCATCCTACGATTACTTTTCCCCAGATATCAAAAGTCTCTCTCTTTTCTCTTGCAGACTTCTTCGGACTAAATGGATTTAACTTGTGGAAATAAATCACACATACCGCAAGAATCGCACCAAGCTGTATGACTACTAAAAACATCTCCTTAAAGTCTTTGGATACACTTAACTTAATAAATTCATCCACAAGAATCATATGTCCTGTAGAACTGATCGGAAGCCACTCTGTGATTCCCTCTACAATTCCAAGCAGGATTACTTTTAACATTTCAATTAACATTTATTTATTCCTCCTGTAATATTTATCGCCTCATTCTACCATAATTTTCCGCATTTGTCCTCTGTGTCTCACCTTAAAAAAATCTTTCAACATATTTTACACAGATTTTATATATAGTGATTTTTCAATCACGCTCCAACTCTAAAAGTCCCTGTTCCATCAGATACTTGACAGAAAAGAGCCGCGGCTTCTTACTGTTATCAAACTTTATTTTTATCTTGTCGTCTTTTAGTTCAAGAATCGTACCTTTTCCAATATTCTTATGCACAACCCGCCTTCCTTTCTGGAATTCCTTTTTATCATAACGGAGTTCACCAATATAGCGAGATATCTGTGCATCTTTCTGGTAAAGTTCTTTTAAGGAATATAGAAACAGATAAGTCTTTGCCCTTGTCACGGCAACATAGAATAACCGTCGTTCTTCCTCCAAATCCGCATCCTTCACCGCCTTTTTATGCGGGTTTACTCCCTCATTAATGTCCATGACGAAGACCACTTCATATTCAAGCCCCTTTGAACTGTGCATTGTTGTGAGTGTCACACCACTCTTTTGCTGCCGTCTGCCTGCCTCCATCTGCTTCTTTAGTTCTTCTCCATAAGATTCTATGTAGGCAAACCATTCTTCAAAACTATGATATTCTTTTGCACTTTCCTGAATCTGGTTCAGTACTTCTTCTAAGTCATCTGGATTCATTCTTCGAAACTGTGCATATTCTATCATATAATCCTCATATCCAATCCCATTGCGGATATACTGAATTGCTGCATACGGTTCCATTTTTCTTAGCAGACACAAATCCATCTCAAGCTTATCAATCTTTTCGTAGAGCCATTTCTTTCCAAAGGTCTGCTGCTTTAACTGCTTTAAGTCCACCTGTGTCTCTGTGATCATACTTCTTGAAATATAACGCTTTGGGCGGTTCATAATCTGTAAGAACAGCTTCCTGTCCCTGTTTCCCATTGCCAGCTTAATATACGTCAGTATGTTTCTTGCAATCCAGTGATCAAAGATATTAGGAAGCACATCCCGCATCTGAAAAGGAATATTATATTCCATCAAACGGCCAACAAGAAGTCTCGGCTGCGTATTCGTTCGAAAAATGACTGCCATATCTTCTAACGGAATTCCCTTTTTATGATAAAATCGTATTCCTTTTAAAATATCAGTACACTCTTCCCCGGCGTCCTTCAAATGCCGGAAGATAATCGGTACTTTTGACCCCCTGGCCGCATGCATATTTTTCGGAAAACGCTTTGTATTATGACTGATTAAATGTTCCGCACTGTCCACAATCTCGGAACTACAGCGATAGTTCGTATTTAAGATCACCTTTTTTGCACCTGGATAATCTTTCTCAAATCCAAGCATAATCTCCGGTTTTGCTCCGCGGAACCGGTAAATAGACTGATCGTCATCTCCAACGATAAAGAGATGCTCTCCTTTTCCTGCCAACATTCGTACAATTTCGTACTGTACTTTATTGATATCCTGAAACTCATCAATCAATATATGCTGAAACTTCTGCTGCCATAAGGCGCAGATGTCTTTTCTCTCTTTTAAAAGTTCATAGCAAAAGACCAGCATATCATCAAAGTCTATGAGATTCTCCTCGCGAAGTCTTCTCTCATATCCTTCATAAATCTGTGCAAATAACTCATCGGAACAGTTACTGCTGTGATAGTAGGAAAGGGACATCATCTCTCCTTTTACATAACTGATCTCATTAATAATTCCTGAAAGAAACTCATTCTCATCTTCTATTTCCAGTTCCATGTTCTCGGTCATTTCTTTTATATAACGCCGCTTCACATCCTCCCTGATAATATTCCCTGCGGTATAACGGTAGGCATAACGAAGAATCATAAAGAAAATCGAATGAAAAGTACCAAATGTCACCGGAGCATTTTCCATTCCATCAAATAAAAAGAAACGCTTCTTCATTTCTTCTGCTGCCGCTCTTGTAAATGTAATGACCAAAATATCAGACGGATGAACTCCCGCATTCTCTATGAGCCACTTGACACGGTAAGTAATTACCAGAGTCTTTCCTGAGCCTGGACCTGCCAGAACCATCAGTGGTCCTCCTTTATGTGTGATTGCTTCTTCCTGCTCCTTATTAAATATGCCTGGCACGTTTCCTCCTCCTTTCTTTTCATGTATTACAAATTCAAAAAATCTCAAAAATATATTCTAATATTTGTGACATCCTCCCCACCTATAGAGGGAAGTCCTGCCTCTATAGGTGGGGAGGATGTCACAAATATTAGAAT
>CAVCBH010000034.1:0-21718 GCA_963600375.1 bacterium | reverse complement strand
CTCCCACAAATTGTGATGCACATCTTGCAGAAAGCATTTTTCAGACACGCTCTAGAATTATGGCACCAAATCAGTACATTTCAGAAGGGACATCATTTTCTTCTGGATACAGCCTTTAATGCATCTGCATTATTACATTACAGATTGGAGAAAGATATGAATAACGTTATTGAGATGACACATCCGCTTATTAAGCACAAAATTTCTATTTTAAGAGATAAGAACACTGGAACGAATGAATTCCGTAAATTAATCGAAGAGATTGGTATTTTAATGGGATATGAAGCTTTAAGAGATCTTCCATTAGAAGATGTTGAGATTGAGACACCGATCGAGACTTGCAAAACACCTATGATTTCTGGTAAGAAGCTTGCTATTGTTCCTATTCTTCGTGCCGGTCTTGGTATGGTAAATGGTATCCTTGCTCTTGTTCCATCTGCAAAGGTTGGTCACATTGGTTTATATCGTGATGAAGAGACACATGAACCTCACGAATATTACTGCAAATTGCCAGACCCAATTGACCAGAGACTTATCGTTGTATTAGACCCAATGCTTGCTACTGGTGGTTCTGCTATCGCTGCTATTAACTTTATCAAAGAACATGGGGGAAAGAATATTAAATTTATGTCCATTATTGCTGCTCCTGAAGGAGTCGAACGTCTTGCAAAAGCGCATCCGGATGTACAGATTTACTGTGGTAATATTGACCGTGAGTTAAATAAAGACGCTTACATCTGCCCCGGACTTGGCGATGCCGGAGATAGAATTTTCGGAACCAAGTAAGGGAGACGAAAAATAAAAGGCTTATTACCGCGAATGTAATTTTCATTGCGGCGAATTGATATCTAATAAACAGCCCATCGTTAAAATAATTGATTTTGACTCCGTTGTAAAAAACACAAAAGTCGCAAAATCAATTATTTTAACGATAGGCTGTTATTGATATTTGCGTTTCGCCGCTTCAAAATTATATCCACGATGATAAGCTTTTTTATTTTTCTGTCTTTGGCAGATTTGGGGATTCAGGCTGATGGTTTCTGCTTACTCGGAGGGTAATTTTTTCAAAAGGTATTTTGAGGTAAATGACTGTAAGCATTGCCAGAACCGATACGAAGGATAGTTTTTTTAGTTCGTCTCTTGAATCAAATTTTTTATTATGTTAAGATAATTAAGTTGCATAAAAGAGTCCTTATTTTACAGGGGCTCTCTCTATTTAAAGAAAGGAAAGTATTATGTTAGAAAAACTTTTTAAGTTGTCCGAAAATCACACGGATGCGAAGACAGAAGTTCTGGCAGGTATTACAACATTTATGACAATGGCGTATATTTTGGCGGTTAACCCAAGTATTATGGCTGCTACGGGTATGGACTCCGGTGCTGTATTTACTGCTACTGCCCTTGCTGCTTTTGTTGGAACATTATTGATGGCGATTTTCGCAAACTATCCATTTGCACTTGCTCCTGGTATGGGACTGAATGCTTACTTTGCTTACACGGTTGTAATTGGGATGGGATATAGCTGGCAGTATGCACTGACTGCTGTATTTGCAGAAGGTATCATTTTCATCCTTCTTTCTCTTACAAATGTACGTGAGGCTATTTTCAATGCGATTCCAATGAACTTAAAATCTGCCGTCAGTGTAGGTATTGGTCTTTTCATCGCATTCGTCGGCTTACAGAACGCACACATTGTTATCGGTGGTTCTACTTTACTTCAGTTATTCTCCGTAGATGCTTATAATCAGGCAAATGGTGTGGAAGCTTCTTTTAACAATGTAGGCATCACTGTACTTCTTGCTATTATCGGTATTATTATTACTGGAGTTTTAGTTGTTAAAAATATCAAAGGAAATATCCTCTGGGGTATTCTGATCACATGGGCACTTGGTATCATTTGCCAGTTTGCAGGACTTTATGTTCCAAATGCAGACCTGGGATTCAACAGTTTGTTACCAGATTTCAGCAATGGACTTTCCATTCCCAGTATCGCTCCTATTTTCGGAAAGCTTCAGATTAAGGGAATTTTCTCTATAGACTTTATTGTAATTTTATTTGCATTTTTATTTGTTGATCTTTTTGATACGATCGGAACACTTGTTGGTGTATCTGCAAAGGCAGACATGTTAGACGAAGAAGGAAAACTTCCCCGTATTAAGGGTGCCCTCCTTGCCGATGCTGTTGCAACTACTGTTGGTGCTGTTATGGGTGCTTCTACTACAACAACTTTCGTAGAAAGTGCTTCTGGTGTATCCGAAGGTGGACGAACAGGACTTACTTCTGTAACTACAGCAATCCTTTTTGGATTATCTCTGTTTTTATCACCGATTTTTCTGGCAATTCCATCTTTTGCTACTGCACCTGCTTTAGTAATTGTTGGATTATATATGCTTAGTAATGTTACGAATATCAACTTCAGTGATATGTCTGAAGCAATTCCTGCTTATGTATGTATCATTGCGATGCCATTCTTCTACAGTATCTCTGAGGGTATCTCTATGGGAGTTATCTCTTATGTAGTGATTAACCTTATTACCGGAGAAGCAAAAGATAAGAAGATCAGTGCATTGATGTATGTGCTGGCAGTGCTGTTTGTGCTGAAATATATTTTCTTATAGAATAACAGACGTACCCCAAAAGCCCCACAGTCTTATAAATGTGTCTTTCGTCGCGGCGTATTGAATATTCGCTTTAACGCTCGCATCCGACACTTGCTCCCAGGCCACATTTATAAGACTGTGGGGCTTTTGGGTACTGGCTTTGCCAGATTGAAGATTTATTTGATAGGGAAACAGTCTGCCTTTGAGAGCGTCCGTTTTGCTTTCGCAAATTACTATTTCTGTAACAACTTCTCCGTTTCCTCATCATCACAAACTGAGAAGCAAGCTACCGTACTTTTTCCGTTTTTACTTTTATAATTTACCTGAATATCTATATCCGTATTTGTATTTACAGTATCAAGTCCCGAAACACTTGCCATCTGTTGCAGTACGAGTTTATCTTTCACTTTATCAATGACATTTTTATTTGTTATTGTATAACACTCACCTGTACTGTCATCATATTTTGTAACATCCAGGCTGCTGATATTTAAATCTGCTATTGTCTGGTCGGCGGCGCAGCCTTTTTGTTTCAGGAAAGCGATTGTCTTTTTAAAGGATGGATAAATATAATAAGTATCCTGAATGGCATCCGTACTGTCTGTTGTTTCACCAACGGATATATCTATGTTTCCTATTGGAACTATATTCTGTACATCCGTGTAGGTAAGTCCGTCTAATTCGCTCAAATAAGTATCAAAGAACTGTTTTTTCTCTTCTTTTGTGAGATTCAGATATTCTGTCTCTATTCCAGACCAGCTTATTTCTTTTATCTTGTTGTAATCACCTGTATAAAGAGAATAGATATCGCTCTTAAATTCTCTTGTAGTATAGAGTTCATTGTAGAGTTCTCTTGCTTTTTGAGAACGAAGAGTGTAATTTCTCGTTTTCAGGCTTCCGTTTTTTGCGCGGAATGTTGCTGAAATTTCAATGTCATCTTTTGTCATTGCTTTCGTTGAGACGAATCTGAAGAAGAATTTTCCTCTTGATTCATAATAAGTTGAGGAATCGTCTGTATTTCCGCTGTTATTTTTTACTTCTACAGATTCTTTTACTACAGAAAGAGCAAGTTTCATTGCATCTCCAGTTAATCCTTCCTGTCCCTTTCCCCAATATCCATAACTATCTGTATTCGATGGTTTTATCGTAACACTCTCTAATTTGGAGGCTTCTGGCACGTAACGGTCATAGCCAAAAAGGTCCGCAGTGAAACTTCCCATGATAAACAGGGAGCAGATCAGCACAAATACAAGATGCTTTTTATGAGAAAAAGCGGCTTTCACATTGAACTGGTAAATGCATTCAATGAGGGCATGCACTACAATTGCTCCAAATACGACTCCGAATATCAGCCAGAAAACAGAGTCTGCATTTCCTAATGAATAGAAAATAATTCCTGAATATAAGGCAGATGGAATAACAAGCAATACTTTAATTACTGTATTTGCTTTTGGGAATGCCATTGCCCGGCCGGCACTTTCTGCAGGGCGTTTGCCATAAAGTGCCTGACATAATACGTATAAGACTACACACCATACAAGAGGAAGTGCCATAAATGTTATTTCTGATTTTGTTCCTTCGTTTACGTAGGATATTCCTCGAAGTCCAATCCATACCGGAGACAGATAATTCGTTATGCTGTTATAAACGCTGCTTGCTGTATTCCCCGAATATGTACTGAAAAATGAATTGGCATACAGCGGGAAAATATTGTAGATGACACCTGGAAAATAGGTCGCAAATACGCCAAATCCCAAGATTCCTACAATAATATTTCCGGTCATGATCATAGCTAATGCCATCGTCAGCCACGCTGCTGCAAAGATCAAAAGATACCAGAGAATCGCTTCTCCAACTGCAAATACGCCGTTTCCAAGAATCTGTCTTCCTGCAACAATGAATTCTATTGCTTCTTCCACAACAAGCGGAATCAAAAAAATGATCAGGCTGTTTTGGATTGCCATTTTAAATAATGTTTTTCTTTTTATTGGGATAGATTCATAAAAATCGGTCTGTTTTCTCGAATGTAAATAATACAGGCTGCTCGCTGCACTGACAATTGCAATTCCAATTACCACGCCAACCATCATTATACTTGGACGTAATAAATTGATAATATCATTATACGCTTCACGATTCTTCATTCCCATCACAAACAGAACTGCTTTAACAAAGAATGCCAGTACTGTAATAAGGGCAATTCCGAGACTTCTTTTTCTATTTTCCTTACTCAGCTTAGAGTATGAGATTCTTGATGTCATAACCGACTACCTCCGTTTCACTGATAAATATTTCCTCTAAGGACAGTGGAATACATTCATAAAATACCGGTTTTAATGTAGAAAGCTTTGCCATAATCTGTTCTTCACTGCCTCGCACTGTCATTGTGACAAGCTTTCCTCTCCGGTTAAACTGTAAAATATCAAACATTTTTTCAAGTTTCTTATCCTCTTCTTCTGGAAGGGCACACTGCACTTTCTGAATGTTACATTTCATCGTCTCTAAATCTTTCGATAAAAGAACACCTCCTCGGTGCAGCAAACCAACATGGTCGCAAATATCTTCTAACTCTCTTAAGTTATGAGATGCAATAATCGGAGTAAACTGTCTCTTATCAATTTCATTTGCCAAAATACTCTTAATCCCCTGGCGCATCACCGGGTCAAGTCCATCAAATGTCTCGTCACAAAACAGATATTTCACACCGCTGCACACACCAAGAAGAATGGAAAGCTGCTTCTTCATTCCCTTAGAAAATGTCTGAATCTTGCGATCTTTTTGCAGTGTAAACTTCACTAAAAACTTGCGAAATCTCTTCTCATCAAACGCCGGGTACAATGTCTGATAGAATGCTGCCATATCAAGCGGCGTTGCATTCGGGAAAAAATACTGGTCATCCGAAATATAGAAAAACTTCTGTTTTGCTTCTACGCAGTCCCACACTTTTTCACTATCAATCAGAA
Organism: bacterium; assembly: GCA_963600375.1. Taxonomy (GTDB): domain Bacteria; phylum Bacillota; class Clostridia; order Lachnospirales; family Lachnospiraceae; genus Anaerobutyricum. Next base: position 16,155 of record CAVCBH010000034.1, on the reverse strand, counting down.
TCTCTCCCTTATCCTGCTTTAATACACCTGACATCAAACGAAGCAATGTACTTTTTCCTGCTCCATTGGTTCCGAGCAGACCAAAAACCTGCCCTTCTTCAATAGAAAGACTGACATTACTTACCGCTGCAATCTTATCAAAATTTTTGCTGACATTTTTAATCTCTATCATCTTTCCACCTCCTCATAAACCTCATTAATACAGGCCATCGCCTGCTCTTTCAAAATCCCTCTCGCACGCAGTTCCTCTGCCCGCTCCTTAAACTTGATCAGAAGCTTCTCCTGCTCCTTTATAATCAGATTCTCATTCATCTTCACAAAATTTCCTCTTCCCTTCACGGAATAAATAAAACCTTCTCTCTCCAGCTCACTGTATGCTCTCTGAATCGTATTCGGATTAATAGAAAGCTCCATCGCCAGCGAACGCACCGACGGCAGCTTCGAATCAGGCTCCAAAACCCCATTCAGAATCAGAGTCTCAATCTTCTCCGTAACCTGCTCATAAATTGGTCGTTTGTCATTATAGTCAATAAAAATCACATCGCTCCTCCTTCCTTTCTGCACTGCTAAAGTTAAACTTTAAAATATTAAACGTGCGTGATTTGCGATTTCCTGTTGTGCAAAGTGTATTAAAGATGTCAATAGTGTATTAATACTATTAATACACTTAATATACCACAGAGACACCCCCATGTCAAGGGAAAGCTGACAAAAAAGTGAAGCACCTACCATGTAATAAATGCTTCATATCACTGCGTCCAAAATGCTCAATCGCATTTTGAACTTGCTCTAAGGCGCATTTATTACATGGTAGGTGCTTCACTTTTTCTGTCTTTGGCTGGAGATGAAATTATTATTTATTCACCTGGTTGTTTTGGAATTCCTGCAAATCCCACTGCCAGATCATCATCTGTAGGAATATAGTCTCCCATTTCACCGTTATTAAACTTCTCATATGCAACCATATCGAAGTATCCTGTTCCGGTAAGTCCGAAGAGGATTGTCTTTTCTTCCCCGGTTTCTTTGCATTTTAAAGCTTCATCGATGGCTACACGAATCGCATGACTGCTTTCTGGTGCTGGTAAGATTCCTTCTACTCTTGCAAACTGTTCTGCCGCTTCAAATACAGAAGTCTGCTCTACGCTTCTTGCTTCAATCAATCCCTGATCATATAATTCGGATACGATACTGCTCATTCCATGATAGCGGAGTCCTCCTGCATGGTTTGGCGATGGAATAAATCCACTGCCTAATGTATACATTTTTGCCATTGGACATACCTTTCCTGTATCACAGAAATCGTAAACGTATTTACCACGAGTTAAGCTTGGGCAGGATGCTGGCTCTACTGCGATAAAATGATAATCTGCCTCTCCACGAAGCTTTTCACCCATGAATGGAGAAATTAATCCACCAATATTAGAACCGCCTCCGGCACAGCCGATAATGATGTCCGGCTTGATTCCGTATTTCTCCATTGCGATTTTGGATTCAAGACCGATAACAGACTGATGAAGAAGTACCTGATTTAACACGCTTCCTAAAACATAGCGGTAACCTTCATGCTTTGTTGCTGTCTCAACAGCTTCGGAAATCGCACAGCCAAGACTTCCTGTTGTTCCTGGATGCTCTTCTAAAATCTTCTTACCTACTTCTGTTGTTGTAGATGGAGATGGCGTTACACTTGCTCCGTATGTACGCATTACTTCACGACGGAATGGCTTCTGCTCATAAGAAACTTTAACCATGTATACTTTACAGTCAAGGTCAAAATAAGCACATGCCATAGAAAGAGCAGTTCCCCACTGTCCGGCTCCAGTCTCTGTTGTAACACCCTTCAATCCTTGCTGTTTTGCATAATAAGCCTGTGCAATCGCAGAATTTAACTTATGGCTTCCACTTGTATTATTACCCTCAAATTTATAATAAATCTTTGCAGGGGTTCCAAGCTTCTTCTCTAAGCAATAAGCTCGTACCAGTGGTGATGGACGATACATCTTGTAGAAGTCTCTGATTTCCTGTGGAATTGGAATATAAGCATCGGTATCATTGAGTTCCTGCTTTACTAATTCTTTACAGAAAATAGGTTCTAATTCCTCTGGTTTCAAAGGCTCTAATGTTGCGGGATTTAACAGCGGTGCTGGTTTCTTCTTCATATCCGCACGCACATTATACCAGCTATCCGGCATCTCGCTTTCTTCAAGATAAATTTTGTAAGGGATTTCTTTATTGCTCATGTCCTTCTCCTTTGCAAATTTCTTTTGTTTAATTTAACAATTTAAAACTCTAGTCTGATACATTGTGATATAGACAGTTTATAACAACTCCACGCCCACGTCAAGTGAGATTTTCTATTTAATTCAAAAGAAGATACCCTATAATCTATGGCCTTAAAACGAGGATTGAATGTGAGCATGGAAGCGAACATTCAATCCACAGTGATAAAGTCACAAATATAGGGTATCTTCTTTATTGGGGAGCGTCTGTCTGGAGCGTGTTTGAAAAATCTAAATCTTAAAGATTCCTGAATCGGCTCAGGAACTCTTTCGTTTTCTCCTTCTTCGGATTCTTGAAAATATCATCGCTTGTTCCCTCTTCCTCGATAACCCCATCAGCCATAAAAATCACATGGCTGGAGATATCTCTGGCAAATGCCATCTCATGGGTAACGATGAGCATTGTCATGCCTTCCTGTGCAAGTGCAGTCATAACATTTAACACTTCACCGACCATCTGTGGGTCAAGTGCAGATGTTGGTTCATCAAAGAGAAGAACTTCTGGTTCCATTGCTAACGCTCTTGCAATGGCAACTCGCTGTTTCTGACCACCAGATAACTGTCTTGGCTTTGCGTTGATATAAGGATCCATTCCTACTTTCTGTAAGAACTTCATAGCGAGTTCTTTCGCTTCTTCCTTACTCTTCCTGGCTACCTTGATCGGGCCAACCATACAGTTTTCAAGTACAGTTAAGTTTGCAAACAGGTTAAAGCTCTGGAATACCATTCCTACTTTTTCACGGTAAGTACATACATCCATCTTAGGGTCTGTAATATCTTTGCCATGATAATAAATATTGCCGCCTGTTGGTGTTTCTAAGAGATTGACACAGCGAAGCATGGTGGACTTTCCTGAACCAGATGCACCAATGATGGAGATAACATCTCCCTTTTCTACGCTAAAATCAATGTCCCGTAATACTTCGTGGTTACCAAAACTTTTCATAAGGTGGGAAATTTCAAGTATTTTATTATTGTCACTCATTTATCTTCCCTCCCTTGTTGCTTTTTTAGAACCCAACTGTGTTCCAATATCCATGTTATCAATAACTTCGTAGCTGTCATCACCATCTAATACTCTCTCCCAGAGATTTAACAATCTTGAAGAAATGAGCGTCATAATCAGATAGATCACCATTACGATTGTTGCGGACTCAAAGTAAGTATACAACGCACCGGCAACACTCTTATGCACAAAGAATAATTCGGTGATACCGATAACAGATAACACAGAGGTATCTTTGATATTAATAATAAGGTTATTTCCAATCTGTGGAAGAATGTTTCGGAAAGCCTGCGGAAGAATAACATTAGTCATTGCCTGAAAATGATTCATACCAATTGCTTTCGCACCTTCCATCTGTCCTGGGTCAACAGAAATGATACCACCACGGACAGATTCTGCCATGTAAGCACCTGTGTTGATAGATACAACAAGGAGTGCAGACTGCCACATTCCAAGCTGAATATCAAATACTGAGGATGCACCGTAATAAATAAATACAGCCTGTACGATCATAGGTGTTCCACGGAATACTTCTACATAAATTTTTAAAATAATCTTTACAATCTTTAAAATAATTCTTTTTGGCAGACTGTCTCTCTTTTTATCTTCCGGTATTGTCTGCACGATACCAATCGCCAGACCGATAATACAGCCAATTATTGTAGCAATAATTGCTATAACCAATGTAGTACCTGCACCCTTTAAATAGGATGAACCATACTCCTGTAACAGATAAACTATTTTCTGCCCAAAATTCATATCAGCCAAATTCATGACCTTTTCTCCTCCAGACTACTATTTAGATAAAGGCTGTACAGAAATAGCCTCGTCCATCATCTTGTTGTAGTCATCTTTTGTCATCTTAGAAAGAACACCATTGATGCTGTCAACTAATTCTGTGTTGCCCTTCTTTACAGAAATACCAATGTTGATATCTTCATCAGATACTTCGAAATCATCATCGCTTCCTGAGAAGTCAAGTAACTTAAAGTCAGGATATGCAACTAATGCAGCTTTTCCTGTAGGCATATCTGTTACAACAACATCTGTTCTTCCACTGTTTAATGCAACTAACATAGCTGGTGCAGATTCCTGTGCTGCCTGAATGTTGGCATCTTTAATCTGTGGAAGACACTTGTCATACCAGATTGTTCCAAGCTGGGAAGTACATGTAGCGCCGGCAAGATCTGCTACTCCCTTTGCATTCTCATACTTGCTTCCGCTCTTTACAAGAGTGATGATAGATGCATAGTAATAAGGATCTGTAAAGTCTACCATCTGCTTTCTTTCAGAAGTGATGGACTGACCAGCAATAACACAGTCAACCTGTCCGGACTGTACAGCAGGAATCAAAGAATCCCAGTCAAGCTTTACAATCTGTAAATCATATCCTAATTCATCGGCAATCTTCTTTGCCATCATAACGTCATAACCATATGCATAATCAGAACTGTCTTTAATCTTAACTGCTCCGTTAGAATCGTCAGACTGTGTCCAGTTATATGGTGCGTATCCACACTCCATTGCTACTTTTAAAGTCTTCTTTCCTGCTTCAGTGGAGCTTTCAGACTTTGCTGAATTAGAACTTCCACAAGCGGCAAGACTTAATACCATTGCTACTGCTAAAAACATACTAATGATTTTTTTCTTCATAATACTTCTTCCTCTCTGTATAATTTATATTGTTGGGAAAAACACTTCTGAGATGCAGACTGCGGCGCTTGCTAGAGCCTGTTTGAAAAATGCTCTAAGTCGCACAAATGAAATCAACAGCAAATTAAGACCATCGCTGTGTGACCTGCTCATAAATCTTATTATATGCTTTACGATTGATTTATGATTATTTGCAGTTTTTCCGAAGATATCTTTCATGTCCTTTCCAATTGTTCCTTCTCCGATTACACAAAAACAGAGAAGCCCAGATGGACTTCCCCCTCGAAATCTTCTCTGCTATTCCCTTACCTCATCGTATTTCTCGAAATATAGTACATTGTAGCATGTTATTTTTAATAATGCAATTATTCTTTATGATTCTCTTTATATTATTTTATATTTTTGACATACCATACGCATACTTCCTGCAAACATTCGACAAAGTACGCGTGAATGTTCCACAATATCGTAAGACATATCATGATTAAGCCAGTCAATAAGCTGTCCAAACAATTCACATTTTAAGTAACTTATGACAAATTCCAGGTCTTTTGAATCCACCCGCTCCGAGTAATCTCTCGAACGGATATAAGTACGGGTAACATGATCACATATCTTCATAAGCTGCTTCTCATAAAATTCTCTGTTCGAAGAACCATAAATATGATAAATCATTCTTTTATTGGAATTAATCTCTTCTAAAGCTGCCGTAACCTTTTCCTCAAATGTAGATTCCTCCGGCAGAGTTTCTATAACCTTCGCTGTCATCTCCACAATAATCTCTTCTAATAAAGAAGGGATATCCTGAAAATGATAATAAAAAGAATTGCGATTCACGCCACAGTCCTCTACAATATCTTTTACTGTAATCTGGGAAATTGGTCGTTCTGTTAAAAGCTTTATAAAAGAATTTTTAATTTCTCTTTTGGCAAAAGGGGGCATCTGTGCACTTCCTTCCTTAATTTATTACAACTTATTGCCTTATATAATGCCACAATTATTACGCACTACATGCAACATAATATCATAAATCCCCCTTTTATTCCATTAAAGATTCTAAAAAATCAATAAATTCTTTCTTGGTATTTGTACAAAGTATATATACCCTTTCCTATTCTGCTTTATGACAGATACTAAATTCATCCCGACCGTTTCTTTTTGTCACATAAAGGGCTTTATCTTTAATACTGAGATTCTTTTTCAATAACTGCGGCAAATTCCTCCACACTCATTGTGCCCATTTCCGGGCTGTCATTCTCATCAATGACATCTCTCTTACGGACAGAAACATTTCCTGCACTCTGTTCTTTTTCTCCAAGAATAAGCATATATGGAACTTTCTGAAGCTGTGCCTGTCTGATCTTATAGCCAAGTTTTTCGTCCCGGTCATCGACCTCTACACGAACACCGCTCGCTTTAAGCTGTTCGGCAACCTGTTTTGCGTAGTCTGCAAATTTATCAGATACAGGAAGTACCTTTGCCTGTACTGGTGCTAACCATGTTGGGAACTTGCCAGCGTAATGCTCGATTAAGATACCGATAAATCTCTCAATAGAACCAAATACAACACGGTGAATCATTATTGGACGATGTTTTTCTCCATCTGCTCCGATATATTCTGCCTCAAATCGCTGTGGAAGCTGGAAGTCAAGCTGGATTGTTCCACACTGCCATGTTCTTCCGATAGAATCCTGTAAATGGAAGTCAAGTTTTGGTCCATAAAATGCACCGTCTCCCTCATTTACTTCGTAAGGAATATTCATGGATTTGATTGCATTTTCCAGCGCATTTGTTGCTACTTCCCACTCCTCTTCTGTTCCCATGCTGTCATCTGGACGAGTGGATAATTCTACGTGGTAAGTAAATCCAAACTTCTTGTATACTTCATCAATCAGTTTCACAACTTTCTGGATTTCGCCTTCAATCTGGTCTTCCGTCATGAAGATATGTGCATCATCCTGTGTGAAGCATCTTACACGCATCAGTCCATGAAGCTGACCAGACTTTTCATGACGATGCACAAGACCAAGTTCCCCAAGTCTTAATGGCAGTTCTTTGTAAGAACGTGGCTCCATCTTGTAAACAAGCATTCCACCTGGACAGTTCATTGGTTTTACGGCAAAATCCATATCATCAATGACTGTTGTGTACATATTTTCTCTGTAATGATCCCAGTGTCCTGATGTCTCCCAAAGCTGTCTGTTTAAGAGGATTGGTGTGGAGATTTCTTCGTAGCCTTCTCTTGTATGCATCTTTCTCCAGTAATCAATCAGTGTATTTTTAAGAATCATTCCTTTTGGTAAGAAGAATGGGAATCCCGGACCTTCTTCCATAATTGTAAATAAACCAAGTTCTTTTCCAAGTTTTCTGTGATCTCTCTTTTTCGCTTCTTCGAGCATATTCAGATACTCTTTTAACTCAGAAGCTTTTGGAAAGGAAATACCATAAATTCTTGTAAGCATTTTATTTTTCTCATCACCGCGCCAGTAAGCACCTGCTGTAGAAAGAAGTTTGATTGCCTTGATCACGCAGGTATTGGATACGTGAGGGCCTGCACAGAATTCTTCGTAGTCTCCCTGTTTATAAAATGTGATTGTCTCTCCCTCTGGAAGCTCTTCGATCATTTCTACTTTGTAATCTTCCTGTCTTTCTTTCATGTAGGAAAGGGCTTCTTCTTTCTTTACCTCAAATACTTCTAACGGAAGGGACTGCTTTACAATCTTCTTCATCTCTTTTTCGATTGCCGCAAGATTCTCCTCTGTAAATGGAAAAGAGAAATCAAAATCATAATAAAATCCATTATCAATTGCTGGTCCGATCGCACATTTCGTATCCGGATATAATCTCTTTACTGCCTGTGCTAATACGTGGGCACTTGTATGCCAGAACGCTTCTTTTACTTCTTTGTCTTCAAAATTACCTTCCATTACCTGTCCATTTTTTCCGAGAACTTTCATTTCATTTTACCTCCAAAAAAAAAGCACCCACAGATTACAGCATAACTATAATCTAAGGGTGCATTAAATACACGGTTCCACCTTATAATTTCACTTCAGATTCTATTATTAAATCCTATCCCTTAACGCAGGCATACGGCAACGCTTGTGAAATATCTCCTTCACTGAAATGCTTCTCTTGAAACATCTCTTTATGATTCTCTTATAATTCTACTAAAATACTTCTTTTTCGCATCGCAGCTCAGGAATGGTTTTCATATATTTCCTCATAAATAACTCTCAGCAACTGTTACTCTCTCTGTATGATTCCACTATATTACTCTTTTCCTTCATTGCTTTTCCCTGTTTCGGGTGTATAGTAGCACTATTAAAAATATTTGTCAATGACTTATTTTTTAACTTTATGACGTCTGGATGCAAATTTATCTGAAATATTGTCCTTTATATTAGAAAAATACTGCGGAAGTAAAACTTTCCGTTCTGGCGAAAAAACTTCTCCCCATGGATAAGAAGTTCCTTCTTCTCCGGCTCTGTCTTTTAAAATCATATCGGTCACAAGCATTGCCCCTGCCATCGCAGAGGTCATTCCCCAGCCATTAAATCCAGTTGCCACATAAAATAGCGGAGCCTTGGCTGCATACTTTCCAATGTATGGTATGCCATCTAAACTGATACAATCTGCTACATTCCAATGCGCCACTTCTCTTGCATCTGGATAATACTGTGCCGCTTCTTCCCGAAGCTTCTTAAATCCACTGTCAGTTCCTTCTCTTCTGCTTTTCACTTTGTGTCTTTCCCCTGCCATTAAAAGTAAGTCCCCATAACTTCGAAAAGAGAGTCCTTCCCTGTCTGCATCCGTATACATTCCTTTCATCTGTCCTGTATGTTCTAATGCCAGAATACTTGCCTGTTCAAGATGCATCTTATTATCATACTTTCCAAGCTTTTTATAAAATGGAAAATGTGTTGTGCAGATAACCTGTTCTGCAACTGTTACACGCGTCCTGCACCATACCATTCTCTTCAACCAGTCGTCAATCAGCACATCCTCAAACAAATGAATATTCTTGCACTGTTCCAAATCTTTTACCAGGCCATCCATAAACTTTGCCGGGTTTAACTGTGCCTGTCCTGGAAAACGTATCGCACCGGCCACATCAAATGGAAGCTCTGTTGTCTCACAAAATTCAGCTTTCAGTCCAAGACGGTTTACGACTTCCACTTCTTTCTCAATCGCCGCCCTGTCATCTTTTGAATAGACAAAGGCACTTGTCTCTTCAAAATCGCAGTCAATGTACTTCGACAATTCACGATACTTCTCAATTGCCAGCTCATTTGCCTGAAGATACATTCTCGCCTTCTCTTCACCGTCCCGTTCTAAAAGCTGGCTGTAAATCAGTCCATGCTGGGAAGTCACCTGTGCCATTGCATCCTTGCCTGTCCCACCTGCAATCCGGTCTTTCTCAATAAGAATGCAATCCACACCTGCATCCTTTAAAAACCAGGCACATAAAAGGCCGCACAAACCGCCTCCGACAATAACAACATCCGTCACTTCCATACATTCCATCTTTCCGTAACGAGACTTCTCCATTCTGTCAATACTCTTCCATATAGAATCTGACATCATTCTCCCTCCTGAAAATTTATTTCTCTACCATTCTTTCTAAAGCCATTATATCACCTTTAACATTTTTATTATATAACAAAAAAGAAAAAGAATGTTATTAATTTTTCTTAAACATTCTTTTTCCTGTTTTCGTTTTATTTTTACACGACTACTATTTATTTTTATAGTTTATAGTGATACATTTTTATTAAAATTTATACTCTTCCACTATCTGTTTTTCTGAATTTTTAAGACTCTATAATGTTTTTCATTCATTGCTCTATAATTCAGAAGGTTTGCTTACCTCATAGTCTGTCCATGCTGTACTTTCTGTCATACCGGACATATCTGCCTTTGTTGAATAAGAAGAAACGGTTATTGTATAATCGCTGTCACCTTTTACGTATACTGTTCCGTCTGTTCCCTTAATTGTTACTGTTTTTCCATCGGTATCCACAATTGTTCCTGCATTATAAAGCTTTGTCAACGTACTGTCCCCGGTTACTGTCCATGTGCAGCCCTTTGCAATATAGAAATTGCAGTATCCACTTCCACCATTTCCAGCATTGCTCTCATCATCTGTTACCGCACCTTTTAATGTGCTTCCATTGGACATATAAAAGTCTAACTGACTGATGCTGTCCCAGATAACATCGCCTTCCATCTTCTGATCATCTGCCGTAAAGTTGCAGTCTGCACCATTCGCTCCGGAAGTACCCCAGCCACGCTGGTTACTGTTTCCTGTACATTTTAAGAAAAAGTCATTATTCTTTGCATAAGTGATATCTACATTAGATAAATGAATCGTAGATTCTGTATTGGTTGTGTAGAACATTCCACCATTCTTAGCAGTCAACGTACCGCCATTCATTTCAAATGTACTGTTACCAACTTCAGAATCGCCCGACATACTCTGATAAAGAATTACATTCCATGTGCAGTCATTCTGAGAATCTGTCTTCATATTTCCAGTTAAATTACAATCAAATAATCGTAAAGAATTCAATCCCTCGATACAGACACTTTCAGAATTATTTGCTGTAAGATCTGCACTATGAACAGCAATGTCGGCTGTGCTGTATACCGCCGGAGAACCTGTACCATTTGATGTATACGTTCCACCATCTACAACCATTGTTCCGCCTCCACGGTCACTTCGAATTGCTGCGGAAGACTCTCCCTGTGTAGTTGCATTTACATTCCATGCATACAGCTTACCGCCGCCAGCTACATGAATTCCACCAGAAGTATCCTTCTTTGTGCTGATTGTTGTGTCAGATACATAAGTTGTTCCATCCCCATAAGAGAAGATTCCTGCGCCACCTTTTGCATTGGTATTAACCTTGCTTCCGCTCACATAAGAAGTGCCATCTGTTGTAAGAACTGCCGCTCCAATTCCATAGAAACTAGAACTGTCTCCACCCTGGCTCTCCTCGGATTCACGGGAAACTGTTGCATCTTTAAGTGTTACCTTCGCACCATCTGTCACATGAACAGCATTTTCATCCGTTCCGGTAGAAGAATAACTCTTTCCTGTTGTTGTCTTATCTTTACTGTACTCTGTTGCTGCAGTGTAACTGGTCGGAGCAGCAGACTGTCCACCACCCTGCGGTGCGCCGCCATTTTCTCCACCTGGACCTCCACCAGATAAAAGACTGATCCTGGAAGCATTTCCATCGGAATCTAATGTGATAGCAACCTCATCGTTTTCCTTTAAATCACTGACTGATAAGTCTTTGCTCTGGGAGTTACTGCTGTCATTTGCAGTATCAGCAGTAGAATTACTGTTATTTTCTGAACTGCTATCACTTTGTTTTTCTGAACTGTCTGTGCTGCTCTTGTCAGAACTTTGTGAATTGTTATTTTCATCCGGTTTTGCCGGTGGCTGTCCCTGACTACCATTCTGTGAACCATTACCACCATTTTCTGAACCACTACCCTGTGGAGGATTGCCTGGCATCTCCTGTGATATCTTTGTGCTACTTGTCAACGTAATGGTCTTCGTCTCCCCAGTTGTAGTAATCATAGATTTCTCAGCTGGAGCTTCTCCCGAAGAATTCTTTGTTGCATCTGTACTGTTAGTATCACTGTTTTTTGCTGAATCGCTCTTTTCAGTACTGTTACTTGCAGAAGTATCTTCTGTACTGTTTTTGTCAGAACTACTAGTGCTTGTACTGCCTGTGCTGTCTGAACTATTATTTATCGCACTATTTGAATCACTGTCAGAACTGCTGTTGGAATTGCTATTTGTAGTATTATCTGAATTCCCGTCAGAATTATTACTTGCAGAAGTATTGTCTGTAGCCTGGTTATTTGCAGATTGACCATCTCCGTCCGGCTTGCTCTGCTCATTCAGCGTTCCTACTTTAATCGTAATGCTGTCAGAACTGACGGAACTGACCACTCCATAAATCTTATTCTCTTCACTATCTGTTGAAGAAGATTTCGAGCTTGCCGACTCTGTAGTCGCTTCTGAACTACTCGAAGAAGTCCCTGTACTACATCCACTCAGCATTGACACTCCCATCACAAGACTTAAAGCAATCGCCGCACTCGCTTTCCCTTTTCTCATAAACACATCATCCTTTCTCACCACTATCTTTATGCTTGCATATTTGTTTTATGCATCTGCATTGTTTTCTTTGCTATGGCTTAATGATATGGAAAAAATATGGAGATTCTGTGTCAAGAATTTCAAAAAACTATGAAAATTGTGGTCTGCGCAGCAAAGAAGACGCACCCAAAGAAAGAAGATAGCCTATATTTGTTGCCTGGGAGCAAAGGTTGGATGCGAGCGGTTAAGCGAACATTCAACCTGCAGCGACGAAAGTCACAAATATAGGTTCTTTCTCTTTCTGAGGGCGTCTACCCTTGCCTGCGGCAACTCAGAATTTCCCCTCCAACTCATGTAACTTTCTGGCTGCTTCAGGATTCTGTTTTTCAAGTCGTTTCTCTAAATGTTTTCGACTTTCCATCAGCTTTTCCCATACCTCTGGATTTTCCTGTTTTAATTCCATTTCAAGATGCTGACGACGTTTCTCAATCATCTGGAATATAAGCTGTTTATTTTTATCTTCCTCAAGATTTGCGGAAAGCTCATCTAAATGAAGCTCCATTCTTCGAAGAACTTCGTCTTCATCAATAACACCAAGTCGATGCCATGCACGCATTTTCTTTGCAAGTCCGCTTTCAGAAATTTCCTTAATTTCCGGCCAGTGGTGCAGGTTGGAAATTACGTGATGTACTCTTTTTTCAATTTCATCCACGGTATCCTCACCAAATGCCCAGGCAAATTCTTCGAGTGTATTTTCCTCTTCGGCAGGAAGTGTATGAAGCCACAATGCCTTTTCCAATTTTGCTATATTTTCTGTATTATGCTTATGAATAGACAGGGCTTTTTCCGTATTTTCCTGTAATTCTTTTAAGTTTGCCTGTAAATCAGCCGGAATTCCTTCTAATGGAAATGGCTTCTGCAGACCAGAATCCAACAGTGCCGCTGTGATTGTTCGTCTGACACAGCCTTCTTCAATCAATGAACCCATTCCCAGACTTCGAAGCTGCGTATTCAGTCCCTGCATATGCTCGGTAATATAGAAAGCAATTCCTTTTTTCTCCAGATTATTTTTCAGCATAAGAAGGGTGTCTGCCGCTGTAATATCAATACTTGTGATCGTTCCTGCATCCACAATCACGGTCTTTGTATCTTCTTTTAAATGATTCTCAATATCTTCCTGAAATAATTTACTATTTGCAAAGAAAAGACTCGCATTAAAGCGGTAAATTACTGTATGTTCAATCGGATGTGCATAATGGTTTTTATTCAAATCATAAAATCCATCTCTTCCTGGAATACTTCCTAAAAATGCTTTTGGTGGATTCGTTTCCCGAATAACGACTGCCACAAAGGAAAGAAGAATTCCAATGATTACACCATAGATTGTTCCAAGGAAGAGCACAGCCATACAAGCTGCAACAAAAATATAAAATTCCTTACGGCTTACTTTAAATAAACGTACTGCCAAATGCCATTCGACAACATTCATGAGTGCCGAAATGACAATCGCAGTAAGTACTGGAACTGGCAAATATCCAATAAATCCCGCGGCAAACAGCAGTACTGCTACCATGGAGATTGCCGCTGTAATAGAAACTGCCTGCGTTTTTCCTCCAAACTGCTCATTCATTGATGTTCTTGAAATACTTCCATTTACCGGGCAGCTTCCTGTAAAGGCTGATACAATATTTCCTGCGGCACAGGCAAGAATTTCCCTGTTATCATCTATTTTGTAACCATTTTTGGCGGCAAAATTATTCTCGGAAAGTAATGTTTCTGCCATAACCACAACGGCAATCATTAATCCTCTGCCTGCCGCATGACTCAAATCCACATGGAAAATGTCCGGCACAATCAGCTTTGGAAGTCCTGGCTCCACTTTCGAAAGCAACGTTACTCCGTACTGATCTACATGGAATACCATCGTTGCAATCATTCCTAAAGCCATAATCACAACTGCCATCGGAAACTTTGGTATGACTTTCTTGGAAATGATAAGAATTGCCAATGCGCCAACACCCAATGCTACTGAAATCCAGTTAATATGTTCTGCTGTCTCATACAAATGTTTTAATAATTCCAGAAGTTCGCCTGAACCAGACTTACCGCCCATGATTTTGGGAATCTGCATCAGAATAATTGTCAGCGCAATTCCACTGATAAATCCTCCCATAACCGGAGTGGAAATAAATGTAACTAACTTTCCCGCCTTTAAAAAGTAAAATAAAAGCAGCCACAAACCGACAAACAGCGCAATGACTGGAATATATCTTAATGCATCCGCACTCCCACTCTCAATCCCAAGACTGGCCAAAGCCGCACCCGCAATCGCCGCCGGCGCCGCATCTACTCCAAATATAAACTGTGGCGATGTGGAAAAAAGGGCAAAAAATAAAATGGGAAGCACCGAACCATACAGTCCAAAAACTGCTGGCAATCCTGATACTTCCGCATATCCCATAGATATAGGAATAGAGACCGCTGCAATCATGATGCCGGCAGCGATGTCTTTTCCCAGATATTCTTTTTTATAGTTCTTTAATGTAGGAAATAAAGAAATCTTCATAGTAATAAGCCATTCCTTTCTGTAAAACTTACCATATAATATAGAGGATTCTTGGGATGTTGTAAAGGGGGATGGCGAAAACTGAAGCAGACTGAATGACGGGCGCTGAACACTGAGGGCTGCTTATAGAAGAAGTGTCCCTTCCCGGTATTGATTTTGTTCCGTTGTGCTAAACGTTCCATTCTGCCTGATAAGACAACCTCGCTCGAAAACGAGCTCGCGAGGTTACAGTCAGAATTCCACAGCACAAAGTCACAAAATCAATACCGGGAAGGGACACTTCTTCTACATAATGGTTTCTATTGTTCAGCTCTGTTATGTAACAACTTTAGAGCATTTTGAAAAAATCATTCTTAGTAATTTGTACACGCCAGTTTTCTGTTTTTTATAACAATCCAAGAATATACGTGAGGATTGGAAATATTCATTATAAAGTCTTTATCATAAACTATTTTCATACTAATGCAACATCTTCATCTATCTGCAATATAAAATCTATCTCTAATCTAATTTCCACCTATAAAGAGCTCCATTCGCTTTCTCACCTTCTGTCCCCAAAGAATAACTGGAAAGGAAGTTTATCTGCAGAATGATTTTGCTTCCCAATCTATGAATAAAAAAGCAGCTATCGCAGTAAAACTAATTTTGCGACTTTGTGTTTTTTACAACTGAGTCAAAATTAGTTTTACTGCGATAGCTGTTTTTTTGCTATACACTACGCAGAAGCAAAATCTTTCCGCAGATAACCTTCCGCTCCCACTTATTCAATATTCGCTGTTACTCCCAAGTCCATTGTTTCTGTAAGGTACACAACGATGTATGATTTATTGCTGATGCATCCGCTAAAGAAATTTGTAAATTTCTTTCCGTAGGATGTTGTCCCTTCAATCTCTACTTTAACAATCGGCTTATCTGTTTCCGGAAGTTTTACTGTAGCTTTCTCATTCTTTTTTACAGAGATATTTTCTACTGTCTTTTCGCCATTAAATGTTACCTTAACATTTTTTAATTCAAATGGTGATGTATTTTCAATTGTAATATGTGTTGCCTCTACTCTGTTTCCATATTCATCTAATGTAGAAGATGCTGCTTTTGTTGTATTCTCTGCCTGTACATATTTGCCTTTGTAAGATAATGAAAGTACTAATACAAAACATGCAAACACTACCATAATTCCTAAATCTCTAAAAATTGTTTTCATAATAAAATAAGAACTCCTTTCTGCCCCTCTTTAATGTAAATACTTTTGTCTCTTAATTTCGCAGTCCCTATGATACCATTTCAAACACCATTTTCCAATAATAGGATTCAACAAAATTTCATACTTATTTTATGGTAATTTAGTTATTTTATAAAAATGCTCTAAAATAAAAACATTAGACTTAGTTACTATTTAATTCATTAATAGACAGACGCCCAGGAAGAGAGCAGCTATCCTATATTTGTGACTCTATCACTGTGGGTTGAATGTTCGCCTACGCGCTCACATTCAATCCTCGCTCTGTTATGAAGTGACTTTTGTCAAGAGGCAAAA
>CAVCBH010000033.1:0-45086 GCA_963600375.1 bacterium | reverse complement strand
TGACGCTCCTCAA
This sequence comes from bacterium, assembly GCA_963600375.1. GTDB lineage: Bacteria > Bacillota > Clostridia > Lachnospirales > Lachnospiraceae > Anaerobutyricum. Next base: position 45,073 of record CAVCBH010000033.1, on the reverse strand, counting down.
ACTCCCCATATAAAGCTGACGCTCCTCAAACTCCCCATATAAGCCTAAAATGCTTCGTATCACTGCGTTCAAACTGCTCAGCCGCAGCTTGAACTTGCTCTAAGGCGCATTTTAGGCTTATATGGGGAGTTTGAGGAGCTGTTTATTGGCTACCGAGGATAGCTGACATTCAATGCTATGGCGGTTTCCGAAAATAATAAAAGAAATCACAAGCTGGCAAAGACAATCGTTTGCCAAAACACAGAACCCCCGAAGCCCCGAATATATAAAATTGCGCCTTAGAGCAAGCTCTTAATGCGGGCGAGCATTAAGAGTGCAGTGATACGAAGCAATTTTATATATTCGGGGCTTCGGGAGTTCGTCTGTTTCGCCAACCTATTCCGCTATATAAGAATAGAACACCTTCCCTGCCTTCTCCAGCCGGTTCGTAATATCTGACCGTGAACCTGCTGTAGACTGTCCCGTTACAGGGTCGAGGTATCTTATCTTTGTGGCATTGTAACTCATGACAATAACGTAACGGTTACTGGTCAACTTGGCGAGTACCGGGCTTCCCTGGCTGACGTAGTAGAGTATTTCATCAACGGTGCAGCCTGTGAGGTTCCAGGCTGTATGTCCGCTATATTTTTTGATGAGCTGTTCTATGCTTCCTTTTCCAATATCGATGCTGCCTGGAGTAGTTTCCTTTCCGTTAACTGCGGCAATCATGGAGAGACATCCTGCGAGGGATTTGCTGTCAGATTTTACTTTTACAACATTATCCATACCGGCTACCTGAGCATAGTCTGCGTAAATGCATTTCCAGAGGACATTTTCCTTGCTGTCAATTACGTTACCTCGTTCTTCGTTGGCGCATGTGATTGCTTCTGTGAGGTTTGTGTATACTGCTTTTTGAACTCCAGATGCATATACATAATACTGTTCAATCTGTTTGCCGCTACTGTCAAGTTTCATTGTGACATCGTCTTCATTTACCATGATTTTTGTTAACAGTAAGTCTGGAACAACCTGGATGTATACGTAGTTCGGAAACTTAAGATACATCTGTGTCCAGTAAGTATCTGTATACTTTGAAGTAAGTGTCACGGCATCAGACTCTTCATCTTCTTTATAACGAATATAGTCTTTGGCGCTTGTTTTCTGAATCTTATTTCCTGACTTTTTGCCAAGAGTCATTTCAAGGATACTGCCCTTTATCTGGGTGGACATAATATAACGTCCTGCCTTTTGATATTCCTTTACAGTATTTCCATTAATGTCCACGATATGAATCTTCGTGATCGGGAAGTTTATCGTGCCATTGTTGCTCTTTGAAACATTGACCGCATTGGCTTCCCCATAAATAAAGTCATTAGATAAAAAGCCAATTGCACGAATTCGTTTGTTGGAACTACAGGTAAAGGTCTGCTTTTTGCCAGACTCTAAGTCAATCATCTCTATTTTTTTATTCTTGTAGATATCCTGTTCCTTTTCAATCGCAATAATGCTCTGATCTTTGGATGCGGTAAGGCTGTCATTGACAAGGCCGGATTCTACTATCGTGTCTGTCTTTTTCTGAAGATTAATTTCATGTAAATCTCCCTCAAGAATACAGTAAAATACAGATTTTGAATTCAGGTAAGAGAACTTTTCTAAATCTTCCTTCATACTGTCATACGGTAACGAAGTAGAAAGGAAAGAAATCTCCTCATTACAGTTTGTCTTTGCATCATATTTCATAATCTGGATTCCATTCATTCCCTCATGTCTTCCACGATTAATATATCCATAGACAAGATAAGTGATATTTCCTTTGTTATCCATGCTTAAAAGCTTGATTCCATGGTTGCTTGTTGCATTTCTTATGTCAGGAAGATTCTCGGAAGAAAGACTGTAAATCTTGTACATATCGGAAGACTGGTAATCATAATACCAGAGCTGTCCTTCTACAGCAAAACAGACTTTATATCCTTTATCCGAGTAAATGTAGCTTATATTTTTTTCGTTCTGAATCCCAAGACTAATCAGGTTATTAGCAGAATCAATAATAGATTCGTTATAATAGGCATCCATGGTCCGCTCATAGTCAAGTAGATACATTCTTTCTGCTGTATAGCGCAGTTTGTACGTTTCATTTAAATCGTAGTACTGCACAACACCGTCACTGACTTCTGTAGACAGGATAGTGCTGACCCGGATTACAGTGTACGTGTTATTGATCTCCTGGAGTGTGATTCTTGGCTTCGTCTCCTGTTTTACTGTCATATTTCCAAAAGAAACCGCATCACTTCCAGAATGAATGTCTACGGATTCTAAGTTGTCATCAATCGTGTCTGCGGACGTTTCAAGATAGCTGGAATTCTCCTCCATAGTTCCTTTGCTGAATAAATTGTTGTGGAACTTCAGGACAAAGGCAAGATAATCGTCCAAATGATATCCCGAACCACTCTGCACCTTCGTATAGAAATAAATTCGCGTACTGTTGTCTAATCTCACGCCAAGCTTCAGATAATATACTTTATTTTCCGATAATGTATTTTTAAATGTCAGCGTTCCGAGCTTGATATTTTTCTTTTTATTTTTTGTCAGCTGATTCAGTGTCCCTGTTTCGGTCGGCTTGTCCGGTGTCTTTTCAAATAATGTATACTGAATGGCCGTAATATCATAGTCATAATCATGCAGCTTCAAAATGACCGCATTTTTATTATTGGTCAGTGTAATCTGATTTCTTACCAGGGACAGGTCAATGTCTTCCTTATAGCCTGCCATCAGATTGTAGCTGCTCGTATCATTACCGATTTCAAGCACCGGATAGGACGGGTTGGCAAGCTCTGATACTGCACTCCCTTTTTCCTCTCCAATATTACTATTAAAAACAATCAGCGCTCCAATAAAGCACACCACGCCTACGACAATGTGCAAAATGGCTGTCTGTACATTTTTACTCATTTAGCGCCTCCTTCTTCCGAAAGAAGAGTCCACAGCGTTGGGGCAAATCCAAACTGTTTACAAAATTCATTAACCTGCTCCCTTGCTTTTCCCTTCTTTTTATCAGACTGTTTTTTGCGATGAATCGCACGAATTAAAAGGTTCTTCGGTGTATGTTCCATATCAATAAATTCAAGAATCTGTGTGTCATATCCCTGCTCTTCTAAAATCTTGGCACGAATGCCATCGGTTGCAAGCGCACAAAAACGTTCCTTTAAAATACCATAATCTGTAATCGGCTCAAATTCTGAGGCGGAAATCTGCTTATTTAACTCATGCTGACAGCATGGAACGGATAAAATGACAGATGCATCCCAGCGCAGCGCTTTATACAGGGCATAGTCTGTTGCTGTATCACAGGCATGAAGAGTGACTACCATATCTACCTTTGTCACGCCCTCAAATTCTTCTATGGAACCTTCATAAAAATTCAGTTTATCATAGCCGTATTTCACTGCCAGACGGTTACAGTTTCTTATGACATCTTTCTTTAGATCAAGGCCGATAATGCGGATATCGTATCCCTTTAATTCCTTAAGATAATAATACATGGCAAATGTAAGATAAGACTTGCCGCATCCAAAGTCCAATATGGTGATTTCCCTGTCCTGTGGAAGATGCGGAAGGACATCCTCAATAAATTCCAGAAAACGGTTAATCTGGCGGTATTTATCGTATCTGGTGCGCACGATCTTACCCTCTGCTGTCATAACACCAAGGTCCTTTAAAAATGGGACGGCCGTTCCTTCCGGCAAAATGTATTTCTTCGCTCTGTTATGAAGCAAATGACTCTTATCGGACTGTAACTTTGCCTGTGCTGCGTTACTTTGCTTCTTTACTTTGATCGCCGCCTTTCCCTTTTTATTGATAAGGGCGGTAAGCTCTGCAGCTGTTGTCTGAAGCTGTACCTGCTTATAAAGTGGAAGAATCTTCTCCAGTTCTTCTATTAACTCTTTCTTTCCAGGATTCTTATGAAAAACCTGCGTCTTCGTGTATGCTGCGCTCTGAAAAACAAGCCTGTCCTTTACAAGAACCGGACGAATATTATACTTTTTGATTTCTTCTGCTTTTCTTGGATTACTTATCGTAAGAAGAAGCATCTGCTCATTTAAATTCTCTTTGATTTTAGTGAGTAAAAACTCCATGTTTATTCTCCTGTTATTTAGTTCAATGTGTAAAATGTATAATTATAACGGTAATCAAACTGATACTGTCAGCGCTTTCTTCGGCACTTATTGCAACCTGCAATCAATGTTTCCCATTGCTCTCCTTCATATGTTTTTGAGGAAGAAATTGAATTTATTTTAATTTATAGTCAGTATTTCTCCCCTGCCGGTTATGCCAGAGGCCACTGAAAAACTGTTTTTGCATACCATATATAATTCTATAAGGCTAATAGTCATACTTTATTTTGTATTAATTACACGCAAAAAGGACTTTTCCAGTGGCCTCGTTATGCCAAACAGGGGATATTTTTTATTATTATACCGAAAATATCATAATATCTCTTGTTTCAATCCTCAGCCGGTACCCTTGCGAAGGCTGATTGCCGGGCAAAATCCAGCGGTGCTTACTTCTTGTCAGCAGGGGGCACCGTTTTCTCTCCGCCCACTGCTGATGCCAGGTTAACTTTATAATTCATCTCGCTACCTACATTTTATTTAGAGGTTGGGAGAATCCTCTACATTATTGTGTTGAAAATACTTTCTGTCTGCGGTAATAGCGCTGTCTTCTGTGGTTAATGTTCCAGTGTAATATTACCTGTATCAATGTGCGAAATGGAGTGTTGGCATCCCGGAGAGAGACTTCCACAAAATACGGATTTCTTATCATCTCTTCATCATCAGCCTGTATCATCTCCTGTTCCTCACGATACTTTAACTTATCATACACCATATCAGCAATTTTTAAAATAGTTACCTTATCTGGATATTCAGAATAAATAGGACTTCCCTTGTACTCATATTGATCAAGGAGGGCATCTGCGACAACCCATACCTCTCTTGCGACCATCGGCAGCATCTGGATGAGATATTCATAGTCCTTCCAGTATTGCTGTTCTTCCTGCTGTAACTGTTCTGGAGGAAGTAAGGCTTCCATCTGCAAATCTCCATTACCCGAGTCATTTTCCTGCTCTGTATTTTGTTCCTCATTCTGACATGCCATCATTTCTCGAAATCCTGGCAGCCATTCAAAATCAAAGTCTCCTTTTTTATTCATGTAACGTTTTCCTGCTTTCGCCCAGTTTGATTTATCATATGCAAAATGAGAATGATTCGTGCTTATCTGTTATTTTTATCAACCAGATACCGCTTGTTTTCAATTAGAGCCTGTTTGAATTATTGTTATTTATCGCAATCGATAGCCTTGACTAAATTATCCGCATTTATCAGGATATGTCTTATTTATTGAATATAAGGAATCACTTCTTTTAAATTCTCCACTACCGCCACACATTTTTCCTGCTGTTCTTTTGGTATTGGAAGCAAATCTGGAATGTTTATAACGGGCAGGTTACCTGCAAGGGCTGCCTGCACGCCATTTGCGGAGTCTTCTAGTACAAGTGTCTCTTCAGGCTTTACATCAAATGCTTTACAAATCTCCAAAAATACATCTGGAAATGGTTTGCCTCTTTTCACATCTTTTGAGGAAAGTACCATATCAAAATATTCGTTTAATCCGGTTCTGTCCAGATATTCTTTAATAACATCTGTGTCGGAGCCGCTCGCTACTGCGGTCTGCAAGCCTTTTTCCCGGACAACCTGCAAAAGTTCCCTTAGTCCTTCTTTTTCAGGAACTCCCTCTTCTCTGATTATCTGTTTGGAGCGGTTACCAACCTTTTTGTAAATGCCTTCCGCATCTACACCTTCTCCATAATAAACGTAGTATTTCTTTTGAATATCCTTTGCATTCATTCCTAAAAATCCTATAAATTGTTCAAAAGTTGGAGTATATCCCTCTTCCTTTACTATTTCGGTAAATGCTCTGTAGTTTACCTGTTCTGTGGCGAACATTAAACCATCCATATCGAAAATTATTAGTTTTAACATATGTGTTTCTCCAATTTCTGTTTTTTGATAATGCCCGAGTAATCAAGCTTTAGCGTTCTATTCTTCTGCTGTCATACCTGCCATATTATATTTATTTTTGCTTTTTCTGATTTTTCAAACACGCTTTAGAGCCTGTTTGAAAAATGCTTTCCGCAAGATGTGCATCACAATTTGCGGGAGATTTCGCCTGAATGAGGGCGGCGCAGCGGGCTACGGCAACCGAATGAAGGCAAAACATACCGTAAATTGAGGTGTGCAGATTAATATTGTATTTGCGATATAAAACTATATCATTTACGATTGATAAAGTCCAGTATCACATCTTTCGGGGTTGTTACAGAGAAAACCCCGAGATAGTTATAACTATTTCGGGGTTCGTCTCACAAATATAGGGTGTATTCTCTCTTTGAGGGCATCTGTTCTATCTCATGAATTAAATACTTATCCCTGCATCTTTTCCATCAGACGTGCCGTATCTTCTGTAAGTTTCTTTAAGGAATTAACCATCGCTGTCTTCTGAGCTGCCAGTTCATCGCAATGCTTCTTCTCTTCTTCCACTTTGCGAACACTGTCTTCATGAATCTTCTTAGCTTCCTCAATGGCATTATCCTTATTTTCCTGTGCATCTTTTAAGAGTCTTTCGGCCGTCTTACGTGCTTCTCCGATAATGTCGGCAGCATCCTGTCTTGCCTTTTCTCTTTCTCTCTCTGCCTGCTCTCTTGCCTCATCGAGAATAGCATTCTGTCTTCCTTCTAAGTCAGAAAGCTGCTTACACAGTAAATCTGCGTTCTTCATATATCTTTCATATGCCTGATCTGTTGTTTCCGGTGTCTTATTCTCAGCAGCTGTTTTCTCAGCTTCCTCTGCACGGGCAATCGCTGCGGCAGTCTTGGCCTTCTCTGCCCTGATGTCTGCTTCTAATGCTTCAACCTTCTTCTGTGCTGCTGTTAACTGTGCCTTTATTGCTTCAATCTCATCTTGTGCTTCGTCTGCATTCATTACTGCTTCCGGTGCAACAGGCATTGCGTTAGCATCCTCTCCTGAAGTATCTTCTGCACCTGTAGTTTCTGAAGCTTCCTTTTCCTGCTCGCTTTCTGTCTCGACGATATCTTCCTGAGTATCCTTCTCTAATTCTTCCATCGTCTTTCCAGTTGCTGCGGCTGCAATTCCAAGAGCGGTCCTGCTCTCCTTTTTCAGCTCTTCTATCTCTTTTTCCTTCGCTAATATAATCGCTTCTGCCTCATCACAGATCTTATCTAACTGAATATCCACTTCATCTTTATCATAACCGAACATAGATGTCTTAAATGTCAGTTCTTCTACATATGTTAATAATTCCTGCATATTCATGGCGGTTTCCCCTCTTTCTCTGGTTCGTATCGTGCAGTATGTAATTGCGACAGACTCCAGGATTCTCTAAAATATTTTCTTACTATTTATTATAAACATTCTATAGTATTTGTCCAGTGAAAATGGTGTAAAAACAATCTCTGGAGTATGTTTAAAAAATGCGTTCAGCAAACTGTGCATTACAGTTTATAAAAGATTTTGCCTGAACGAGAGCCATGTAACAGGCCACGTCATCTGATACCAGATAACCCCACCATGTACAAAGAAGCTTTTCCGCACAGCCATTTCTTCGGTATTTCGAAAGTGTATTCACGCCAAAAGCAGAAACCGAACAACCCCATAGCATCCTGTCTGTGACCTGGGAACAAGTGTTGGATGCGAGCGCTCCAGGCGAGCATTCAACACGTTGCGACGAAAGTCACAGACAGGATGCTATGGGGTTGTTCGGTTTCGTCTGTTTATCCTGCAAAAAAATTATTTCTCTGCTACATCTAATCGGGTTATCGCCTTTTTAAGTGCCAGTTCAGCGCGCCCAATATCGACTCCTCCCTGACCGGAAGAGAGTCTTCTTTCCGCACGGATTTTGGCCTCTTCTGCCCGACGGACATCAATATCCTGCGGCCATTCTACTGCTTCTGCGAGGATGGTCATTTTCTCTGGAGTAATCTCCACAAAACCGGAAAGAAGTGCCGCCTGCTTCTCCTCATTCCTTTCGGTAATGATAAGTCTGCCCGGTGCAATAATCTGCGTCATCGGAATATGATCGGCGTATACACCTACCTGTCCCTCTACAGTATTATATTCCACCATGTAGATGTCATTGGAATAAAAAATCCTGTCCGGCGCGATAATCTCGAGTCGGAATGTTTTGTCTGCCATAGAATCACCTACTTATTATATTTGGCTAATACATCGTCGATATTTCCTGCATTTAAGAACATTCCTTCTGGAATCTCATCGTATTTGCCTTCAAGAATTTCTTTGAATCCCTGAATTGTCTCGCCAAGAGGAACATAACGTCCTGTAGTTCCTGTAAACTGCTCTGCTACGAAGAATGGCTGAGATAAGAATCTCTGTACCTTTCTTGCACGGGCTACAAGAATCTTCTCCTCTTCGGAAAGTTCGTCCATACCAAGGATGGCGATGATATCCTGTAATTCTTTATAACGCTGTAATATTTCCTGTACGCCACGAGCTACCTGATAATGTTCTTCCCCTACGATTCGAGGATCAAGAATTCTGGATGTAGATTCGAGTGGATCTACAGCCGGATAAATACCCTGTTCTACGATAGCACGGGAAAGTACAGTTGTCGCATCCAGATGAGCAAATGTTGTCGCCGGAGCCGGGTCAGTTAAGTCATCGGCTGGTACATATACTGCCTGTACGGATGTGATAGAACCATTCTTTGTGGATGTGATACGTTCCTGTAACGCACCCATCTCTGTCTGTAAGGTTGGCTGGTAACCTACCGCACTTGGTACTCGTCCAAGTAAGGCGGATACCTCAGAACCAGCCTGTGTGAATCGGAAAATGTTATCAATGAATAAAAGGACATCCTTTCCACCTTCATCACGGAAGTTCTCTGCGATCGTCAGTCCGGTAAGACCAACTCGCATACGTGCTCCGGGCGGCTCATTCATCTGTCCAAATACCATTGCTGTTTTATCAATAACGCCGGACTCGCTCATCTCTGTGTAAAGGTCGTTACCTTCACGAGTACGCTCTCCTACACCAGTAAATACGGAATATCCACCATGCTCTGTCGCTACGTTACGGATTAATTCCTGAATGAGTACGGTCTTACCTACACCGGCACCTCCGAAAAGACCAATCTTTCCACCCTTCTGATAAGGACAAAGAAGGTCTACTACCTTGATACCAGTCTCTAAGATTTCTGTTTCTGTTGCCTGTTCCGCAAAAGTCGGTGCCTTACGGTGAATCGGGTTTCTCTTCACTCCTTCTGGCACAGGCTTTTTGTCAATTGGCTCTCCAAGAACGTTAAAGATACGTCCTAAAGTAACCTCCCCCACAGGTACGGTAATTGGTCCACCTGTGGCAATGGCCTCCATTCCTCTTACAAGTCCATCTGTTGGACCCATCGCGATACATCTGATAATATCGTCACCGAGATGCTGTGCTGTCTCTGCAACCAGCTTGGAGCCATCTTTTCTACGGATTTCAACGGCATCGTTAATTTCTGGAAGAACACCCTGGTCAAATCGGATATCAAGTACCGCACCGATGACCTGAGTGATTTTACCTGTATTCTGTGCTGCCATTTATTTACTCCTTTAAAATTTGTTAATTCAGAGCTTCCGCACCTGAAATAATCTCGGTTAATTCCTGCGTGATTGCACCCTGTCTTGCTCTATTGTAAGCAAGGGACAGCGTGGAAATCATATCCTCTGCATTGCTCGTAGCAGCATCCATTGCCTGCATCCTGGCTCCGTTCTCACTTGCTACCGCCTCAATAAATGCTCCATATATAATACTGTTTATATACTTTGGAATCAGTAAATCCAGAGATTCTTCTGCCTCCGGCTCATAGTTCATCGGAGCCTGACTCTTCTTTGTATCCTCTGCTTCTGCCTTTACTTCCACAGGAAGGAGCTTAATAAATTCCGGTGTGTGTACTACCGTATTCTTAAATCCGGTATATGCCAGATAAATCTCTCCTACTTCTCCTGCTGCATATGCATCAAGTACTCTTCGCCCGATATCTACTGCATCAGAAAAGAGGGGTTCATTAATAATTTCGGAATCATCGGAAGCGATATAATATCCTCTGCGCTCAAAAGATTCTATACCCTTCTTACCAACTCCGTAAATCTCCACGCTCTCCTTTGGAAGTCCGCTCTCTGCGACAAGCTTCACAATGTTATTGTTATAGCCGCCTGCAAGTCCACGGTTAGAAGTTACAACGATTACGGCCTTCTTCTCTGAACCGTTAAATGTCAGGTAAGGATGTTCGATATTGCCTGATTTTGAGAGAATTGACTGCACCGTATCATACATTTTCTGGAAATACGGCTTCGCACTCTCTGCTCTGGTCTTGGCTTTCTGAAGTTTGACGGTGGATACCAGCTTCATTGCTTTGGTAATCTGCTGCGTACTCTGAATACTTTCTTTACGCCTCTTAATATCTCGCATTGATGCCATATTCAATCACCATCCTTAAAATTGATTCTTAAATTCTGTAATGGCCTTCTGAATTAACGCATCTGTTTCACTGCTGATTTCTCCAGTCTCACGAATTGCCTTATAAATCTCCGGATACTTTGTCTCTACAAATTCATAGAGTCCCTTCTCAAACTCTGCAATACGGTCTACCGGTACATCAAGAAGATACTTTCTTGTTACTGCATAAATGATAACAACCTGTTTCTCTACAGCAAGTGGCTGATACTGTGGCTGTTTTAAAACTTCTTTAATACGCTCACCCTGTGCAAGACGTTCTCTTGTATCATCATCAAGTTCGGAGCCAAACTGTGCAAATGCAGCAAGTTCACGATACTGTGCAAGTTCTGTACGAATCGGACCTGCAATCTTCTTCATCGCCTTAATCTGTGCCGCTCCACCTACTCGGGATACGGAAAGACCCGCATTGATCGCCGGACGGAAACCTGCATGGAACATCTCTGTTTCCAGATAAATCTGTCCATCTGTGATGGAGATAACGTTTGTCGGGATATAAGCAGATACGTCTCCCGCCTGTGTCTCGATAATCGGAATCGCTGTAAGTGAACCGCCGCCAAGTTCCTTAGAAAGTCTTGACGCTCTCTCTAATAATCTGGAATGAAGATAGAATACGTCTCCAGGATATGCCTCACGTCCTGGTGGTCTTCTAAGAAGCAAGGACAGGGTACGATATGCCGTCGCATGCTTACTTAAATCATCATAGATGATGAGTACGTCCTCTCCACGCTCCATCCACTCTTCACCGATCGCACATCCTGCGTATGGTGCAATATACTGCAATGGCGCTAACTCGCTGGCTGTGGAAGCAACAACGGTTGTATATTCCATCGCATCATGTTCTTTTAATGTCTTTACGATACCTGCAACTGTAGAAGCCTTCTGGCCAATGGCTACATAAATACAGTGCATGTTCTGGCCTTTCTGGTTGATGATCGTATCAACCGCAATGGCTGTCTTACCTGTCTGGCGGTCACCAATGATAAGCTCACGCTGACCACGGCCAATTGGAACCATAGAGTCAATCGCCTTGATTCCGGTCTGTACCGGAGTATCTACTGCCTGACGGTCAATAACACCGTAAGCAACTCGCTCCACTGGTCGATATTTATCTGTATCAATTGGTCCTTTTTCATCTATCGGCTGTCCTAACGCATTAACAACACGGCCGGTAAGTGCATCACCAACAGGAACCTCTACTACTCTTCCGGTAGTCTTTACTACGTCCCCTTCGTTAACTGCACGGGAATCTCCTAAAAGTACAACACCAACGTTGTCTTCCTCTAAGTTCATTACCATGCCGTATACTTCTCCCGGGAATTCCAGAAGTTCGCCCTGCATTGCATTCTCCAGACCATGAATACGCGCAATACCGTCTGCCACCTGGATAACAGTACCAACATCGGTGGTTTCCAGCTTCGCCGTATAATTCTTAATCTGCTCCTTGATTACGGAACTGATTTCTTCCGGTCTTAAATTAACCAACCCCAACTACACCTTCTTTCTCCAAACTCAACTTTGATAATCCTTTGCTGAGCTTCTCTATCTGCGTTTTAAGACTGCTGTCTAACACTCTGTCTTCTATTCGGATAATCAGACCGCCAAGTACAGACGGGGCTACCTGATAATCTACTTCAAAGGAAGTGTATTTCGTCGTTTCTAAAAGACGCTTTGTAAGTTTTTCCTTCTGACGGTCAGAAAGTTCTGTGGCAGAAACGACCTTTACCTTACCAATTCCCTTATATTCTTTCGCCTTATCTACGAAATATTCAAAAATCTTTGGAATGTCTTTCTGTCTGTCCTTCTCCACAATAATACTTAAGAACCCCAGCACCTCATCCGATGCCCGCCCGGAAAATATATTCTTCAGCAAATCTAACTTCTCTATCTTGCTTACTTCCGGATGATTTAAAAGAGAGAGTAAGTCCGCATTCTCAAGAAGAATCTGCTGCATGGTCTGCACTTCTGATAAAAGCGCATCCATCTTATTCTCCTCGACTGCCAGCTCAAACAAAGCATTGCCGTAAATACTGCTTACTCGTTTAGCCATGTCTTATCCCCCATCTCTTTTAAGGTCTGCTCAAACAGAGCATTCTGTGTCTCCTCATCTACAGATGCGGCAATAATCTTCTCAGACATAAGCGCAGCAACAGAAATAATCTCCTGTTTTACTTCATCTTTGACACGCTTCTTTTCAAGTTCTGCCTCTTTCTTTGCATTCTCCATGATACGGGCCGCCTCCGCTCGCGCGTCGGCGATAATCTCATTCTCCCGCTGCATGGCCTTCTTTCGGGCATCACTTAAAATCTGTTCTGCCTCTTTATCAATCCGTTTCAGTTTCGTATCATACTCATCTTTAAAACGAACTGCCTGTTCCCGACTCTCCTTCGCCTCTTTTTGTTCCTTCATTACCCGTTCTTTACGGTCATTCAAGATCTTTCTTACCGGATCAAGAAGCAGATAACTTGCTACTAAAAATAAAATAAAGATGGCGATTATCTGAAATCCTACCTGAAATACAAGCTGTGGGTCCAGGCCAAATATTCTGTTATCATACTTTAGTGCCTCTAATAACACTTTATGGCCTCCTTTCGAATTCTCGAGGACTCATCTTACAGCTTTCCAATTAATGGGTTAGCATACAGAAGGATCAGTGCGATAACCAATCCGTAAAGACCTGTTGTCTCTGCTACAGCCTGTCCTAAAAGCATGGTGGACATGATATCTCCCTTCGCTCCTGGATTACGTCCTACTGCAGAAGCACCATAACCAGCTGCAATACCCTGACCAACACCAGGTCCGATACCTGCGATAACCGCAAGACCTGCACCAATCGCGGAACCAGCTAAAACTAAACCTTCGTTTGTAATTCCTGTCATAATAAACTCCTCCTTAAATACATTTTCACTCTTTTGTCATCAAGCCGTTACAGCCTCTCCTAATCATAACGGTTTGATACGAATACCATTGTCAACATTCCAAATACATAGGTCTGAATTGCTCCGGAGAAGAAATCAAAATATGCATGTAGAAATGCTGGTATTCCAATCTTTGTAAACCACGGCATCAATGCGTACCACAGACCCAGCATAATTGTTCCTGCTGTTACATTACCAAACAAACGCAGTGACATGGAGACCGGTGTGGCGAACTCACTGATGATATTAATCGGGAGAAAGACAGGAAACGGATCTAATAAATCTTTGATGATTCCAAATCCTTTTGTCTTAATCCACGCATATTCAATCATTACAAACGTAATAAGCGCCAGACCGAATGTGGTTCCAAAATCTGCTGTTGGCGGCCGCAAGCCGAAAAGTCCCGAAATATTGGATAAAAAGATAAACGCCATGAGCGCCTCCACGTAATTCAGGTATTTCTTTGCGTGAATACCCATATTGTTTTCAACCATGGCATCCATTTTCTCTACAATCATCTCTACTACATTCTGCACAGCATTCGGTTCGTCGTAATCTTTCATGATCTCATGTCTGGCAAATAATATCAGTGCCAATAATATCAGACAAACAATTATTGTCGTGACCATGGTAGTATTAATAGAGAGAGTAACCCCAAACAGCTTAAATTCATAATAACTATGGATAAAAAAATCCACATCGCTGCTTCCCATACCTTTACCTTCCTTTCTTATATAATTTTTTTGTTATATATACATTAGTATATGCATGGAGATATGCTGATATTTTCAGTCCAAGAATTCCAATAATAATCCCTGGAAAACTGAAATATTCTGAGCGCATTCCAATCCACGCAGCCAACAATATAACCCCTGCCCTGAAAAGCGTGCCAAGCACCATATTTCTCCCCGACTGATGTTCCGTCATTACAAGACATCTGTTCAGGCTTCTGTACATGCTCACACTAAGTCCAATCGCTACAGCCGTCCCGAGCAAAAGCCCCAGACTGTAACTTCCTTTATTCTCCACGACAAGTAACCCTATCGCTTCAAAAACAATACTGTATACAATACATCCGAAAATCAAATCAAATAAAGTTTCGTTGTCTTTATTTATCCATCTTCCCCAGTTCACCTTTATCTGATTCTCCCTTCTCTTTTCAAATAAAATACATTTCCAAAAAATTTATTGTTAAAACAAGCTCTTTAAAAATAAGCTTCTTAAAACTTTCAGGAATATATTGCAACGTACCACTTTCTATCAGTATTATTGGTATATTCATTCACCAGAGCCTGTTTGAAAAATCATTCCTGCAATCTGCACACCTTGCAGAAAGCATTTTTCAAACAGGCTCTGGAATGATTGACTTCCTAATATTTTCCAATATCAAAGTTTCTTGATATAATATCTGTAGTATCCGCTGTAAATTTGGAAATATTATCGTATAAACCGCGAAATCATCTTATAACAGGACCGAAATCCTGCCAGTATCCCCAACAAAAGAAACACCGGAAAAATCCAATCCAACTGCAGCTTCTCAGATAAAAACCTGCCGATGATCATACAAAGAAAAATGCAGGTTAACATACTGATTCCCAACTGGGTGATCAGTGCAAGCATTCTCAAAAAACGATAGTCCTTCTTTTTGCGAATCATACCAGAAGCTCTCCAATAATCCTGTCAGCAACTGCCTCCATTAATGGCTCTAATATATCAAAACACTGCTGATATGTCTCCTGATCTTCTTCTGTTACTTTCGGAATCCTCTCTTCTGTTTCTGTAGTGTCTATAAATGTCCCAATTGACATACAACTTGTGGACTGTACATCAAAAGATTCCTTTATCTGTTCTGCCAGCTCCTTTGTTATCGTCAATACTAAATCTGCGGATGTAAGATCTTCTTCTGTAAGCTGGGAAGAACGGAAATCTTCTATTCTGTAACCCTTTTCCCTTAAAATCTTTGCTGCTCCCGGAGCCACTGGTTCAGAAAAAAGTACAACCAATCCTCTGGAAACTACCTCTATATTCTGGCAGTTTCTCTTCTGCAATATACCCCGTAAAATACATTCTGTCATAAAGCTTCTGCCAACATTATTCTCTCCCACTATAATAATCTTGCGATAATCCAAACTGAGCCCTCCTATAGTGTAATCAGATGATATCCGGCTGCTTTCAGCATACGGTTCATAATAGCATTCCCCAAACCCTGCTCAAAAAAACTCTCTGAATACATATAATCACATTCTAAATCGTCAAATTCTCTGAGAATACGATAAAGATTCGCCGCAACCGTCTCCGGCTTCTGTCGGCTTCCAATACTTCTTAAAATATCTGCATGATAAGAATCTAAAGTCTCGTCTGTTCCTATAACACCAACCTTATATCCTTCTTCTTCCTTCTCTTTGACAAGTTCATTAATCTTAGCTATCACCTTATCTTTATCGCCTTCTACCAAAGTAAGCTGTCCCTTCGGCGCATAATGGCGATACTTCATTCCCGGCGCTTTCGCTACAACATCTTTCTTCATAGTACGACCAGTAACTGCCGGATCAATCTTTACTTCCGGCAACACCTCTTCTAACATATCCTTTGTAATATATCCTGGTCTTAAAATCGTCGGAGTATCTGTACTCATATCAATAATCGTAGACTCAATTCCAATTCCAACAGCTCCTCCGTCAAGAATCAGAGGAATCCTTCCCCTCATGTCTTCATACACATGGGAGGCCAGCGTCGGGCTTGGTCTTCCTGATGTATTCGCACTCGGTGCTGCAATCATTCTTCCACTCTCACGAATAAAGTCTCTTGCCATCGGATGAGATGGCATACGAATCGCAACTGTTTTCAAGCCTCCTGTTGTACCATCCGGCACACAACTTTTTTTATTTAAAATAACAGTCAAAGGACCTGGCCAAAAACGTTCCATGACCTTTAGGGCTTCTGGTGGTACATCTGCCGCAATCTCATATACCTGACTGATATCATGAATATGCACAATCAATGGGTTATCTGAAGGTCTTCCCTTCGCCGCATAAATCTTAGCTGCTGCTTCTGCATTCAGTGCATCCGCTCCAAGACCATATACTGTCTCTGTTGGGAAGGCGACCAGGCCGCCTTCTCGGATAATCTCTCCGGCCCTCTCCAAAGCTGCCGCCTTCTGTTTTGGCGATACATTCTCTATATTTAATAATTCTGTCTCCACTAATGTTCACCTCTGGTAGTTATATTATATCTTCGTTCCTATCTAAATAGCTAAAAAGTAGCTTTTCGGACTCTTGCATCATATCATGTTTTGGCTATAAAGTCAAAAATGGACATATTTTTATCATGCTTTTTCGGCATTTTGACATTTTTTATCGGGTATGGCACTTCTATTCTCTTCATATACATAATAATGAAATGATAAATAAGGATTGACATTATGAAGTTTCACTCCTATACAGTCATTCTGTCCATGGCTCTGCTCTGCTTTACCACAGGCGCTTTCTTTCTCGGTCGTGCTGCTCTCTCCTATGCCACATTTCAAACTGCTGGCGACTTCTGTGTTCTCCTTGATGCCGGACATGGAGGCTCGGATCCCGGCAAGGTGAGCGCTTCTGGTGTAAAAGAAAAAGATATCAATCTCGCCATTACTTTAAAATGTAAATCTGTTCTGGAGCAAAACGGTATTAAAGTTATTCTGACCAGAAAAGATGACTCTGGTCTTGAAGAAACAAACGCTCCAAACAAAAAAGCCAGTGACTTAAAAAAGCGTAAATCTCTTATCAAAGAAAATCACGTAAACTGCGCAGTAAGTATACACCAAAACAGCTTCCCCGATTCTTCCTCTCACGGAGCACAGGTATTCTATCATCCAAATTACCCTGACAGCAAACGTCTGGCTAATCTTATTCAGGCTCAAATGCAAACGCTCACCGGAATAGAAAACCACCGTAAAATCAAGGCCAATACTGACTACTATCTTCTGCGAGATAATGACATACCCACTGTTATCACTGAAGTCTGCTTCCTGTCTAATCCATCCGAGGCAGCCATGATTACAGAAGAGACGATACAGGAAAAGGCAGCTTTTCAAATTGCTATGGGAATAATGCAGTTTCTGCACTCTTACTCTCCTATTTCTCAATAGATAGATTTCAAAATCAAAACAGAAAACTATTCTCTAAATCATTCGTTCTCTGTAATGAAACTATCTACTGATCAAAAGCCTTCTCTTTTGTACCAAAAACTTTCCGATAATTAAAAACTTTCTCTTCTGTAATAAAAACTGCGTGCTAATCAATATGATCTACAATAAACATAACTATGGTTTTTAAATAATTCCCTTATATCTCTTTACAATAAAAGGCAATATAAATAAATACAAATGCAACAACAATATTACCTGCAAATACATTCCTACCCGGAAATCTGCTTCCTGAAAATTCGCCTGCAAATCATAAGCCTATCTCTTCGCTTTCTTATATCTATATCGTCTCCCTGCCACCAAAAATATGGTGTAGACACAGTATACCATTTTTGTTTTTATTTTACAATATTTTCCTCTAAGATTTTCTTATTTTTTTCTTAAAGTGCAAGATTACGCCGTCTACGGCACATTTTAACACTTTACAGTTTCGGGAATAATGTTTATACTATACACACACAGATACCTGTCAGCAAGCAGCTCCAGGGCAGATTATACGCTCTTGTCTGTTATATATGTTATGTAATAGATTCACATGTAAGCTATATTAGCAGCGAACTGCTTTTCTTTGTACCTGCTGGCAGATTATTTTTTGAAAAGGAAGTGATTTCATGAAATTAGAGAAATTAAGTGACACTCAGATACGATGCACTTTAGATAAAGAAGATTTAACCCGCCGACAGCTTCACCTTTCTGAACTTGCTTATGGTTCCGAAAAGGCAAAGGAATTATTCCGTGACATGATGCAGCAGGCATCCATTGAGCTGGGCTTTGAAGCAGATAATATTCCACTTATGATAGAAGCAATTCCAATATCCAGCGACTGTCTCGTTCTGGTCGTTACGAAAGTAGAAGATCCGGATGAACTTGATACCCGCTTCTCCAGATTTTCTAAGATAAATATGGATAATTCATTTGATGAAGATTTTTCCGATATGGATGACACCGATTTCGATGAAATAGATTTTCTGGATAATGAAGATGATATGGATGAGGAACCTCTCCCATTCAACACACCAGATGATTTTGAGCTTACCAGTTCTGATAAATCTGATTCTTCAAAGAATCGCTCTGCTATTGACGATGCCTTAGATCTTATTGCCCCATTTACACAGGCGATTGCTCAGGCTAAAAAGGAAGCAATGAAGAAAAAGAAAGACGGAACAACCTCGGACCGCTCTGAATATTGCCAGTATTATTCCTTCCGCAATTTTTCTCAGGCAGCACAGCTTGGTGCTTTCCTTGCTCCATTTTATGCAGGGGAAAGTTCTTTGTACAAAGATGCAGGTTCTGATAGCTACTATATGATTCTTCGCAAAACAGACAGTGAGGACAACACCTTCCAGCGCGCCTGCAATATTGCAGCAGACTTTGGAGTGAGAATCTCTGCTTCTTATGCGACACCAGCGTATTTTAGGGAACATTATCAGACGATACTTGCGAAGAATGCGATTCAAATGCTCTGTGAATTGATTTAACTTCTGAGTTGCCGTAGGCGAAGGAGATGCTACTGAGAAGAATGGCAGCCGGATTGCCAGAAGAATTATTAACAAGAAACCCTATATTTGTGACCTTAGCGATAGAGTCACAAATATAGGGTTTTTTCTCTCTTTAGGGCATCTCCCTTGCCTGCGGCAACTCAGAAATTATTTATCCTTATTTGCAAGATAATCATTCACGCGTTTTAACACCTGATCAGCGTCCATTCCGTGTACCATGCAAGCTTCTTCTAAGCTTTCCATTGCAGAAGATGGGCATCCTACGCAATGCATTCCTGCTGCCATTAAGATTGCTGCGATTCCCATATCCATCTGAAGCATTTCGCCAATCAATGTCTGTTTTGTAATCTGCTGTGCCATAATATATACCTCCAATTCGTATATCGTGCTTTTAATCTCTTAACCATTTTAAAGTATCCGGTACGAATATTATGTCTCATTGTATCAGTCTTTAAAATCCCTCAGATTCTTTAAAAAGAAATATTAAGAATATCATAAAGCGTTTTTACTTGTTTTGTTTTGACTTTTACAAGCCTGAATTTCAGTATAATACATGAAATAAAAAAGTTCAACTGTTATATTTGCAGTTATTCCTGATTATTTCTCAAAAAACCTCGTTTTTATAACTATTTTGAAGCTGTTGCCCTCAAAAATCCCCGTTTTAAATGACTAAATAAGAATCTTTAAAATTATAGATTTAAAAGCCATCTGAACGATTACAAATTATTTCTCAATTTCTTTAATGAGGTTAATCATCTCGATTGCACTTACTGCGCAGTCATAACCTTTGTTTCCTGCTTTTGTTCCAGCACGTTCGATTGCCTGCTCGATGTTTTCTGTTGTGAGGATTCCGAACATTACTGGAACGCCTGCCTGTAAACCAACCTGTGCAACACCTTTGGATACTTCGTTACATACATAGTCGTAGTGGCTTGTTGATCCTCTGATTACTGTTCCAAGTGCGATTACTGCATCGTATTTTCCTGTTTTAACCATTTTTTCGCAGATTAATGGGATTTCGAATGCTCCTGGAACCCATGCTACATCGATATTCTCTTCGGAGATTCCGTGACGTACAAGTCCATCGATTGCTCCACCTAATAATTTAGATACGATAAATTCGTTGAAACGTGCGCACACGATTCCGATTTTCTCTTTTTTACCTACTACTTTTCCTTCGATTACATGATATGCCATGATTTAATCCTCCTTTGGTGGTGATTTCACAGTATATATTCCATACTTTTTATGTCATAGCCTTTCAATATATAAATGCTTTATAAAATATAAATATTTTATGATGACTTTTCAAAATTGGTACTGTGAAAGTTTATATTATTAATATTTGATAAAGTACTTTATTAAGTTAATATTATTGAAACTGCATTCCACATAATATTTTCTTCAGTAATATTTTAATATACAACACTGCTTCAGTATATAATCAGTATTTTGTATAATGTCCCATCTTCTCCTGTTTTGTCTTCAGGTAGAATAAGTCATCAGAGTTTGGTTCGATGATGATTGGAACACGTTCTACGATTTCAATGCCGTATCCGGATAATCCGACTACTTTGGCTGGGTTGTTTGTCATAAGACGAAGTTCCCTGATTCCCAAGTCTGCAAGGATCTGTGCGCCGATTCCGTAATCTCTTAAATCCTCCGGGAATCCTAATGCGAGGTTTGCTTCTACGGTATCCATTCCTGTATCCTGAAGCTGATATGCTTTTAACTTATTGATAAGACCGATTCCACGTCCTTCCTGACGCATATATAAAAGAACGCCTCGTCCTTCTTTTTCAATCATCTGGATGGCTGCGCGGTACTGCTGTCCACAGTCACAACGGCGGGAACCTAATGCATCTCCTGTAAGACATTCGGAATGTACTCGGCATAATACTGGCTTGCCATCTGATACATCGCCTTTTACGATGGCTACGTGATGTTCGCCATTTAACTTATTGATGTATCCAAAAATACGGAAATGTCCGTAGTGTGTTGGGAAGTCTGCTTCTGCTTCACGGCTTACGAAACATTCTGTCTTTCTTCTGTACTGAATCATATCAGCGATTGTGATAAGCTTTAAGTCATATTTCTCTGCAAACTCTACAAGGTCTGGAAGCTTGCCTACGAATCCATCTTCATCAAGGATATCACAGCAAAGACCTACTGGACGAAGACCTGACATTACAGCTAAGTCTACGGCTGCTTCTGTAAAGCCAGTTCTCTTTAATACGCCTCCCTGTCTTGCTACCTTAGGGAACATATGACCTGGCATACGGAAATCTTCTGGCTTAGCGTCTTCCTTTGTTGCAGCAATAACTGTTGCGGAACGGTCCTGTGCAGAAATTCCTGTAGGTGCATCTGCTTTGTCAAATGATACTGTGGATACGGATGGTTCTCCATCAAAACCCTGCCAGATTAATGCTTCTAAGCCAAGCTGTCTTGCCACGTCCTCAGACATAGGCATTGTAATTAAACCTTTGGCATTGGTTGCCATAAAGTTGATAACTTCTGGTGTAGCAAATTCGCCGGCTACCAGAAGGGAACCTTCATTCTCTAAGTCGTCATCGTCTACAGCGATAACCATTTTGCCTGCTTTAAAATCGGCAATTGCTTCTTCGATTGTGTTAAACTTAATGTCGCTCATTTATCTTAAGTCCTCCCTTAATTAGAATCGATTTATCAAAATCCATTTTGTATGAGAAAATCCATTGTAATGCCCGTTTTCTCTGTCGTGCCTTCTTCTTCCTCAGACGGAATACTTCCATACTGAAGAAGCTTCTCAACGTATTTGCCTACCATATCATTCTCAAGATTTACGGTATCTCCCGGCTTCTTTGTAAGAAGTGTTGTGTTTATTCCTGTATGTGGAATGACAGAAACCGCAAAGCTGTTGTTGTCTACTCCTGCTACGGTAAGGCTTACTCCATCAATCGTGATAGAGCCTTTATTTATGATGTATTTTAATATTGCTGCGGAAGTATCAATCGTGATCCATACAGCATTATCATCCTTTTTCATGGAAGAAATGGTTCCGATTCCGTCAACGTGACCTGCCACGATATGTCCGCCAAAGCGTCCATTCGCTGCCATCGCTCTTTCCAGATTCACCTTACTTCCACTCTTTAACTCACCCAGATTGGTTCGTCTTAATGTCTCATGCATAACATCTACAGAATAATTATTCTTTCCGATAGATGTCGCGGTGAGACAGACTCCATTAAGCGCCACACTGTCACCAAGATGCAAATCTTCTAAAACAGTGCTTGCCTTAATTGTAATAACTGCGGAATTCGCACCTTTTTTGATGGTCTGGATTTCTCCAACCTCTTCAATAATTCCTGTAAACATATAATCTGCCTTTCTATTATCTGTGTAAGTGACATCCTCCTCACCTGTAAAGGCTGGGGCTTCCCAACCCAGGCAAGTTTGGTTCTCGTTTAATAACACCTCTGTGCTTAGCATAAGCGAGCGATCCCCGTGTACCCCACGGTTGTGTTATGTTATTTAAAATAAATTTTATATCATTTATACTATACAATAATTATCTGGAGTCTATCTGTTCATCCGTTATATCTAATAAATCTAATAGCTGCTTAAACCTAATAACTACTGCCGTGTTCTCTCATACTCTAAAAGAATATCCTGTCCAAATTCCTGCATTCCTGTTCTTGTAAAATGCCATGCATCGGCAGCCTTCGCAAGTCCCTGTCCCTCAACTGGTGTCTTTGCCTGTGCGCCTCCGAAAATCTTCGGTGCGATGTAACAGTAAACTCTGTCTACAAGGCCTGCCTGCAAGGCGCTCTCGTTAAGCTGTCCGCCACCTTCTAAAAGAATACCGTCAATCTTGCGCTTTCCAAGTTCCTTCATTAAAACAGAAAGGGAAATGACTTCTCTTTGTTTCTCTTCTATAATATCTTTAATATCGCTATCGACAGCATCATTAATATCCTTACCTGTCAAAATGCTATCCACATCTTTTAAAGCAGTATCAGAACTATTCTCTGCGATACCTGGAATTCGTAACACTTCTACGCCTGCTTCCTCAAGCTGCGCTGCCTTTGTCTCGTCAGCATCCGGGAGACATGCCACAATAAGCGGCTGTTGTCCGGCGGTACATACAAGCTGGGAATCCATTGGAATTCTCAGATGACTGTCTGCGATAATGCGAATCGGATTTCTTCCCCCTTCAATACGGCAGTTAAGCATCGGATCATCTGCAAGAACTGTTCCAATTCCTGCCATGATTCCTTTATAATGATTGCGAAGAGTCTGCACATGTGCTCTTGATTCCTCGCCAGTTACCCACTTGGAATCTCCTGTATAACAGGCAATCTTTCCATCCATTGTCATCGCATATTTCATGGCAACATAAGGTGTTTCTGTACTGATATAATGGAAAAATACGTGGTTCATTGCATCACATTCTTCTTTAAGAAAATGTGGAATAACCTCAATTCCTTTTTCACGAAGCATTTTAAATCCCTTACCGGATACTAACGGGTTCGGGTCGTCTGAACCAACGACAACTCTTGCAATCTTCTCTTCGATCAATGCTTCTGTACAAGGAGGAGTCTTTCCATAGTGGCAGCACGGTTCCAAAGTTACATAAATCGTACTGCCTTCAAGATTATTCCCTCTCTTCTTAGCATTGGCTATCGCATTACGCTCTGCATGAAGCTGTCCATAACATTCATGATAGCCTTCTCCGATTATCTCTCCATCTTTTACAATAACGGCTCCAACCAGCGGATTCGGATTCACATGACCGCTTCCCTTTTTCGCCAGTTCTATGGCTCTTCTCATATATTTCTCTTCTGGCATGCTTCAAAACCTCCTGCAAGTAAAAAATCAAGTAAGAAAGAAGCCTGTAAAAATTCGTCCATCTAAATATCAGACAGTATATAAGCGATTCCACTTTCTACAAGAAAATGCTTCCTTGGAAATAAAAAACACCCTGAAATCTACAACTATAAATTTCAGGGCTTTAATTATCTTAATCGTTCATATACTTACATAGTCTCTTTCTTCTTCTCACATCCGGACTGTACCGTCGGCTCCGGAATCACACCGGATCATGCTATCGCTCGCGGGCTTACGCTTCCTCCTCAAACTTCAAAACGCTTACCGCCGGTCGGGAATTACACCCTGCCCTGAAGAATATTTTATTTCCATGGGTATTATAGCGCATTATGCTATATTATTCAACTGTTTTTTATACATTTTCCACAATCAGATTCCTTACTATATCCAATAATACTTTAGAAACCAGATGGATAGAACACTACGTTATCTGGCTGAAAGTCAATGAGACAGGGTACCAGAGCGTGTTTGGATGCACATCTTGCAGAAAGCATTTTTCAAACAGGCTCCAGTTGGAATATATTACAATCTATCTTCCACCAACCTGCTGCTCATAAGTACTAATTAACTCAACATTATATTTCTCCACCTCATTAAGGCAGGACACATCAAAGTCATTCGCTGCCACCTGTGGGACATACCACTGCTGTCTCTGAAAATACTCCTGTAATTCCTGATCATTAAACATTCTTCCATGGCGGGCAAATATCTCATTGCGCGTGATCTTCAATCCGTAAGAGTCAAGAAGTGACAGATCCTGTGCTGTATACTTTGTTACGGTTGTGTAAGATAAATGATCTGCCTTCTCATAACGATTCGAACTTTTCTCATTTCCTTTAATAAGGTATACTTTCTCAGCTGACCCACTGACTTCTGTATCAGAATCGCTGACTTCCATTTCCGAATCTGCATCTGAATCAGATTCAGATTCTGTCGCCGAATTCCCATCTTCTTTTGCATCAGATTCTGACGTAGAATCAGAAGAGATCTTCTCTTCTGTCTTCTTCTCTTCCTCTGTCTGTGAATCAGATTCTTCTGCTTTCCCAGCCTCTTTTTCCTGATTCTCCTTCTCTTCGTTATATTTCTCACCATGTTTCTTCCGCCTGTCTGTATATTCTGTATCTGAAGCAGAAAGCAGCCTGGTATCCTCATTCTTCTTAATTACTTTAAATCCGATAATTACGATACCCACAACAGAAAAAATGATGATTACTGCAAGAATCATCAACGCCATTGTTCCATATCCTTTTTTATTATTTCTCATCTATATCAGCCTCCCTGGGGCATTCCCTATGTCCTGTTTGGATTGCTTTTGCCAATATTATAAATGAATTTCCATTTGTATACAACCCCAAACGTCAAGAGTTAAAAGTAATTTAATATCTTACAAAATTTAATACAATTTTTATGGCAGTTTATGCTTGATATTAGGAGAAATCTAGTATAGAATAATGAATACAGAACATAAAGTTCAATTTTATCTAATCTAAAGGAGGATACTATAATGGCATATGTAATTTCTGACGATTGTATTAGTTGTGGAACTTGTGAAGGTGAATGCCCTGCAGGAGCAATCAGCGAAGGTGATGGAAAATACGAAATCGATGCTGATACATGCATGGATTGCGGTTCTTGCGCAGGTGCTTGCCCAGCAGGTGCTATCAGCCAGGAATAATTCGTTAATATTACGACGAACTATGAGAGAAGACATCGTGTTTGCGATGTCTTCTTTTTTTGTTACAGACGCCGCTTGGGGAACTGTTGCTGAAGCCAGTTTCGCGTAGACTGCTGCAAAAATAAGGACTCTCCCCGCATTGATTTTGTTCTGTTGTGCTAGACGTTCCATTTCGCCCAATAGGACAGAAACTTCGGCGAAACGCGGCCGAAGTTTCTATGGTCGAAATTCCACAGCACAAAAGCCACAAAATCAATGCGGGGAGAGTCCTTATTTTTATCCCTGGTTTTTAGCAAGCCGGCTAATTTTTACTTTGGGCGGCTGTGTGTTGATAAAAAGGAACATCGCTGCTCTATGTCTTTTTATGTTCGGCGAATATTAAGAGGGGAGAAATGAGGTTTCTCCAGAAGATTTTATAAAAATCAGGTGAAGAGAAATTTTTGTTTCCAGAGTAGGATTCTCCAGATAAAATCTCTAAATACAATATTTCTTTTTATAACAACTTTAATTTCTTCTACAACTCTACTAAGCCTTTTCCAAAGTGGAATCTTTCAAAAAAATCTTCAGGTTCTTGCGGAAGATTCTTGACAGGTTATTTAAAGGGGATTCTATGAACAGAAAACGGGAAAGGCTTAGTATTGCATGTGTAAGTTAGGAGCTACGATTTCTAATGTCGGTAAAAGCACCTTATTGAAAGTATTGATTTTGCGACTTTGTGTTTTTTACAACTGAGTCAAAATCAATACTTTCAATAAGGTGCTTTTGCGGAGCAGGCCCCTCGTAGCGACTAATGACACATATGCAATACTAAGCCTTTTCTGTTTTCGTCTGTTTCAGGTTCCCCCTTAAATCCCTTTTCGTTTATTCTTCCTGAAAAACAGGCTCTTTTTTCTTGATCCATCTTTGGAAACAGCAATCTCCTGTCTGGCTTTCTGGACACTTCGAATTGCTTCGTCAAGGCGTTTATAGCGCTCTTCTTCCCTCTGTTCCTGTTCTACCATTAACTCGTCCACTTCGCGGAGCATTTTATTACAGATGTGATTTCCCATGGCATCGCCGAGGTTTTCTGCCTGTTCTCGGAGAGCTTTTCCAACGATTCGCCCCATGATTTCTTCGAATTGCTGCATTTTTTCTTCGTGCCTGGCTATGGCGGCAGATTCATTTTGGTGGATGGCTATAACCTTGCAGTTTCGGTCTTCTTTTTCAGTTTCGTTATTGCTGGCATTGTTGTGATTTGTATTAGAATTTTTATTGTTTGTACCTCCTTTTTTGTTATTGCCTGAACTGTTTCCAAACGTGTTTCTGCCATTTTCTTCGGAAGAATATAATCTGGAATTGCTCTGTTGTTCGTTTTCTCTTCCGCTTTGCAGATCTTTTTCCTGCCGTGTTTCTTCTAACTCCTGATTCTCAAGTTCTTCCTGTGTTGTCAGCAGTTTATGTATATCAATCAGCTTTTTTTGTTCTAAATCCGGCAGTACTTCTTTTACTGCTTTTAGCTGAAATCCTTTATTCTTTAATTCTTTGATACAGTGTAGTAGCTGTATTTCCTCTTCGCGGTAATAGCGGTGTCCCAATTCATTTCTTGGTATGTTAAGTTCGAGTTCTTCTTCCCAGTAACGAAGGACATGATTTTCCACCGACAGAAGCCTCGCGGCCTCTGAGATGGTATATTTGTTTTCTTTCATAATATAATCCGCTCCTGTTCCACACAATATTTTACCGGAATCTTACTGTAAATCACATGATAAATTTACCTTCAAAATGCATTCAAACACAATATTGTGTAATCATTTAAAACACTTATTCTCAAATATATGAATGAGCCTAAATAGTTACAATGTTAGATGAATGCGTCCGGATGGTTACAGTATTATTATAGCAACTTTAAGAAAACACTCTCAATGCCATTCGTACTCTAAATAGTGCCAGACATCGATACATACTGCTAAATTTCAATATTTTTCAACGGACACTACCCATTGTCAATAATTTTTTAAAAGCGCCGATAAATAGCAACTAATTTCAATAAATATCCACATCCTCTGATAAATCTCGTCATAGATATCCACAAAAAAAGCAGGTTATCTACATAACCCGCTCTTTATTTGCAAATTTCGTGTATTGACCGAGCCAGACAAGCTCAACGCTTCCTGTCGCACCATTTCTCTGCTTGGCAACGATGACTTCTGCGATGTTCTTTTTCTCGCTGTCCGGATTATAGTATTCGTCTCGGTACAGGAACATAACAACGTCGGCATCCTGCTCGATTGCTCCTGACTCTCGAAGGTCAGAGAGCATTGGTTTGTGATCCTGCCTTGCCTCAACTGCTCGGGAGAGCTGGGAGAGTGCAATGATCGGAACATCTAATTCTCTTGCTAAAACTTTAAGTGCTCGGGAAATTTCTGAAATTTCCTGCTGTCTTGATTCATTTCTTCTTGTCTCGCTTCCGCTCATAAGCTGAAGGTAATCAATCACGACAAGTTCTATTCCGTAAGTCTGCTTGTACTTTCGACATTTGGAACGAATTTCTGCTAATGTTGTTGCCGTATCATCAATAATGAGCTTCGAATTACCGATTAAGGCAGCTCCTTCTAAGAGCTTTTCCCAGTCGGAATCTCTTAGATCACCGGTACGCATCTGCTGGGAATCTACCATGGATTCTGATGCCATAAGTCTTGTTACGAGCTGTTCTTTTGACATCTCAAGACTGAACATGGCAACGGCATGATTGTCTTTAAATGCCGCATACTGTGCAATATTAAGAACAAATGCGGTCTTTCCCATCGCCGGACGGGCTGCTACCAAGATAAGCTCTGCCGGATGGAGTCCTGTAAGTTTGTAATCAAGTTCTGTGAAACCAGTTGCAACACCAGTAACTCTTCCCTTGGTCTTTGACGCTTCTTCGATGGCACTTAAAGAATTTAAAACAATCTGCTGAATCGGAACAAAGTCGGACATACGGTTTCTGTTCTGCAAAAGCCCAAAAATATCTTTCTCTGTCTTTTCGAGGATTGTCTCTGTATCTTCTTTACCAAGATAACATTCATTTCCAATGCTCTCCGTCACTTTAATGAGTGCACGGAGTGTCGCCTTATCATGAACAATCTTTGCATACTGTCCAATGTTGGCGGCAGTTGGAACGACTTCTACTAAATCACGGAAAAAGTCAAGACTCATTAGTTCTTCTGGAACTTCCTTTTCTTTTAACTTATTCTGAAGGGTAATGAGGTCAACAGGCTTTCCCTCCCGGTAAAGTTCTATCATCGCTTCGAAGACAATTCCGTACTGACGCTGATAAAAGTCTTCTTTGGTGAGGATGTCTTCTGCCTCGACGATCGCGTCTCTGTCCATGAGCATGGAGCCTAGTACGGAGCGCTCCGCCTCCTCACTGTGAGGCTGTATTCTCTTAATAAAATTCTCGTCAACTGTCGGCATGAATAGTCCTTCCTATACTTCCTATTTTTCAGTTACTTTTACTTTTAATTCAGCAGTTACCTTAGGATGTAACTTAATCTTTACGTTGTGAACACCAAGGCTCTTGATCGGTTCATCTACGGAGATTTTCTTTTTGTCGAGTTCGTAGCCAAGCTGTTCTTTGGCTGCAGCTGCGATTTCTTTTGTGGAGATTGCTCCGAAGGTACGTCCGCCTTCGCCGACTTTCATTTTGAGTTCTACGCTCTTATCTTTGAGTTCTTCTGCAAGGACTTTTGCTGCTGCTAACTGTTCTGCTGCTACTTTATCTTCATGTGCTTTCTGAAGCTTTAAGTCATTGATGTTTTTGCTTGTTGCTTCTACACCGAGTTTCTTTGGAAGGATAAAGTTTCTTGCGTATCCTGCATTGACTTCTACTAACTGTCCTTTTTTGCCGAGAGACTTTACGTCTTCTAATAAAATAACTTTCATTTTAAATCCTCCTGATATTAAACCTATTTATATCTTTTTATATAAGGCTATGTGACATCCTCCTGTGCCTGTAAAGACAGGACTTTCCCTGACCTCCTGGCAAATTTGGTTCTCGTTCGATAGTACTAATGTTCTAAGCATAAGCGAGCTAACCCCGTGTGTCCCACGGTTGTATTATATTGAGATTTATTATATATCCCCATCTTCATGCATCTTGCACAGTGTATGTTTCAACATCTCTGCTGCATCAGAAAGAGAGACATCTTTCAGCTGTGCTGCTGCCATCGTAAGATGACCGCCACCTCCAAACTTCTCCATGATGACCTGCACATTGAGTTCATCAATGGAACGGGCGCTGATATATATACAGTCCTGCAAAGAAGTTAAAACGAAACTTCCCCGGATTCCCTGTATATTTAACAAGGCATTTGCCGCCTTCGCTCCGACAACGGTCGCTCCAGAGACATTCTCTCCCTTAAAGGTCGAAATGGCAAATTCGTCCATGTAAATCTCTGCTTTGTTTATGATCGCCGTCCGTATTCGGCAGTGTTCCATATCTTCTCGGAACATCTTTCTTACGCGGGTAACATCCGCTCCCGCTCTTCGCAGATAGGCTGCCGCCTCAAAGGTTCGGACACCGGCTTTAATAACGAAATTATCTGTATCTACCAAAATGCCCGAATACATGGCATCTGCTTCAATATTCTTCAGCTTCGGTTTATCTACAATGTACTGTAAAATCTCTGCTACCATCTCACAGGTTGAGGAGGCATACGGCTCTACATAGGAGACAACCGCATTCTTAATCGTCTCGTTGCTCTGTCTGTGGTGGTCAAGAACAACAATTGTTGAAATGGACTTTAACAGTTCCGGACATTCTGTCATTGCCGGAACGTTAACATCTACAACAATAAGCATCGCCGACTTATCTTTAAGAAGCAGGGCTTCCTCATTCGTTACAAAAATATCTTCCTCTTCGTCTGCCCTCTCACGATAAATGCCGTCTACGATCGGTTCTATTGCCGGGCAGTCTTTATCTACAACAATATATGTGCTTTTGTTCAGTGCCTTCGATAAGCGGTAAATACCAAGTGCTGCACCTACACAGTCCGCATCTGGATTCTTGTGTCCCATGACAAAGATCTTATCATGTGTCAGCATAATCTCCCGGAGTGCATGTGCCTTTACTCTGGCTTTTACTCTCGTACTCTTCTCAACCTTCTGTGTCTTACCTCCATAATAGGAAATGGTATCACCATCTCTGACAACTGCCTGATCACCACCACGGCCAAGAGCGAGATCCATCGCCACTCGTGCACTCTCATAGTTTTCTGTATAACTTCCACCATTCACGCCGACACCGATACTTAAGGTCATAGAAAGCTCATTACCAATATTGATAAGGCGTACTTCGTCAAGAATAGAGAACTTGGATTCCATTAATTCTTCAAGTTTCTCTTCCTCAAATACAAAAATGAACTTATCCTTTTCAAATCCCTTAATGATCGCATCAAGTCCCTGCATGTACTTCATAATCTTTCGCTCTACTAAAGCAAGCAGAAGGGACTGTCTTACTTCCTCCATGTTTTCAAGAACTTCTTCGTAGTTATCAATATAGATCAATCCGGCAACCAGACTCTTCTTCCTGGACTCTTCTTTATATCCAATAAGCTGTGTCTCATCAAAAAAGTAAAACACCTGAAGAATGTCTCCCTGAACCTCATCATCTTCCTGCATTTCTCCCTCTGACTGTTCCAGATTCTTAAATATCATATTCCTACATTTTACACGATATTTATGTTCTTCATGTGTGATACAGTACTCTTTTGTCTGCCCGTTCTGCGGAAAAACCTTCTTATACAGTCCCGGGAAAATCTGAGTAATGCTCTTCTTTGTAGTCTTCTGACCTATAATCTCTGCAAATTGCTTATTATACCAGATAATCATTCCTTCCTGGTTCGTCAGCACATATGGCACCGGCAATTCTTTAAGAATCTGCTTCTGAATCTGACTTTGTTCAAATCCTGCAGCCAGAAACTCCTTGTTAATCATCTTTTCCGTGTACTCGTAACACAAAACAGCCGCGATGAGATATATCACATCTCCGACCATAATTGTATACCCAAGACCGGGATTAACATCTATCACACCTAAGGCCGCTACCAATATAAAGACCACCACAATAATAGGCAGCCATAAATTCAGAGCGACCCTTCTTGATATATTCTTTTCTCGTTTCATTTCTTTCTCCCAATTAGGAAATAT
Organism: bacterium; assembly: GCA_963600375.1. Classification (GTDB taxonomy): domain Bacteria; phylum Bacillota; class Clostridia; order Lachnospirales; family Lachnospiraceae; genus Anaerobutyricum. The sequence continues at coordinate 13,196 of CAVCBH010000033.1, read as the reverse complement.
ACATTGTTTAGATACATTACAGATATAGTATGAATTATTATAGCACTGTTTTCCCTAATTTGAAAGAAAAAAATCCGGCAAACCAGTGGGCAACCAGTCTGCCGGATGAAAACTATGGCAATAGTCATCAACAATATTAAAAATTATTTGTTCTCATTTCTTGCCTGAAGTGCCATCTTAGCCTGTAAGTTTCTCTGGAACTGGTCAATTAATACAGCCAGAATGATTACGAGACCTTTGATTACCTTCTGCCAGAACTCGGATACACCACACATTGTCATACCATCATTGATGATACCGATTACGAATGCACCGATTACTGTACCACCGATTGTACCAACACCACCTGCCATGGATGTACCACCAAGTACAACGGCTGCGATGGCGTTCATTTCCCATGTATCACCAGTGTTTGGATGAGAGGCTGCAATCTGGGCCATTGTTACAAGACCAATCAGGGCAGAACATGCACCGGAAATTGCGTATACGATAATAATGTTTTTCTCTACTTTGATACCAGAAAGACGAGCTGCCTTTTCGTTACCACCGATAGCAAGAATATGCCATCCAAAAGGAGTTTTCTTAAGCACAAATGCTGCGATTACTGCAAGGATGAGGAAGAGGATCGCTGCGATTGGAATACCAGGGAATCCGCCAACTGCGAATACACGGCTGTCAAACTGCATGATACCTGCGTTTCCAAGTGCTTCCTGACCTTTGATGCTTGAGAATGTGTTACCGCCGGAACGGATATTTGCAAGACCACGGCCGATGTACATTGTACCTAATGTTACGATGAAAGGTGCTAATTTACATTTTGCGATTAATGCACCGTTAACAATACCAATGATAATACCGATGATGATACAGATTACTGTGATAGCTGGAACACTGAAGTAAAGTGTAACTCCGGCAAACTTTAAAGTAAGACCTTCCTGGATAAGACCACCGGCGATCATTCCGACTAAACCTACTACGGAACCAACGGAAAGGTCGATACCACCGGTAATGATAACGTAAGTCATACCAATACCAAGAATACCATACTGTGCAACGTGCTTACATACTAAAAGTAATGAGTTAACTGTGCAGAAAGAATCGGCTTTAATAGAGAAGAATATAAATAAAATTATGAGTACGAATAATGTTCTTCCCTTTAAAAGTGTCATCATAAGATTCGAATTATCTTTTTTCTTATTCATTTTGATTTCTCCTTTTCCTTGTTATGTACTTCGGAAGACTTTCCTGATTCCTGTTAAGCTGGCATAGAAAAATCCCAAAATACATTGTTAGTTTTAGTGATGACCTTTGTAGGATGCTAATACCAGATTATCCTCTGTGATCTCGTCATCTGTAAATTCTGCGGTCTTAATACCATTTGATAAAACGACAACTCGGTTGGCGATTGCCAGCATCTCCTTAAGCTCTGAACTTACACAGATAATGGAAAGTCCACGGTCTGCGTACTGGTTGATAATATCAAACACCTCTGTCTTGGCACCGATATCAATACCACGGCTTGGCTCATCCATAAGAAGAATCTTAGGATCTGTCAACACACCTTTACCGATTACACATTTCTGCTGGTTACCACCGGAAAGGGATAAAATCGGAAGATGTTTATCTGCTACTTTAATATGAATATCTTTAATCTGTGCATCTACATATTCGTCTTCCTTTTGTTTGGATAAAACGAACTTATTACAGCAGGCCTTCAGGCTGGAAAGGGAAATATTCTTTTCGATATCCAGTGTCTGTACAAGACCCTCTGCCTGACGGTCTTCAGGAACTAACGCAAAACCATTCTTGATCTGCTCTGCGATGTTCTTGATCTTAATCTTCTTACCATCGACATAGACCTCTCCGGTATGTTCTGGATGAAGTCCCATCAGACATTCAAATACTTCTGTACGTCCGGCTCCCATTAAGCCGTAAATTCCAAGGATTTCGCCTCGTTTTAACTTAAAGCTTACATGGTCAAGCAACCATCCGCCCCCCTTTTTTGGAAGACAGAGGTCTTTAACTTCAAGAACAGTATCCTGTTTCTCCCAGTCAATATCTCTTTCTTTCTTAGGATAGGACTTGTTGCTGCCTGTCATCTTCTGTACGATCCATGGAACGTCAATATCTTTAACATCTGCATCATCTACATATTTACCATCTCGAAGAATTGTAACGTGATCACCGATCTCCATAATCTCTTCCAGACGATGGGAAATATATACGATAGAAATGCCCTGTGCATTTAACTCACGCATGATCTTGAAAAGCACCTGTACCTCTGACTGACTCAAGGAAGATGTAGGCTCATCCATGATGAGAATCTTTAAGTCATCCTGAATTAAGTTACGGGCAATCTCGATCATCTGCTGCTGACCTACACGAAGGTCTCCGACTTTCGCTTCCGGATCAATCGGATACTCCAGTCTCTCAAGAACCTCTTTGGTCTTCTTTTTATGTATTTCATTATTTACAACAACACCTTTTTTCTGTTCGTTGTTCATAAAAATATTCTGGTATACATTTAAGTTTGGGAAAAGGGAAAGTTCCTGATGAATGATACCTACTCCCTTTGCTCTTGCCTCTGTTGTGTTTTTGAAGCTTACTTCTTCGTCGTCAAGATACATCTTTCCGGAAGAAGGCTGCTCGATTCCGGCGATCTGCTTCATTAATGTGGACTTACCTGCACCGTTCTCTCCAATCAATACGTTAACTTTTCCACGGTAGATGTTAAAGTCAACATCGTCGAGAGCCTTTGTACCAGGATAAACCTTTTCCATGTGCCGGCATTTCATTACGATATCTTTATCTTTATTCTCAGCCATCCAATTCATCCTCCTCTAACTGATTCTTACTCGTTCTGTCTGTTATTTTACTTCGAGAACAACCGGAGTAATTACGATCTTATCGTTGGAATCAGCAGTGAAACATCCAACAAGGTTTACTGTTGCTCCTTCTGTCAGGTCATCATATACAGGTTTTACAACTGCTTCTTCAACTTTTTCAAGCATACTTGTATTTACCTGACCCCATTCTGTCTGGTTTGTAAAATCAGAGAAGTTAATGAAACTCATATCATCACGGACAGATGAATTCCTATATTTACCAATCTGGCAGGTAACTACTGTCTTTCCTGTGTATCCAGGAACTTCTAATGTTACTGTTCCGTAGAAAGAATCTTTATCTACTGCAGTAATCTTTGCATCTTCTAACTTCACTGCATAGTTATAATAAGAAGCTGCCTTTGTCTTTAATCCATCAAATTCTTCGCCCATCTCTGTGAGCTTGCCATCATATTTGCCTAAGATGTCTGCTACATCTACTGCCTTATTCTGACATTCTGGAATTACTTCTGAATCCCAGATTGCCTCTACACTGTCACCGGGATTGAATTCTTTCTGCCCTGTAAGTTCTCCCTCATGACCAATCTTTACTACCTTTACACAGCCTGTTAATAAAACTGCTGCCATTACCACTGTTAAAACAGTACTTATCAAACGTTTTGCCATGGTTTTCTTCCTTTCTCCACTCTCAGCTTTTCTGTTAATAAGGTAGTTATATCCCATCGTAAATCTCAAAATTCACAATCTTCTTCTAACATGTGGGAAGGGTGCCGAACAAGTATCCTCGCATTGGCACCCCTCCACACACTGAAGAGAGCCTAACCCCCTTCAGACCTAACAGATTCAATTAAATTATACTAATATACTACGAACTTCTCTTATTCTGTGTAAACAAAGTTAGCTAACTTGTCTGCATTATCCTTTGTGATTACAACACAGTCAACTAACTGTTTCTCTTCAAGACCTGTAGTTCCGTTTGTCAGGTAATCGTTAGCCTGAGTAACTGCATTTCTTGTGATCTGGTCGATCTGCTGAAGAGCTGTTGCAAGTGCTTTACCTTCTTTGATGTTGTCTCTCATGTCATCAGATCCGTCAACACCAATGATATATACGTCATGGTCAAGGTTAGCTGCTGCTACTGCTGCTGCTGCACCACAAGCCATTGTGTCGTTACCACAAACGATTGCTACGATATCTGGATACTGCTGTAAGATTGTTTCAGCTTTGGACTGACCTTCTGTCTGATCCCAGTTAGCAGACTGCTGAGCAACCATCTTCATGTCTGTCTGGTCAAGAACTCTGTGGAAAGCGTTAGAACGAACCTGGCAGTTTGTATCGGACTCAAGTCCTAATAATTCTGCGTAGTCACCTTTTCCGCCTGTTGTCTCTACTAATGCTTCTGCTGCTGCCTGAGCACCCTGGTCGTTGTTAGCTACGATCTGAGATACGCAAAGACCTTCTTTGTTGATTTCACGGTCAACCATGAATGTAGGGATTCCAGCATCATAAGCTTTCTGAACTGCTTCGATAGAAGCATCTGCTCCGGCGTTATCACAAACGATTGCGGATGCGCCTTCGGAAATAGCTGTATCGAATAATTCGGACTGTTTTGTAGCATCATCATCATGAGATACACATTTAACTTTGTATCCTAACTTCTTGCCTTCTTCTTTACATGCTGTCTGAACAGTACCGAAGTAAGGATTAGAAGTAGATGGTGTGATACAGTAGATCAGTTTGTTAGCTGCGTTAGTGTTAAGAACCTTTGCAGGAGCTGCTGCTTCTGTTGTAGCCTCTGCTGCCTTCTTATCTGATCCACTATCTGTACTGCTGCTACTGCTTCCACAACCAGCCATTGTAGCTACCATTGCTGCTGCAACGAAGCCCGCTAAAACTTTCTTAAACATTCTCATTTTTCATTTCCTCCTCATTTTGAAAAATATATACTAGATAACACAGAAGCTGTTAGCCCTTCTGCGCAAATCTCGAGAATTGTAACCCTCCAGAAATATTCAAATATGTTCTGAAGTATTTCGGAAATACTCTAACACAAGTGTACTCCTATTCTTTTGTGAAATCAATACTGTTTTATTAAAAAATCTTATATTTTTTTGTTTAGTTTGGTATGATTTTAACACACTTGAAAGAATTTCTTATACTATTTTGTCAGCACAAGGTCTACGCTTTCCTTCCAGCCTGTATATTTTGTGCATCTTGTATCCGCATCCATCTCAGGGGTAAATCTGGTGCGGTGAAGACTTTCAAATAATGCAGTCTGTTCGTACATTCCCATAGCAATTCCTGCCGCATAAGCTGGTCCCATAGCAGATAATTCTTCTGCATCCGGTACCTGTACCGGAATATCTAAAATATCACTCTGGAACTGCATAAGATAACCGTTCTTCGTTGGGCCGCCATCTACGCGAAGCTCATCAACTTTGATTCCGGAATCTTCTGACATTGCGTTAACTACATCGCTGATCTGATAAACGATACAGTCAAGTGCGGCTCTTACCAGCTCTGCCTTTCCTGTTGTACGGGTGATTCCGCTTACAACCGCCTTTGCTTTGCTGTCCCAGTACGGAGCACCGAGACCTGTAAATGCTGGTACAAGGTATGTAGTATCTCCTGGATTCGCACTTTTTGCAAGGTCTTCTGTTTCTTTTGCGGAGGCGATCAGTCCAAGGTCTTTTTGCAGCCATGTGATAACTGCGCCGGTGTAATTAATGTTTCCTTCTAAGACATAATTTACTTTACCGGAAAGAGACCAGGCAAGGGAAGTAACAACACCCTTATCACTGAAAACAGGCTTCTCGCCAACGTTCATCATAATAGAAGAACCTGTTCCGTAAGTTGCTTTGATCATTCCTGGTTTCACACATCCCTGTCCATATAAAGCGCCGTGGGAATCTCCCATCACACCATGAATCGGAATGGCTTCCTCAAGATATCCATCAAAATCTGTGTAGCCATATAAAGCATCAGAATCACAGATTTCTGCTAACATTTCTTTCTTAATTCCAAATAAGGAAATTAATTCTTCATCCCAGTCAAGGGCTGACACATTAAACATTTGTGTCCGGGAGGCGTTTGAATAGTCTGTTTTAAATGCATGGTCTTTTGTAAGCTGGTATACCAGGTAACTGTCCATCGTTCCAACTGCAAGTTCTCCCTTATCTGCCGCTTCTTTTGCTTCCGGTACATTCTGAAGTACCCATGCGATCTTTGCTGCAGAATAGTATGGAGACAGTGGAATACCGGAATGTTCCTGTACCATCTGTGCGTAACCGTCCTCTGCAATCTTGTTACAGATTGCTTCACCACGGGCACACTGCCATACGATCGCATTGTAAACCGGTCTGCCAGTCTTTTTGTTCCAGCATACTGCGGTCTCACGCTGATTACTGATACCCAGGGTAAGAATCTCTTCTTTATCAATGCCCGCCTTCTCCACAACATTCTTTACGACCTGAATAACATTTTTCATAATCTGGTCCGGGTTATGTTCTACCCAGCCTTTTTCATTTATAATCTGATCATGTGCAAGGTCAGTTCGGGCAATAATCTTACCTGAACCGTCAAAAATAATACCTTTTGTTCCCTGCGTACTCTGATCAATACCCAATACGTACTTCTTCATAATTATGCTAAAGCCTCTTTTGCTTTTGCTGCAATGCCTTCGCCGTTCATTCCGTAGTAGTCAAATACTGCTTTGGAATTACCAGTGATTACTGGTGCGTCTGGCAATGCTACATTGATTACTTTCTTAGGACAATTTGCACCGACAACCTGTGCTACCATGGAACCAAGGCCACCAAATGGAGCATGTTCTTCTGCTGTTACAACTGCTTTTGCGTTTGTAGCCGCCTTGATGATTGCTTCTGTGTCTAAAGGTTTTACACAGTACATATCAAGAACTGTTGCGCTGATTCCTTCTTTTTCAAGAATCTCTGCTGCTTCTACGCAAGGTCTTACCATCTCGCCACAGCCGATTAATACAACGTCTGTACCTTCTTTGATCACAGTAGCTTTGTCCATCTCAAATGGGCAGTTCTCTTCGGAGTAAATATCTTCTACCGGGTTACGTCCTGTACGGATGTAAGCTGGTTTTTCATCTTTTAATAACGCTTCAATGAGGTGTTTTGTCTGGAATCTGTCACTTGGCAGATACACTCTCATGTTAGGAATTGCGCTCATTGCCGCAATATCCTGTGCGGAATGATGGCTCATTCCAAGTTCGCCATAGCTGATACCGCCACTGATACCAACTAACTTAACGTTTGTGTTAGAGTAAGCAACGTCAACCTTTGCCTGCTCATAACTTCTTGTAGAAATAAAGCTTGCAGGAGAGAAGCAGAAAGGCTTTTTGCCACATTTTGCCATGCCGGCAGAAATACTTACTAAGTTCTGCTCTGCAATACCCACTTCTATACTGTTTTCAGGATAAGCATTGAAAAATGGTGTCATGGATGCAGATCCACGGGAATCACTACATAAAGCAACAATGCTTTTATCCTCTTTTACCTGTTCCATTAATGTCTCACAGATTACCTGACGGTTTGCAATTTTATTCATTTGCTGCGTCCCTCCTCTTTAAAAGTTCAGCGGAAATTGTCTCATACATTTCCTGTGTAGGTACTTTGTGGTGCCAGTCTGCTTTGTTTTCCATGATCTCGCCACCGCCGTAACCTTTAATTGTATCTGCGATAATTACCGTTGGTTTTCCTTTGCAGGTCTTTGCTTCTTCAAATGCTTCATTTAACGCTTCGATATTGTTACCCTGTGCATGAATAGAGTTCCATCCAAATGCGCGGAAACGTGCATCTAAGTCATCATCAGCCATAACATCTTCTGTGTTACCGGAAATCTGAAGACGGTTTCTGTCGATCACTGCACAAAGATTATCTAACTTGTAATGTCCGGCTGCCATAGCACCTTCCCATACAGAACCTTCTGCTAACTCGCCATCACCTAAAACTGTGTAAACACGGCCTGTCTTTCCATCCATCTTGTTTGCAAGTGCCATACCAACACAAACTGGAAGTCCGTGTCCAAGGGAACCGGAGTTCATCTCGATTCCTGGAAGTTTGTTGTTTGGATGTCCGATGTATGGAGAACCAAATTTAGAGAAGTTCTTAATTACATCGTCGATATCTAAGAAGCCTTTTGCTGCAAGAACAGCATAGTATGCTTCTACGGAATGTCCTTTACTCATAACAAATAAATCTCTGTCAGGATCGTCAAGATTGTCAGGACTAATGTTCATCTGTTTAAAATACAGAGTAATGAGGATATCCATTACACTGAAGTCTCCACCGATATGACCGGCTCTTCCTTCCATGATCATATCAAGGACATTTTGTCTGCATTCAAAGGATAATGCTTCTAAATTCACGTTTATGCCTCCCATATAAATGTAAATGAATGAGATAACTATCCAGAATTCTTCTTTAATGCTCTTTTGCAAATAAGTTTGCTTCACTATATATTTTTTGTTATATATTTTTCATGTAAGCAGCCTTCAAAAACTGATCTGAATCTGAATAGTTATCAAATTGCAATTGTCAACTTAAATTATTAATTATTTTTCTACCTTTTCACCGCGGATAACAGCTTTTACTTTTTCCTCGATTGGGTCGTATAAGTCTGGTGTAACACCGATGTACTTACATGCTTCGTATAATACAGGTACAACATCCTGATGAACACCTACGCAGTGGTGAATGTAAGGTCCCTGAACCAGTTTATCTTCTAAGCGGTCAAGGTTCTCAACTTCAACCCACATATATGTACCCTTTGTATAAGGGCCATCTACTGTCTTAGCGTTTCCAAGAAGCAAGGAGTATTCTCCGTTATCTCCATCGAAACGTACTAAGGAAATGTGTTCTCCATCTTTTGCCTGTGCCATTAAAGAACCGGAACAGTCAAATGCAACTGGTGTATCGATCGTTGGTTTTTCTTTGGCGATGGAGATCGGCCATGGACCACAGTGCTGTAAAAGCTCTGCGTTGTCATTATATGGATGACGAACGGTCCAGTCAGCGAAGAAAGATCTTGTCTCTCCCATTGCTGCAGCCTCTACTAACACAGAAGTAATTGTTCCGTGGATATCTGTCTCACATGCAATCGGGAATCCTTCATCATTACAAAGTGCGTTTGCTGCACATGGCATGATTCCGATTTCATCCTGAAGTGCATTCCAGCACTGGATTGCTCCACAGTTACATCCGTACTTCTTTCCTAATCTTGTCATAGCGATCTTTAATGCTGCTACGTTATCAAGCTGTTCTGGTGTAACTTTAATGCACATTTTCTCACGGCAGTAATCTGTTACTTCTTTGATCTCTTCTGGAGAGTTTTCCTTTACATCCTTCATTGCCTGAGTTAACTCTGGCATTGGGATCGGGGAAAGCTGAATTCCGAACTTCTCAAGTAATTCGCCTTCGTTGCACATTGTTGACCAGAAATCAAATGGTCTTGTGGAAATCTGAAGAACTCTTGTATTACGGAATGCTTTTACTACATTACAAACTCTTAAGAAACGGTCAATTCCCTCTGCAAAGCACTCATCTTCAAGGTTGCAGTTCTTTAGATATGTAAATGGAATTCCGAATCTTCTTAAAACTTTACCTGTTGCAAATAATCCACACTGGCTGTCACGAAGACGCATACCGTTCTCATCTGGACATTCGTCTCTTGGTCCCCATAATAAAACAGGAACATTTAACTTCCTGGCCAGGCGGCATACTTCGTATTCTGTACCGAAGTTACAGTGAGGAACGAATAAACCATCTACTTTTGCATCTCTGAACTTTTCGTAGATCTTTTCCATTCCGGCATCATCATAAAGAAGACCTTCATCGTTTACATCATCAATATCTACGAAGTCTACATTTAACTCTTTTAATCTCTTTGCTGTTAATCCTCGATATACTACAGCAGCCGGTGCTGAGAAAATCGCTCTTCTTGTTGGTGCAAAACCAAGTACTACCTTATCCATCCTCTAATTTCCTCCTTTTTTTGAGGCGGAGTTTAAATCGATCACGCTGTCGCGCTCTACAAACTCCGTACATACCTGTGTCTTTGTATTTATTTTACTGCCGTCCTTCATGACTTCTATCAATCGTCTGACTGCAATCTGGCCCATCTCGTATTTAAATACTTTGATCGTCGTCAGTCGCGGTGAAGAAATCTCGCAGAACGGAAGATCATCAAATGCTGCAACCGAAATATCTTCCGGTACTCTGTATCCTGCTTCCTGCAAAGCCTTGATACATCCAAAAGCTATCATGTCGTTATCCGCAAAAAATGCCGTCGGCATCTTCGCTCCCTTCGCCAGATACTGCTTCATATCTTTATAAGCACCATCCATCGTGGTACTTACTGTGAAAATGTACTGACTGTTTAGCTCAATATTATTCTTGGAAAGTGCTCTGCTATATCCCGCACACCGGGAAGTAAATGCCTTGATTCGAAATCTTCCTCTGAGATATCCTATCTCTCTGTGCCCCTTATTAATAAGGTACTGTACTGCCATTACCGCTGAATCCGCATTATTAATAAGCACAGCGTTCACAGAATAATTCGAACTCCAGCAATCCAAAAGCACCATCGGGCAATTCCCACTCATATATAAAGGAAAATCCTCATCCATCATCTCTGTTCCAAGCAAAAGTATCGCAGAAGAGGTATCATTCAGAATCAGCTTTACCTGTTCTTCATAATCCGGGTCGTTACGATCTACATTACATATAACCATCTCATATCCAGAAGCCCGGCACTCATTCTCTACTCCCTTCAATAAAATAGGGAAGAAAGGCGAGTCATCAATAATCAACCCGTTTCTCTTGTAGATAACCAGTTTTATTTTTGTAATTTTATTCTCTGAGATATATCCAATCTCCTTCGCCACCTGAAAGATTCTTTCTGCGGTCTTCTGATTCACACCTTTCTTGTGATTCAGCGCATTAGAAATGGTCGCCGAAGAGAAGCCTGTAATCTCACTAATCTGTTTTATACTGGCTTTCATGTCTCTGTCCTCCTTGCTGTGTTCATTATAAAATTTTTATATAACTTTTTCAATAACTTTTCATCAAAAAGAAGCTCAAAAAATCAAATATGTGAAATATACCTATATGACAGGCGCACATTTTATGCAATTTCACAATGATTTTTGCATTGTTTTTCCAGTTTTGTTTGTTTTAAACGTTTTGTCACCTAAATTTTTATATAAAAATTTTATATAAACTTTTACATGGCGTTTTTCTGAAAATTTTAGAGTTTTGTTTAGTTGGAGAAACAGACGAACCTTGCCCGTTGCATACTCCTCAGATGTGACTTTCGTCGCGGCGTGATGAATGTTCGCTTAGCGCGCTCGCATCCATCACTTGCTCCCAGGCCACATCTGAGGAGTATGCAACGGGCAAGGTTCTGTCTTTAGCAAGATTAAAGAAAATCTTCTAATTATAAAAGCTTTGGAAAAACTGCTTATAAATTTGATTCAAGATAGTTTTTATGTGAAATTCTTGATTTTTGATTCAAAATTTGAGTTGTATTAAAATATGGTTAGAAACAACCAGAAAAGGAACTCTGAATATCTCGGGAAAATCTATCCAAAAATAAGTTCTATAAAATCGACACAAATATAGGGTCTCTTCTCTCTTCGGGTGCGTCTGTCCTGCCTGCGGCAAATTCCCATTCATCAATCATTGCGATTTTTGTCAAAATTCAGTATAATATTCATCAGTACTACTTAATTTAAGGGAGGTTCGTATGAACGATAAATTTTCACTATTAAAAAGAATGCGCCGTCTCTCCGGTATTCTGGTTCACCCAACTTCTTTACCAGGCAGGTTTGGTATTGGAGACCTGGGTCCGGAAGCATACCGTTTCGTAGATTTCTTACAGGAATGCGGTCAGCATTTATGGCAGACACTTCCACTTGGACCTACCGGCGGACATAACAGTCCTTACCAGTGCTTCTCCTCTTTTGCAGGACAGCCATTATTAATCAGTCCAGAACTTCTGAAAGAAGAAGGACTTCTCACAGAGGCTGATTTAAGTAATGTTCCTCATTTTCCAGAAGAAGAAGTAGATTTCGCTGCTGTAGGAGAATACAAAGAAGAACTTTTCAAAAAAGCATTTACCCGCTTTAAAGAACTTCCAGAAGATAATCAGTTAAAATCTGAGCTTGCACTTTTTAGCAAGAGCGCACACTGGCTTGACGATTATGCGATGTTTATGGCAATTAAGAAGTCCAAGGGCGGCGTTCACTGGTTAGATTGGGAGAAGAAATACCGCAAACCAACAAAGTCTCAAAAGGCAGTGATCGAGCGTGAGTTTGAAGACGAGATTCTTTATGAGAAGTTCCTGCAGTGGACATTTTTCCGTCAGTGGAGCCAGTTAAAGGCTTACGCTAACGAGCGTGATATTCTTTTAATCGGAGATATCCCTATCTTCGTTTCCGGTGACAGTGCTGATGTGTGGGCAGAGCCAAGACTGTTCCAGGTAGATTCCGATGGATTTCCTACTGTTGTAGCCGGAGTACCGCCAGACTATTTCAGCGCAACAGGTCAGTTATGGGGCAACCCTCTCTATGACTGGAAGTATCACAAAAAGACGAATTATGAATGGTGGATGGAACGTTTCAAAACACAGTTCCTATTAAGCGACATCGTTCGTATCGACCATTTCCGTGGTTTAGAAAGCTACTGGGAGATTCCTGCCGATGCTGAAACTGCCTTAAATGGTAAATGGGTTGACGGACCGAAGGATGAATTCTTTGAAGTATTAATTAAGACTTTCGGAGAAGAACCTCCAATCATCGCAGAAGACCTTGGTATTATTACTGATGATGTACGCGCATTACGCGACAAGTTTGGATTACCAGGCATGAAGATTCTTCAGTTTGCATTTGAGGACGATGACAGTAGTTACCTTCCTTATAATCAGCCATACAACTGCGTATGCTATACAGGAACACATGACAACGATACAACTACAGGCTGGTATGCAACTGCATCCGAAAAAGCCCGCGATAAAGTACGCCGCTACATGAACACAGACGCTTCTCAGGTTAGCTGGGACTTCATCCGTACCTGTTTCGGCTCACCTGCCCGTTTCGCATTAATTCCAGTTCAGGATTTATTCTGTCAGGGAAGCGACTGCCGTATGAACACACCAGGAAAAGCCGAAGGCAACTGGACTTACCGTGTGAAGAAGGAACTCCTTACCAGCGATGTTGCAAAACGTCTTTATGATGTAACAAAACTTTACGGACGTTAAAACGTAAGAAAGGAGGAAAGTTTGAAACAAGTAAGTAGAAAACAGCCACGAAATAAAGGGCATAGCAAA